>JAICMO010000103.1 GCA_025929185.1 Pseudolabrys sp.
GCCGAGGCGCGCAGCATCGCGCAACGCATCGCCAAGGCGTTCGACTATGTGGGTGTGCTGGCGGTGGAGATGTTCGTGGTGCGCAACGGCAAGCAGCGCAAGCTGCTGGTCAACGAAATCGCGCCGCGCGTGCACAATTCCGGACACTGGACGATCGACGGCGCGACCGTCTCGCAGTTTGAGCAGCACATCCGCGCGGTTGCGGGCATGCCGCTGGCGAAACCGCTCACGCTGGGCCGTTCCGAGATGACGAATTTGATCGGCAACGAGGTGAACGAGTACGAGCGCTGGCTGACCGTCCCGGGCGCCTCGATTCATCTCTACGGCAAGAAGGAAGCGCGGCCCGGCCGCAAGATGGCGCACGTCACGCGCGTGTGGCCGGACTGACGTAAAATCGCCGCTTGCTTGCTGTCTGCTGTGCGAACAGCAACACGGGAGTGCGCATGTCGCTTACGCTCTACTTTCACCCGCTGTCCTCGTTCTGCCACAAGGTGCTCATCGCGCTCTATGAGAACGACATCGCTTTCACTCCTCACACGGTCAATTTGATGGACGAAGCGGAGAGCGCTGCATTCAAGAAGGTGTGGCCGGTCGGGAGATTTCCGGTGCTGCGCGACGGCGGCGACGTCATCCCGGAATCGACCAGCATCATCGAATATCTGGCGCGACGCCATCCCGGCCCGGTCAAGCTCGTACCGGAAAACGCGGACCACGCGGTGCAAGTGCGCGCGCAGGACCGCTTTTACGATCTCAACGTTCATCTGCACATGCAGAAGGTCGTCGGCGATCGGCTGCGTCCTGCCGGAAAAAACGATCCGGTCGGCGTCGAGCACGCGCGCCAGGCGCTCGACACCGGCCTCACCATTGCGGACAAAGACATGGCCAGGAAAACCTGGGCGGCAAACGAGACGTTCAGCATGGCCGATTGCGCCGCGGCGCCGGCGTTGTTCTACGTCAACATGGCGGTCGCGCCGCTGGCGAGCCGCTATGACAATCTCGCGGCCTATCTGGAACGGCTGACGAAGCGGCCGTCCTATGCGCGGGCGCTGAAGGAAGCGGAGTCCTATCTCCAATACGTCCCGCGCTGACGGCTGACGTCCGTTGAGGCCTCATCGGCCCGCTCGTCCCCGCGCAAGCGGGGACCCAGAGGCCAGAGGCACTGGATTCCCGCTGACGCGGGAATGAGCGGAGAAATCGCCACTTCAGTTCCCAAACATCGCGCATCAGCGCGATAGCGCCGCGTTGGAGTCGCGGTTCTGGTAGATCGTCGCCAGCAGCAGCGCCACGAAATAGCTCCAGCCGATGAAGGGCACGAAACGGACGATCAGCTTCTTGTAAAGCGTGCGTTCGGCGCTTTGCCCGAGATCCTCGGAAATTGCGGCAACGCTGGACGGCCGCACCAATGCCCGCATCAGTCGCTGAAGCTCAAACGCCGCGAGGCCGTATTGGCGCGCCTTTACGGCGGCGGCGGTGTCCTTGAGCGCCGCCTGCACCGCAAAATCGTTGCGCATGACTTCGAACAGGGCAACGCGGCGCTCGAGACCGAGCGTTTCCAGCACGAGCGTGTGCAGCACGTCCTCAGCCGTATCGCCGGCGAGCGGCTCGACGTCGACGAGCGGCTCCTTCAGCGCCGCTTCCACTTCCTTTGGCGTCGGCGCGAGGCGGATCACCAATGGCCGCATCTGAAGCACGAGACCGAGCTCCGGCGTCGGAACGATCAGCAGCCAGTCGTCTTCCGCGACGCGACCGTTGAAGATCGCCGCAAGCTCGCGAGCGAGCGAAACCTGCTCGGCGCGAAAGCGCCGCACAGCCGCGCCGCCCGCCTCGAACCCGGCGGCCACGGTGCGGCGCAACAAATCGTCGGCCCTGCGGCCAAGCCGGCCGACATCGCGGCGGGCATCCTGGGCGGCCTTGCTGATGGAGGTCGCGGTGTAGGTTTGCGCCCGGACGAAACGAGGCGCGATCACGGCCGCGGTCAGCCCGCCCGCCATGCGCAGGAAATGCCGCCGCTCGATCCTGGCGACCGCGCGGCTCAATCGAGTACGAACCGCAACCATCCATTTCTCCAAGCGTTAGCCCGCGTGGCCGACGCCGGATTTCGGCCATAGAAACGGCCAATGGTGGACTCTTAATCCCTTATCTGCTAGAGCCGCGCGACTCGGAAGCCCGTTTTTCCTGGGGCTTTTCGACCCCTTAACCCGGCCGAGCAACAACAGAGGAGCAAGCGTGCAAGTTCTCGTTCGCGACAACAATGTCGATCAGGCCCTCAAGGCGCTCAAGAAAAAGATGCAGCGCGAGGGCATCTTCCGCGAGATGAAGCTTCGCGGGCATTACGAAAAACCCTCGGAAAAGAAAGCTCGCGAAAAGGCGGAAGCGATCCGCCGCGCTCGCAAGCTGGCGCGCAAGAAGATGCAGCGCGAGGGATTGCTGCCCGTCAAGCCTCGGCCTGCTCCGGGCGCTGCGGGCACCGGCGGCCATGGCCGCAGTGGCGCGCCCCGCCGCTTCGGCTGAGTTCGCGGCTCGAGCCGCAAAGAGATTGAATGATCGTGGCGCGGGCTCATGCGGTGCCCGCGCTATTGTTTTTGAGGCGCCGGCATTATCGTCGAACCGGCGCCGCATTCGGCGCCAAGTATCGAGTTCGGATCGCCCGATGCAAAGCAAGCTGACGCCACCCTGCCCCGATTGCGCCAGAAGGTCTTTGCGACTGTCCGCCTGCATCGTGTTGCTCGCGGCCGCGCTCGGCGGTTGCTCGACCGTAAACGGCGCGCTCAGCACCGGCGCGCCGGAAAGCGAAGATGCGGCCTACGTGGGTTCGCCGGCAAACATCGAATCCTTGACCGACGTCGTGCGGCGCAATCCGAACGATCCGCAAGCCTACAACATGCGCGGCTCGGTGCTGGGCGAATCCGGCCGCTACCCCGAAGCGCTCGCCGACTTCAACAAGGCGATCACGCTCGATCCAAATTACGCGCAAGCCTACTCGAACCGCGGCCTCGTCTACCGGCAGACCGGCAAAATCGATCTTGCGCTTGCCGATTACAACAAGGCGCTGTCGATCGACCCGAACTACGCGCCGGCCTATCTCGGCCGCGGCATGGTTTACCGCCAGGAGAAAAAGCCGCTCCAGGCCCTGCAAGACTTCAACAAAGCAATCGCGTTGCGGCCCGACAATGCCGAAGCTTATTACAATCGCGGTCTGCTCTATCAGAGCAAGCACCAGCACAGCTTTGCCATCGACGATTTCACGACCGCGATCGGGCTCACGCAACAGCAGGCCGCGCCCTATATCGCGCGCGGGCTGAGCTACATGGCCATCAACAATTACAAGGACGCTGCCAGCGATCTCGACGCGGCGGTCGGCATCGAGCCGCAAAGCGTGCAGGCCTGGATCAGCCGCGGCCTGGCCTACGAACGATTGGGCGACAAGCAGAAGGCGGCTGGCTCGTATGCGCGCGCGATGAATATCGATCAGAACAATTCGGTGGCCCGCGCCGGCTTTCAGCGCGTCGGCGGAAAATTCGGCGAAGCGTATCAGACGTTTTGATACGAGCCGGTAAGCGATCTCCTTCGCCAATAAGCCAATACCTCCCTCGGTAACGGCCGCAATGACCAGTCGGTTGGCTCGAACGCACGTCGCCACCGGTGCGAATTTGTGCAAGACTTAAAGACGTTGCGAAAGCGTCTCGACCCCAGCCGATCAATCATTCATCAGCGACAGCAACTACGTTTTCGGGAGGAACCTATGTCCTGGATCGTCAGAACTATCGGCGCAATAGCTTTCTTGCTTACTGCCGGCGCCGGCGCGCACACGCCGAGCCAACCGCCACATCAACTTTTTAACGAAGGCGACCTGAAGCTTGAAAGCGGCGAGGTCATCAAGGATTTTTCAATCTCCTACGTCACGCACGGCACGCTTAATGCCAAGAAATCGAACGCGATCCTGATGGTGACCGCGATCAGCGGCAATCATCACCGCATCGATTTCATGATCGGAGCTGGGAAGGCCCTCGACCCAAACAAGTATTTCATCATCTGCACCGACGCGATCGCGAACGGCCTGACGACATCGCCGAGCAATTCGAAGGCGCAGCCGCGGATGTCATTTCCGAAATTCACCATCCGCGACATGGTGGAATCGCAGTATCGGCTGCTGAAGGAGAAATTCGGCATCGACCACGTCGTCGCCGTGATCGGCCCCTCCATGGGTGGCATGCAGACGTTGCAATGGGGTGTCAGCCATCCCGGCATGATGGACGGCCTCGTCGCCATGGTGCCTCTGGCCAAGACGCCCGCCTGGACGGTCGCGGTGCTGGAAACCACGCGCAAGGCGATCATGGACGATCCGGCCTGGAATAATGGCAATTACGCCAGCCCGCCGGAAAAGGGTGTGCGGTTGTGGCGTGACATTCTCAACCTGCTCGCAGCGCGCACGCCGGATATGTATCAGCCGCAGTTCAAGAACGGCATGGACGTCCTGCCCTGGATGAAACAGCAGGAAGACAAGGTGATGAATGCCTTCGACGCCAATGACTGGATTTATCAGACTTGGGCGTACGAAAAGCACGATGTCGGCACCACGCCGGGCTTCAATGGCGACACCGCCAAGGCGCTCGCCTCGATTAAAGCCAAAACACTGATTCTCACAGGCACCAAGGATCTGCTTAATCCGGAGTTCGAGCCGCTCGCGGCTGCGAAATCCATTCACGACGTGAAGGTCGTCACGATTTCACCCGGTACCGTCACTGGCCATGCGTCCGCAGGCGGCGGCAATGCCGCGGATGTCAATTTCCTCAATCGGGAGGCGGGAAACTTCCTCGACGCGGTGACGGATCACCGGAAGACGCTGAACTGATTATTCGTCCGGTCGTTCGGCCAAAACGCGCGTGCCGAGCATCATTGCTCTGCACGCGCGATTGACTGCGCAGACTACCCGCCGAGAAACAGGCGGCTCACATCTGGATTGGCCAGTAGATCGTCGGCACGGCCGGCGAGCGCGAGCTTGCCGGAGACCAGCACGTAGCCGATATCGGCAAACTCCAGCCCTTTTTTGGCGTTCTGCTCGACGATGACAACCGTCTTGCCGTCCTTATGCTGGAGTTCGGCCAGAATCTCGAACACCGCATCGATAAAACGCGGCTCCAGTCCGATCGAGGGCTCGTCCACCAGCAGAATTTGCGGGTCCATGACCAACGCGCGGCTGATCTCGAGCAGCCGGCGTTCGCCGCCGGATAAAACCTTGGCCGGATGCTTGCGCCGAGCGGCCAGGCGTGGGTAGCGATCGAATACTTTTTCCGCGGCGAGCTTCGCCTCCGTCGTGTGCGGCATAAGGTAACCGCCCATCCAGAGGTTCTCTTCCACCGTCATGCCGGGGAACACCGACTTGTCCTGCAAGATATAAGCGATGCCGCTCGAACGCAGCTTTTGGTTCGACGACATGCGCGTCACGTCCATCTGCGTGCCGTCGCGCTCGATGCAAATCCTGCCGGAATAAATGTCGGTGAAGCCGAAGATCGAATGCAGCACCGTCGACTTGCCCGCGCCGTTCGGCCCGATCAGGCAGAGCGACTGCTGCCGTCCGACCCGCAGGTTCAATCCGTGCAGGATTTCCATCTGCCCGTAGCCTGCGTGCAGGTTATCGATGCGCAGATGCGGCTGATGGCCGACAAGGGCGTCGAGCTCGTCGATGCCGACGTCGCGCGCCAGCGCTTGCGCCTGTCGGGCCACCTCCTCGACGGATATGGCTGGAGCGACGCCGCCGTGATAGCCGCCGGGCGCAGCCTGTTCGAGCGCCGTCATCAGGTCGCACCCAGGTAGGCGTCGATGACTCTCTTGTCGCGCTGGATTTCGCCGGGCTCACCCGCCGCCAGCATCTCGCCGTGAGCGAGGCAGTAGATTTTGCTCGCCATGTTCATGATCACGCGCATGTTGTGCTCGATGATGAACAACGTGATGCCGAACTCGGTGTTGGCGCGTTTCAGGCGATCGAGCAAACCGTTGATCAGCGTCGGGTTGATGCCGGCCGTCGGCTCGTCGAGCAGGAGCACGGTCGGCTCGTTCATCATCGCCATGGCGAATTCGAGCAGCTTCTGCTGGCCGAAGGAGAGGCTGCCAGCGCGCAGAAAGCGTTTTTCGTAAAGCCCGACGAAAGCGAGCAGGCGCGCGGCACGCTCGGCGGTCTCGCGGTTCTCGCGCGCGAACATGTCGAGGAATCCCGACTTGCGGTGCGGAATCGAGATCAGCATGTTCTGCATGCAATTCATTTTGCCGTAGATGCGCGTGGTCTGAAACGTGCGCAACAGGCCAAGCCGTGCAATCTCCTGGACACGCAGCTGCGAAATTTCCCGGCCCTCGAAGGCGATCGAGCCGGAGTCGATCGGGTGATAGCCGACGATGGAGTTGAACAGCGTCGTCTTGCCGGAGCCGTTGGGGCCGATCAGACCGGTGATGCCGCCGCGCGGCACCGTCAGCGAGACGCCGCGGTTGGCCACCACGCCGCCGTAGGATTTCGTCACGTCTTTGAGCTCGATGATGGCGTCGGTCATTCGGCGCCCTCCACGCGCGGCGCGAGCCCGAGCGGAATGTCGCGCGCGGCTTCCTGCTCCGTTTTCGGCTCGCGGCGAACGCCGAACCAGCGTGGATATTTTTCCAAGGCCCAGCCGGCAATGCCTTGCTGGAAGTAAACGATGGTGACGACGATAAGCAGGCCGAGCGTGACGAACTGCCAGCCGAGGAAATAGGTCCAGGTCACCTCCTTGATCGTGTGGAAGACGACCGCACCGATGACCGGACCCCAGAACGTTCCCTTGCCGCCAAGCAGCACCATGATGACCATGAAGATGTTGAAGGTGGTGGTGGGGAACGCAATATCGCGCGGCTCGATGAAGCCGGTCATGTTCGCAAAGATCGCGCCGGAGATGCCCAGAAACACCGCCGAGATCGCCCACGCCGTGCGCTTGTAGCGGCGCGTATGCAGGCCCATCGCTTCCGCCTTTTCCTCATCATCGCGGATGGCGTTGAGGGCGAGGCCGAAATTCGTCGAGTAGAGCCACTTCAGAAACAGCAGCAGCAGAAACGTCAGCGCAAACAGCAGGAAATAGAAGAAGAGCTTCTGCGCGTGCGGATCGCCGGGAAACACCGGCATGGAAATGCCGGCGGCGGCGCCGACCCATTCCCACGACGAAATCAGCTCGGCCGCCGCGATGGCGAGCCCGAGCGTGCCGATCGCAAAGTACGGGCCGCGCAAGCCGAACACGATCCAGCCGGCGGCGATGGCGAGAATGGCGCAGCCGATGCCCGCCACCACCGTGCCGACCGCAAAGCCGGTGAAATATTGCGCCACGCTGAAGACGATATGCGTGGTGCGCGCGCCCGAGGTGTACATGCCGACATCGTAATAGAGGCCGATCTGCACGACGGCGCAGATGTACATGCCGGCGCCGAAGAAGAAGATATTGCCGAGGGAATTGTAGCCCATCTGCCCGCCCAGGATGTCCCAGGTCGAAGCGAACAGGATCATCAGCCACAGGACGGCGATCTCGTTGCTGTAGTCGGGAACCAGAAACGGCGCGGCAATGCCCGCTACAAGGATAAGCGCAAACGGCAGCTTTTCTCTGGAAAGCACCTTCATTGCACGGCCTGCCGCACGCGCAGGTATTGCAGCTGCCGGTAAGTGAGCACGCCAAGCAGCAGCAGCACGATCAGCGCTTGCTGGAATTCGGCCCCGAGCAGAAAGCCGCCGAACTGCTCGAACACACCCATGCCGAACCCGGCGGCAATCACGCCCGGCAGGTTGCCGAAGCCGGCCGCGGTCACGATCACGAACAGGCGGATCGAGTAAGTCGTGCCCATGAACGGCTGCACGTTCCAGACGAGCGCAACGAGCGCGCCCGCCGCCCCGCAGATCGCCGCGTTGAGGCAGAAGGTGAAAGCGTAAACCTTTTCCGTATCGATGCCGAGCACGCGCGCAGCGCGCGCGTCCTGCGCCGTCGCGCGGATCGCCTGCCCCATGCGGCTGTTCTTCATAAAGACGATAACCGCGAGCGCCAGCACGATGGCAAGGCCGAAGCCGAGCAGCCGCGCGGCCGGAATCGAGATAAGACCGCCTGCGAACTGCCATATTGGCAGGTGCGCATGCGCCGATTGCGTATCCGGTCCGAACGCGAGGTTGAGGCTCTGCTGGATCATGATGGCGACGCCGAAGGTCGCGAGCAGCGACGTGAAGAGGTCGCGCGTGATGACCTTGCTGACGACGAGCCGGTAGATCACCCAGCCGAAGCACCACAGGAACGCGAACGCGCAAGGCACGCCGAGCAGCGGATCGATGCCATAGCGGCCGAGATTCCAAGTGATGTAGCCGCCGAGCATGATGAAGTCGCCCTGCGCGAGGTTCTTGACGTTCATCACGCCCCACACCAGCGCGAGGCCATAGGCCGCGAGCGCAAAGATCGAGCCGATAAACAGGCCGTCGATCAGCAAGCCCAGATTGAGGACCGGCGCCGCGGTGAGAATCGAAATATTCCCGAAAATATGTTGCATCGTGCCTGCCCAAGGTTAGCCGGGCAAATAGCCGAAACCGGCCGCCCCAGCCGATTGCGACGGGACAACGCCCGGATAAAGCGATGGAAGCGGGCGGCGAAGCCCGCTTCCATTCTCACTCAATACTGAGCGGTGCGCGGATAATTCAGCGTGGCCACCGCGACGTTCGGCGGCCAGACGACCTTGTATTTGCCGTCCTGAATTTGCCGCAGGATGATTTCCTTGCCTGGGTCGCTTCCGTCCGGCGCAAATTTGATATGGCCGTAGAACGTCTCCAGATCGGTATTCATCAACGCAGCGCGAAGCTTTTCCTTGTCGAGCGAGTTGGCGCGCGCGAACGCATCTTTCCACACGTAAACCGCCGCGGAAGCCTGCGCCGTCTGGTACGGCACGACCTTATACTGCGGGTAAGCGGCCTTGATCTCCTTGTTGTAGTTGGCTGCCGTTCCGAACAAGGGATCGCCCGCCTTCATCGTCTCATCCCATTGGGTGGGGCAGACGAAGCCGGCGGAGGCTTTGGGGAAGTCCTGCGTCACCTTACCGGATTCGCAATGGGTAATGCCGACGAGCGGCACCTGGATTTCCAGCTGGCTCATCTGGCGGGCGGCGGTGACCGCGCCCTTTTCGTGGCCGGAGACGATGAGCACGTCGGGCTTGAGCGCCTTCACCTTGGTGAGGAAGCTGGTGATGTCGTTCAGGTCCTTCGGCATGCGGTCGTCGATCGCCGCCGTCATCTTGTATTTCTTCATCTGGTCGACGACGCCCTGGCGCACGTCGAGCGAGAACGCGTCGTCCTGATAGATCATCGCGATCTTGACCTTGGACGGATCCTTGCCCGCCTTCTTCGCCAGATGCGCCGCCATGTCGACGACCGGCGTCAGATATTTCTCGGAAGTGGCGACGATGCCGAACTGATACTTGTAGCCTTGCGTGAACAGCGAGCGCGAAGCGGCCTCGCCCTGCACCAGCGGCGTCTTGTACTTCTCGATGACCGGCAGGATGGCCTTGGTCAGCGGCGAGCCGTAAGGGCCGAGCACGTATTTGATCTTGTCCTGATCGATCAGGCGCTCGACCAGCTGCGCGGCACGCGCGGGCGTCGACTCGTCGTCGTAATACTTGATCGCGAAGTGATAGCACTTGCCGCCGATCTTCACGCCGCCGGCGTCGTTGATTTTCTTGACGGCGAATTCGTAGCCGTTTCTCGTATTATTGCCGTTGGCGGCATAGATGCCGGTCGCCGAAAGCGCGGCGCCGAGTTGTATCGTGCCGCACGTCTCTGCTTTAGCGGTTATTGGAGCGGAAGCGAGCGCCGCCACTGCCACCGCCGAGACCAATCCTGCCCGGTAGAGCATGTTTATCCTCCCTTGGAAGTCCTGTCGCCGCCGGGTTGGCCCCGGCTCGCCGGATAGCAAACCATAACGCTTAGTCCGGCCCGGTTGCAACGGAGACGCCGACTGCCAAAAAGCCGCAACCTCCCGGTTACCGGGGCGGAACGGGTCGGAAGTGTTCCGCGAGAAATTTGTTAACCGCCTCCATCGCACCGTATTGATCGAGATCGACATGGCCGCCTTTGGGGAAGCGGACCATGCGCTTGGGCTCGCGCGCGAGCGCAAACAGTTGTTCGCCGAAGCGGACCGGCACCACGCGATCCTCCTCTCCGTGCAAGACGAGCAGCGGCGCGTCGACTTTGGCGATGCGCTCGTCCGAGCGGAAGGAATCCCTGATCATCCAGCGCACCGGCACGTAAGGATACGCGGTTGTGCCAACGTCGGCCGCCGACGTGAATGGCGCATCGAGAATGAGCGCGCCGATCGGGCAATCGGCGGCAAGCGCCACCGCCACGCCGGTACCGAGCGACTCGCCGAACAGCACGATGCGTTTCGGCGGAACGCGCGCGGCGGCAAAGTCGTAAGCTGCGCGCGCGTCGAGCAGCAGACCCGTCTCGGTCGGACGTCCGCTGGAGCCGCCGTAACCGCGATAGCACAGGGCGAGCAGCCCGCTGCCGTCGGCGATGAGCTGGCGGAAACGCTCGGCGCGCAGATCGAGACCCCCGGCATTCCCCTGAAAATAGATAACGATCGGCCTCT
The DNA here is from genome assembly GCA_025929185.1 of Pseudolabrys sp. Classification (GTDB taxonomy): domain Bacteria; phylum Pseudomonadota; class Alphaproteobacteria; order Rhizobiales; family Xanthobacteraceae; genus Pseudolabrys. The sequence continues at coordinate 10,623 of JAICMO010000103.1, forward strand.
CGCCGCGCGGCGCGACGTGCCAGGCGAGGAGTTTTTCTCCATCGCCGCTCGTGAGCTCGATTTCCTCCGCCTCCGGCAGGCCTGATGCGTCAGGCGGCGGGCAGCGCGGCCCGGGGAAATACATGAGCCGCCGCTGAAACGCGAACATCAGAACGAGCACGCCGCCATAAAGGACGGCGAGCGCAATCAGCAACCATTGCAGAGAATTCATGCGCCGTCATAGCACGGGCAGACGTGCCGCGGCTCAGTCCAGCGGAAACGCTATCGTGGAGAGCAGCGCAAGCTCAGCCTGGCGGCTGTCAAGACGGGTGTGCTGCACGACGATCGGCACGTTCGAGGCGATGACGCTCGAGAAATCGGTGTTCGTGGGGATCGGCGCGGGGTCCTTGAACTCGTTGAAGCGCAAATGGCGCGTGCGGCGTGCGCCCACGTCGAAAGTGTAAGGTCCCACCGGCTCGCGATTGGCGAAATAGACCGTGATCTCCACGCGCGCGGCGCTATCTCCGGCATTAAGGATGCACACCGTCTCGTGGCTCAGCATCTCGCGGCTTTTGGTGGGCGAGTCGGGCGGGATGTAGCCCTCCGCGATTGCCCAGGTGCGGCGTCCAATATTATTCGGCATTTCGAATTCTCCAATCGGTCAATCGGTGCCCCGCCCACGACAAACGCTCCGTTACAATGTTAGTTGCATGGTTACGCGGCACGACGCATAGAGCGCACGGAACGTAGAGCCAAACAATGCAAATCCGGCAAGCCGAGAATCGAGACGACGATGCTATCTGGCGCATTCTCGAGCCGACCTTCCGCGCCGCCGAGACCTATCCGATCCCGCGCGACGTGAGCCGCCTTGACGCGTTGGCTTACTGGCGTTCACCGGGGCAGGAGGTGTTCGTGGCGGAAGATGGCGGCGCGATTCTCGGCACTTATTACCTGCGCGCCAATACGCGCGGCGGCGGCGCGCACGTCGCAAACTGCGGTTATATGGTCGCGCCGGAGGCCTATGGGCGCGGCATCGCGCGCGCGATGTGCGAGCATTCGCTGGCGCGCGCACGCGAGCGCGGCTTTCGCGCTATGCAGTTCAATTTCGTCATCGCATCGAACGAGCGCGCGGTGAAGCTGTGGCAGTCCTGCGGCTTCAAGATCGTCGGCACGCTGCCCGGCGCGTTCGCGCATCCCGCGCGCGGGTTTGTGGATGCATATGTGATGTTCAGGGAACTGTAGCTTGTCCCGGACGCGGTGCAGCGCGAAGCGGTGCACCGCAGATCCGGGACCGTAACGAAGCACGGCATGTAGAACGGTCCCGGGTCTGCAGCGCATCACTGCGTGCTGCGCTGCGCCCGGGACAAGCCTTACATCGCCTTCACGATGCTCTCGGTCATCTTCTTGGCGTCGCCGAGCAGCATCATGGTGTTGTCGCGATAGAACAGCGGATTGTCGATCCCGGCGTATCCCGAGGCGAGCGAGCGCTTGATGAACATCACCGTGCCCGCTTTCCACACTTGCAGCACCGGCATGCCGTAGATCGGCGACTTCGGATCTTCTTCCGCCGCCGGATTGGTCACGTCGTTCGCGCCGATGACGAAGGCAACGTCGGCCTGCGCGAACTCTGAGTTGATGTCCTCGAGCTCGAACACCTCATCGTAAGGCACGTTCGCTTCCGCGAGCAGCACGTTCATGTGGCCGGGCATACGGCCGGCCACCGGATGGATCGCGTATTTGACCTCGACGCCTTCTTTCTTGAGCTTGTCGGCCATCTCGCGCAGCGCGTGCTGCGCCTGCGCCACCGCCATGCCGTAGCCCGGCACGATGATGACCTTGGACGAATTTTTCAAAAGATACGCCGCGTCCTCCGCCGAGCCGAGCTTCACCGGCTTCTGCTCGGCGCCGGCGGCAGGCCCCGCCGTTTCGCCGCCGAACCCGCCGAGAATGACCGAGACGAAGCTGCGGTTCATCGCGTGGCACATGATGTACGACAGGATCGCGCCCGAAGAGCCGACCAGCGCGCCGGTAATGATGAGCGCCGTGTTGCCGAGCGTGAAGCCGATGCCGGCCGCCGCCCAGCCCGAATAGGAGTTGAGCATCGAGATGACGACCGGCATGTCGGCGCCGCCGATCGGCACGATGATGAGGATGCCGAGCGCGAGCGCGAGCGCGACGACGATCCAGAACTCGGCCGCGCTCTGGTGCAGGTAGAAGCTGACGATGAAAAAGATCAGCGCCGCGGCGAGCGCGATGTTGATCACGTGACGCGCCGGCAAGATGATCGGCTTGCCGCTCATGCGGGCGGATAATTTCAGGAACGCGATCACCGAGCCGGTAAAGGTGATGGCGCCGATGGCGGCGCCGAGCGACATCTCGATCAGGCTCTGATGATGGATATTGCCATGCGTGCCGATGCCGAAGGCGGCGGGCGCATAATAAGCGCCGGCGGCGACCAGCACCGCCGCCATGCCGACCAGCGAATGGAACGCGGCGACCAATTCCGGCATCGAGGTCATCGGCACGCGCCGGGCGATCACCGCGCCGATGCCGCCGCCGATCACGATGCCGCCGGCGACCAATCCCCACGCC
>JAICMO010000023.1 GCA_025929185.1 Pseudolabrys sp.
CTGCCGCTCGCCACCAGTCTGTGGTTCGGCGCCATCATTCAGGCAGCCGCGAACCTGTCATTTTGCTGGCTTGCGTTAGTCGGCCGCAATCCCTCGGTGCTCGCAATCGCCATCACGGTCGAGAATTTTACCAGCGCCGTCGGTACGGTGATGTTCGTCGCCTATCTGTCCGCGCTTTGCCGCAACCCGCTGCACACGGCAACGCAATACGCGCTGCTGACCGCGCTTGCCGCGGTGGGGCGCACGTATCTCTCATCCGGAGCGGGCTTTATCGCGGAGGCAACCGGTTGGGTTTGGTTTTTCGTGATCTGCGCGCTGGCGGGCCTACCAAGTCTTTTACTGCTGTGGTGGTTACAGGTGCGCGGGCATTTCGAAAAGCTTGTGGCGAAGGCGACATGAGAATGCCGCAGTTCCGTCGCGCGGCGCGTCGCGCGGAACGATGGCTTGAAAGCTGCGTTGGCCTCTGAAATTACGATGGAGGCTCGCAATGCGTCGCTCACATCTTTTTGCTGCGGCAGGTTGCATCGCAGCCGGCATAGCGATGGGTTCGCCGGCGCTCGCCGACTGGAATAATCCATACGTCTATCGGGAAAGCCACGGCGACTGGACAAACGTCGAATACAACGACGGCACCTGTCATTATCGCTATTCGCGCAACGCGTGGGATCACAGCACGGATCTTCATCGCTGGGGCGATTGCTCGCGCGTCGCCATCGGTCCCGACGGCACGGCGACGCGGATCGTCACGCCTGTTTATGCCGCGCCTGTTTACGCCGTGCCGTCGCTTACTGAGCGTGAAGCGAGACAAAATTAGAACGCTGTCCGCTGCTTGATCGCGGCGGACAGCGTGCCCTCATCGAGATAGTCGAGCTCGCCGCCCACCGGCACGCCATGCGCGAGCCGCGTCACTTTCACGTTGGCATCGTGCAGGAGCTCGGTGATGTAATGCGCGGTGGTCTGGCCATCGACGGTGGCATTGAGCGCAAGAATGACTTCCGTCACCACGGCGTCATGCGCGCGCGAGACGAGCGAGTCGATTGCGAGGTCCTGCGGGCCGACGCCGTCGAGCGGCGAGAGCGTGCCGCCGAGCACGTGGTAGCGGCCGTTGACCGCCTGCGCCCGCTCCAGCGCCCACAGGTCGGCCACATCGGCAACCGTGACAATGATCGATCGGTCGCGCTTGGCGTCGGTGCAAACCGTGCATGGATTTTGCGTGTCGATGTTGCCGCAGGTCTTGCAGACCTGGATTTTCTCCATCGCCGTTTCGAGCGCGGCGGTGAGCGGGGCCATCAGCAGTTCGCGTTTCTTGATGAGATGGAGCGCGGCGCGACGCGCCGAACGCGGCCCGAGGCCCGGCAGCCGCGCCAGCAGCTGGATCAGACGCTCGATTTCGGGGCCGGCAACGGCGGTGGGCATCTCAGGCGCCACTTGCGCTGGCGTGCTCCCTCCCCCCTTGAGGGGGAGGGTTGGGGTGGGGGGTAAACGTGCCCGGTAATAGTTGCGGCCACCCCCCTCCCTGTCCCTCCCCCTCAAGGGGGGAGGGAACGCTAGAGCCGCAGACACGGCAACCGCTGGATGACAAGCAAGTCACCCTAGACTCAATCCCGGCGGCAATGGCATTCCGCCGGTCAGGGCTTTCATTTTATCCTGCATCACGGCTTCGGCCTTGCGGCGCGCGTCGGCGTGCGCGGCGACCAGCAAGTCTTCGAGAATTTCCTTCTCTTCCGGCTTGAACAGCGAATCGTCGATTTTCACGCCCTTGAGGTCGCCCTTGGCGGAAAGCCGCACGCTGACCATGCCCCCGCCGGCCGTGCCCTCGACCTCAAGCGTGCCGAGCTCGGCCTGCAACGCCTGCATCTTCGATTGTAGCTGCGCGGCCTGCTTCATCAGACCCATGAAATCCGGCATGGCTAATCCGTTTCACCTTCGTTTTCCGACGGCGGGTTTTCCGTCGCGGCCGGTTCTTCTGCCTCGCGACGCGTGACGCCGACAATCTCGGCGCCGGGAAAACGCGCGAGCACCGATTGCACCAAAGGATCGGCCCGCACGCCGCGCTTGAGTTCCGCCTCGCGCTCTGCCGCCTGCTCCCGCAACGTCGGTTGGCCTTGTTCCTGTGAGACGACGACCAGCCAGCGCTTTCCGGTCCAGCTCATCAGCCTGCGCGACAGGTCATGCGCCAGCGTCTTCGCGGCGCTCGACTCCAGCGCGATCTCGAGCCGGCCGTCCTCATAACGCACCAGACGGACGTCGCGTTCGAGCGCCGTTTTCACGGTCAGATCGCGTTTCTCCTGCGCCAGAGCGATCAGTTCCTCGAATGTACCGACATTAAGCGTCGGCGCGGCCGTGGGCTCCTCCGCTCGCGCCATAGGATCTTCCGTCGGCCGCGGCGCGACGGCAGCCGACGAACGCGGCGAACCGCGCGGCACCTCATAGCGCGGCGCATAGGACTGACCCGCTGCGGTGGCGGACGCGCCGCCGTTCCCGTTGCCGCTCGGCTGCACCGCCGCGCCCGTGCCATCACCGAGCGAGCGCACCACTTCGTCCGGCGTCGGCAAATCGGCGGCGTAAGCGACACGCACCAACACCATCTCGGCGGCTGCCAGCGGGCGCGCCGCCGTCTCGACTTCGCTCAGGCCTTTGAGCAGCATCTGCCAGGTGCGCGACAAGACGCGCATCGAAAGCTGCGCAGCGAAAGTTCGCCCGCGCGTGCGCTCGGCTTCCGACAGCGACACATCGTCGGCAACCGACGGCACCGCCTTCACGCGGGTGACGAAATGCGTGAACTCGGCGAGATCGCCCAAAACGACCGCCGGATCGGCGCCGATATCGTATTGCTCGCGCAATTCCTTGACGGCGCCGCCCACGTCACCTTTCATCAGCGCTTCGAACAGATCGACGATGCGGACGCGGTCGGCAAGGCCCAGCATTTGCCGCACATCCTCGGCGCGCACCGCGCCGGCGGCGTGCGCGATCGCCTGATCGAGCAACGACAGCGAGTCGCGCACCGAGCCCTCCGCGGCGCGCGCGATCAGCGCCAGCGCGGCCGGCTCGACTTCGATCTTCTCTTTCGTTGCGATGTCTTCGAGGTGCTTCACCAGCAGCGCTGCATCGATGCGCCGCAAGTCGAAACGCTGGCAGCGCGAGAGAACCGTCACCGGAACTTTGCGAATCTCCGTTGTCGCGAAGATGAACTTCGCATGCGGCGGCGGCTCCTCCAGCGTCTTGAGCAGCGCGTTGAAGGCCTGCGGCGACAACATGTGCACTTCGTCGAGAATGTAAGCTTTGTAGCGCGCGCTCATCGGCGCGTAGCGGATAGCGTCGTTGATTTGACGCACATCCTCGACCGAATTGTGCGAGGCGGCGTCCATCTCGAGCACATCCGGATGACGACTCTCCATGATCGCCTGATCGTGCACGCCCATCACGGGCATGTTGATCGTCGGGCCTGTCACCGAGCCATCCGGCAATTCGTAATTGAGGGCGCGCGCCAGAATGCGAGCGGTCGTCGTCTTGCCGACGCCGCGCACGCCGGTGAGAATCCAGGCTTGCGGAATGCGCCCCGACTCGAATGCGTTCGAGATCGTGCGCACCATCGCGTCCTGACCGATCAAGTCGTCGAAACTTGCAGGGCGATATTTCCGCGCCAGCACGCGGTAGCCATGCGCTTCGATGGCAGACGCGGTGTTTTGCGCGGAATCGTCTCTTTTGGCGTCGCTCATGCAGCATCCATTGTCATTCCGGATGCCGCGAAGCGGCAGTCCGGAATCCATAATCCCTGCTTGAGTAATTTAGGAAAACAGGGGTTATGGATTCCGGGTTCGCGCCTTCGGCGCGCCCCGGAATGACAGACGGGGATATCGGCCAAAGGTGGGAGGCTGACGAGCGACCCGATCCGTGCTCGTTAGGGCTGCTTCCTTCCGGACCTGACCCGGTTGGCGAGTGGTTCGTCCACCGCCAACCTCCCGGAAGCCTATATCGGGCCAATAAGGGTGGAAAGCAAGTTACCCTCTCGTCATTCCGGGGGCGCGAGCGCAGCGAGCGAACCCGGAATCCAGAGCGACACGACAAACCGCCTCTGGATTCCGGGTTCGCGGCTTTTCGGCCGCGCCCCGGAATGACGTGTTGAGAGATCGGGTCTAATCTGGCCGAATGAACTCGAACTTCACTCTCCATCCGCAACTTGCAGCCGAGTGCATCGTCGTCGGTGATCTTCCGTTCGCGCGCGTGCTGCTCAACAATGACGCCAATTATCCGTGGCTCATTCTGGTGCCGCGGAAGCCCGCTCTTGTCGACCTTATCGATCTTGCGGACGACGATCAGATTCGCCTGTTGCGCGAGGTGAGCGGCGCCGCACGCGCGCTCAAGGAAATTACCCGCTACGACAAGCTCAACGTCGCCGCGCTCGGCAATCAGGTGCCGCAACTGCACGTGCACGTCATCGCTCGCTTCCGAAGCGATGCGGCATGGCCCAATCCGGTCTGGGGCAGAGCGCCGCGCAAAGCGTATGACGCCGCCGCATGCGAACGCTTGCTCGACCTTGTGCGCAAAGAACTTAAAATCGCCGTGATGTGACGCGATGGCCCCGCATTGCCCTCACTTTGCAGGCGTGCGATTTTGATGCTCAATGTCCCCTCGCCCCGATCTCGGCCCCAAACCCCGTCTTGGATATACCGAAAGCCGTATTGAGCGCGCCGCCGAGATACGGCCCGACGATGCGGCTCTCGCGGCGCACGGCCGCAACGCGCACGCGCGCGCCTATATCGTTGCGGGGGAAACGATCGTGATGAAAAGAGGCCAGCACGCGAACGATCCGCTGTTCACATTGGCGGAAGCGCGCGCCCTCGGCTCGCCGACGGAAACCATTTTCCTCGGCTTGCTCGACCATGCGCCTCGCTTCGCCATGGGCCTGGAGCCGCGGGCAGCCGCCGCGTTGAAGGAACGGCCGGAATTTCTCGTCACCGATTTGCGCTCAATCGCCGTGCAAGGGCTGGTCGAGCCCGATCATCTGCCGCCGATCGCCGAGGCCAAGGCGGTGCTGCATTGGCACGCGCGCCACCGTTTCTGTCCCGCCTGCGGCGACCCGACCAGGCCGGTGCACGGCGGCTGGCGGCGCGATTGCGCCGGCTGCGATACGCAACATTTTCCGCGCACCGATCCCGTTGCGATCATGCTCGCGGTCGATGGCGATAATTGTCTGCTCGGCCGCTCGCCGCGCTTTGCACCGACGATGTGGTCGTGCCTCGCCGGCTTTGTCGAGCCGGGCGAAAGCATCGAAGACGCGGTGCGGCGCGAAACGCGCGAGGAAGCCGGCATCGTGTGCGGACGCGTCGTCTATTTTGCCTCGCAGGCCTGGCCGTTTCCGACGTCGCTGATGATCGGCTGCCATGCCGAGGCGAAGACGCGCGAGATTGTGGTCGACCGCAGCGAGCTCGAGGACGCGCGCTGGTTCAACAAAAGCGAGGTCGAATCGATGCTGATGCGCAAACATGCGAACGGATTGACCACGCCCCCGCCGGTCGCAATCGCGCACCACATCATCCGCGCCTGGATTGAGGACGAGGTCTCATTTGACTGACGCGACCACGAAAACGCCGGCGATCCTGTGCTCCGGCATCGCCGTGCATGACATCGTCATGCGCGTGAAAAGCTTTCCGGAGCCCGGCACGAAAGTCCACGCGTCGGATTTCATCGTCACCGGCGGCGGATGCGCCGCCAACGCCGCGGTTGCCGTGGCGCGGCTCGGCGGCGACACGCGCTTTGCCGGACCACTTGGCGGTGACGACGATGCGATCAGCAATCGCATCATTGCCGATCTTCTCGCCGAGGGAATCGACTGTCGCGGCATCGAGCGCGTCGACGGCGGCAGCGCGTCCGTCTCGCTCATTCTTCTGGACGAGCAAGGCGAGAAAACGATCGCGACCCGGCGCGGCGGTCAACTCGGCGACCGACTCCCGGCCGATCCGCAGAAATTGCTCGCGGGCGTCGACGCGGTTCTGGTCGACAACCGCTTCCCCGAATTCGTATCGGCCGTGTGCCGCGCGGCGCGCAAGCGAGACATTCCAGTCGTGATCGATCTCGATCAGCGCACGGGCCTTGACGACCCGCTGCTCGCGCTCGGCACGCACGTCATCGCCTCGTCCGAAGCCTCACGCGGCAGCACCGGCCTCAACGACCTCGGGGCGGCCCTCCTGCGCCTGCGCAAGCACCTCGATTGCTTTCTCGCCGTCACCGACGGGCCGAATGGCGTCTATTGGCTCGAGGGCAACGAGGTGCGGCACATGCCGGCCTTCAAGGTCGACGCGATCGACTCGCTTGCCGCGGGCGACGTTTTCCATGGCGCGTTCACGCTCACGCTGGCGGAAGGCCGCAAGCCGGTGGATGCCATGCGATTCGGCAGCGCCGCGGCCGCGCTCAAATGCACGCGGTTTGGCGGCGCATCCGGCGCGCCCAGCCGCGCGGAAGTGGAAGAATTCCTGCGGCGGCAGCCGCCGCCGCACGCCTGAGAGGCTGGCCGGGACATGCCTCGGGTCCTTGTCAATGAGTTGCACAAGGCCCTCTCCATCGTCATGGCCGGGCTTCGTCCCGGCCATCCACGTCTTTCTTGTTTGTTGTTTGAAGGCGCGGATGCCGGGCACAAGGCGTGTGCTCGGGCCGGCCAATGGCCGGACCCGGGTGCCGGGCATGACGGGCTGGGGCGAAAGCGCTCATTTCGTTGGCCGCATTTCCGGCCGAGCCTCTAAGGTGGCCATTAACCAGGCGTTAGGGTTAACGTTTTATTGCTTGGGCAGCTGCCGGATTCCACCTGCGGATAGCCCATGCATTTCATCCGGACTGACACCGCCCGCTTGCTTGCTTCGATTGCGGTCATCGCTCTGTTGGCCGTGTCTGCCGCAGGCTGCAAGACGACCGGCGACGACACCACCGGCTCGATTGGCGCGACTTCAACGGCCACGCCGCGCACCGATGCGGAGTGGCGGGAGTCCGCCGCAGCCTGGGGCGAGCGCTATCACCGCAATACCGCGGATGCCGAAGCCGCGATGCATTACGCGCGGGCGCTACGGGCCACCGGCGAGCGCGCGCAAGCCGTCGCGGTCCTTCAGCAAGCGTCGCTGCAAAATCCCTACGACAAGGCATTGTTGGGCGATTACGGCCGTGCGCTGGCGGAGGTGGGCGATTTCAATCAGGCGCTCACGGTCCTCAGTCGCGCGCACACGCCGGATCAGCCGGACTGGCGCATTCTCAACGCGCAAGGCGCGGTGCTCGATCAGATGGGCCGCCACGAGGACGCTCAGCGACACTATTCGAGCGCGCTCAAGATCAAGCCGAACGACCCATCGGTGCTGTCGAACCTCGGACTGTCCTATGCGCTCTCAAAAGACCTGAAACGCGCGGAAGCGACCTTGCGCCGAGCCATCGCGCAGCCCGGGGCCGAGTCGAAGGTGCGCCAGAACCTCGCGTTGGTGGTGGGATTGCAGGGCCGTTTCGCCGAGGCCGAGAAAATCGCGAGCGCCGACCTGCCGGCGGATCAAGCCGCCGCCAACGTGAGCTACTTGCGCCAAATGCTGGCGCAGCGAAGCTCCGGCAAGAAGCAAACGGCGCGGCAGAGCTCGGCCAACAATTCCTGACTTCCGAAGCACTTTGTGAGTTGGCCCGGTGGCGCTGCGCCGCCTTTAGACGAGCCATTCTGATTTCGGCGCGCGAGCGGCGGCATCATCGGCCGTGCACCCTTGCTAATGCAGGTGCATCACCTTGATGCCCGCCGGGCCAAGGATGACGATAAAGAGGACCGGCAGGAAGAACAGAATCATCGGCACGGTCAGCTTGGGCGGCAGGCCCGCGGCCTTTTTCTCAGCCTCGGCCATGCGCATGTCCCGGTTCTCCTGCGCCATCACGCGCAAGGCGGTGCCCAGCGGCGTGCCGTAACGCTCGGCTTGCTGCAAGGCCATGCAAACCGATTTCACGCCTTCAAGATCGGTGCGCTTGGCAAGGTTCTCATACGCCTGGCGCCGGTCCGGCAAATAAGACAGCTCCGCCGTTGTCAAGGTGATTTCTTCGGCGAGGGCGACCGATTGCGAGCCGATCTCCTCGCTCACCTTGCGAAACGCCGCCTCGATCGACATGCCCGACTCGACGCAGATCAGCAGCAGGTCGAGCGTGTCGGGAAACGCCCGCTTGATCGACAGTTGCCGGCGCTGAATGCGGTTTCGCAGGAATATCAGCGGGAGATGCATGCCGATGTAGGCCGCGGCGATACAGATGCCGACCTTGACCATCATCGGTTGGTTGAATTTCAGAATAAAGAACACATACACCGCCGAGGACGCAAGCATGAGGATCGGCGTCACCATGCGGAAGAACAGGTAGGTCACGTATGGCGCGTTGCCGCGGTAGCCGGCCTGCACGAGTTTTAGTCTCGCCTCCTCCTGGCCGACCCATTTGCTCAGGTTGAACCGGTCGACGACCGTCTGGACGTATTGCTTCGGCGATTGCCGCAGGCTGACCTTCTGGCCCTGCGCGAGCCGCTCGCGCTCGCGCTGGCGGATCTTCTCGCGCTCCACCGCCACCGCCTTCATGCGCTTGCCGAGCGTGTCGGGCGAATAGAGCGGCATGGCAAGCGTCAATACCGTCGCGATTGCCGCGATGGCGGCAAATGCCATCGTAAGCGTATTCGCGTTGATCAACTCGGCAAGCTGCTGGATCATGATCGTTCGGTCAGAAATCGAAGTTGATCATTTTCTTCATCACGAACACGCCGGTGCCCATCCAGAACGCGGCGCCGGCGAGCATCAAGCGACCGATCGAATCGGTCCAAAGCAGAGAGATGTATTGCGGGCTCGTGATGTAAACGAGCGTCATCACCGCGAGCGGCAGACAGCCGATGATGCCGGCCGAGGCTTTCGCCTCTTGCGACATGGCCTTGATCTTGCCTTTCATCTTCTTGCGGTCGCGCAGCACACGCGAGAGATTGGCGAGCGCCTCCGCGAGATTGCCGCCGGCCTTCTGTTGAATTCCGATGACGATGCCGAAGAAATTCGCCTCGGGAAGCGGCATTTGCTCGTACAGCTTGCCGCAAGCCTCGCCGAGCGGCAGACCGACGGCCTGCGTTTCGATGATGCCGCGGAATTGCGACTTCAGCGGTTCGGGGGCTTCCTGCGTGATCATCTTCAGGCAATCGAGCAGCGGCAGGCCGGCCTTGATGCCGCGCACGATGATGTCGACAGCGTCCGGAAAGGAATCGAGAAATCTAGTTTCGCGACGCTTCCTCAGGAAAGCCAGCATCCAGAACGGAACGCCGAAGGCCCCGGCAAACCCCAACGCGGCGCTCGGCAGCAATCCGGCTCCCATCAAGAATGGCAGCATAAAAAAAGCGGTCCCGATGGCCGCGGCGGTCATCAGGAACTGCCGCTTCGACCATTCGAGCCCGGCGCGCGCGATGCGCGTCGATAGCGACACGCGCCGCTGCTTCTTGCTGCGCTCCTCGAGCTGCTTGAGCGTGCCTTCGATCTCGTCGCGCCGCGAACGCTGCTGCACGCGTTTGATCCGCACCGCGGGATCGGGCTTCGCGATGCTCGCCATGCGGCGCTCCGCCTTGCGTTCGCCCGACAGCAGCGGATAGATGAAAACCCATGCGATCCCGCCGACGGCGGCGGCAGCCAGGAAGAACAAGGCAAATTGTTGCATGGCTCGCCCTTGTCAGCCCTTCATCGCTTCGCTGCTTGCTTCCGCCGCATCCAGCGCGGCCGCGAGGCGCTGCTCTTCTCCGTAATAGCGCGCTCGCTCCCAGAATTTAGGCCGTCCGATGCCGGTGGCGCGATGATGTCCGAGGATGTTTCCGTGCGCGTCCTCGCCCGTGATGTCGTAGACGAAGATGTCCTGCGTGGTGATGACGTCACCTTCCATTCCGACAATCTCGGTAATGTGGGTGATGCGGCGCGAGCCGTCGCGCAGGCGTGCGGCCTGGATCACGACGTCGATCGACGACGTAATCATCTCGCGGATGGTGCGCGACGGCAGCGCGAAGCCGCCCATCGTAATCATCGATTCGAGGCGCGACAGCGCTTCGCGCGGGCTGTTCGCGTGCAGCGTGCCCATCGATCCGTCGTGGCCGGTGTTCATCGCCTGCAACAGGTCGAAGGCTTCCGGTCCACGCACCTCGCCGACGATGATGCGCTCGGGACGCATGCGCAGGCAGTTGCGCACCAGATCGCGCATGGTGATCTGGCCTTCGCCCTCGAGATTGGGCGGGCGCGTTTCCAGGCGCACGACATGCGGCTGCTGGAGCTGAAGTTCGGCCGCGTCCTCGCAGGTGATGATGCGTTCGTCGTGATCGATGAATTGCGTCAGGCAGTTGAGCAGCGTGGTTTTGCCCGAACCGGTACCGCCGGAAACGAGCGTATTGACCCGCGTGCGGCCGATGATGCGCAGGATTTCCGCGCCGTGTGGCGTGATGGTTCCGAATCTGACGAGCTGATCGAGCGTCAGCTTGTCCTTCTTGAATTTCCGGATGGTGAGCGCGGGCCCGTCGATCGCCAGCGGCGGCACGATCGCGTTCACGCGTGAGCCGTCCGGCAGGCGCGCGTCGCAAATCGGCGAGGCTTCGTCCACGCGGCGGCCGATCTGGCTCACGATGCGTTGGCAGATGTTGAGGAGCTGCTGATTGTCGCGAAAGCGGATGCCGGTCTTCTGAATCTTGCCTTTGACTTCAATGTAGACGGTGCCGGCGCCGTTCACCATGATGTCGGCAATGTCGTCGCGCGCGAGCAACGGCTCGAGCGGCCCGAAGCCAAGCACGTCGTTGCAAATGTCGTCGAGCAGTTCTTCCTGCTCGGAGATCGACATCACGATGTTCTTGATCGCGATGATCTCGTTGACGATGTCGCGGATTTCCTCCCGCGCCGAATCGGCGTCGAGCCGCGCGAGTTGGGCAAGATCGATGGCCTCGATCAAGGCGCCGAAGATTGCGCCCTTGGTCTGGTAATAGGTTTCCGAGCGCCGCGAGTCGACCACTGCCGGCGCGGGTTCGGGCGTCGGAAGCGCCTTGCTCTGAGGCGGCGCCGGCACGAGTGGCGCGCCAAGCCCGTCCGAGGGCATCGGCGCCCGCCCGGATTCGATAGGCGGGGCGGCCGGCGCAAGCGCAGGCGAGGCCGCAATCGGCGCCGGCTGCGATGCAGGGGCCGCGGTAGAGTTCGTACGCTTACCGAACACGGTCTCAGCCCTCGCCCGTTTCCTACCGCTTCATGAACTTGTTCAGCAGCGGCGACAGCAGGCCGCCGCGCGGCCCCTTGGTTTCAGCGCGCCCGGTCAATACTTGCGCGAGCGTCCGGAACATCTCCGCGCTTTTGTGCTTGGCAGACACTTCGGCAATCATCTGGCCGTTGTTGGCCGCGGTACCGAACATCTGCGGCTCGAACGGAATGACCGCGAGCGGCTGATCTTCCAGTGCCTTGGAAAAATCGGCCGGCGAAATTTCCGGCCGCTTCGGCACGCCGACCTGATTCAGGCAGTAGAACGGGCGATGATCGTTGGGACGGGCGGTGCGCAGGTAATCAACGAGGTTCTTGGCGTTGCGCAGGTTGGCGAGATCGGGGCCCGCGACGATCAGGATATCGTCGGCGCCGACCAGCAGGCGCTTGGTCCAGCCCGCCCATTGATGCGGAACGTCAAGCACCACGCACGGAATGGTCGAGCGCAGCGAATCGAGAATGGAATCGAACGCCTCCGCCCCGAAATCGTACACGCGCTCGAGCGAGGCCGGCGCGGCCAGCAGACTGAGGTGGTCCGTGCATTTCGACAGCAGGCGATCGACGAAGGCGGTGTCGACGCGATCGGGGGAAAACACCGCGTCGGCGATGCCCTGCGGCGGGTCCTGATTGTAGTCGAGGCCGGCGGTGCCGAAGGCGAGATCGAGATCGGTGACGACCGAGTCGAGCGCCAGATCGCGCGCGATGGCCCATCCGACATTGTGGGCGATGGTGGACGCACCGACCCCGCCTTTGGCACCGACCACCGCAATGATGCGGCCGACCGGCTTGGCGTCCGCCGCCGAGAACAAGCCGCAGACCGCGCGCACGACATCGAGCGTGCCAAGCGGCGCGATCAGGTATTCGCTGACGCCGCGGCGTGTCAGCTCGCGGTAGAACATCACGTCGTTGATGCGGCCGATCGCGATGACGCGCGTAGAGGCGTCGCAAACTTCGGCGAGTTGGTCGAGGCCGGCCAACACATCCTCGGCGCGGCTGTCCGATTCGAGGATGATCACGTTGGGCGTCGGCGCGCCGCGGTAGGCTTCCGCGGCCGCGGTCGCCCCTCCCATCTGAACTTTCACATGCACCTTCGCGAGCCGGCGATCCTCCGCCGCCGCCTGAATGGCGGCCGCGGTCTCCACCGTCTCGCAGAAAGCCTGAACGGAAATCCGCGGGGCGGGTGCAATGTGCTCGTCGGCGCCGAGGCTTTCGGCCGGCATGGCCGACGCAGTGACTGCGAGTTGCTGTGCTTGCTTCATCATTTGCCGAGATCGCTGATTTTCGCTTTGTCGATGCCGTCATAGGCCCCGCTTGGGCTGGTGCCTTTTCGGTACTTGTCGATCACGACAGTGCGGCGCGGCTCGTAAGCCGGCGTTTCGCCGCGCGGCTGCACGAGATCAGCGGGATTGTCGACCATCGACGCAAGATTGCGCTGATTGGCGCAGCCAAAATTCCAATAGGACCGGTTCTCGTTGTACTGGTCGTCGACGGTGGGGCCGAGATCGTCTGGCCAGAGTCCGCAGGGGCCGGCGTGCGCCGTCAGTTTCAAATAGTTGAGCCGGATCGTAGCGAGGGACACGCCCGGCGAGGGGTAGCCGCGGACGTAAATGGCGCTGCGCGGAATGCCGACGGCGGCAAAGATCGAACGAATCTCATGCAGGGTGTCCGCCGCCGCGCGGTTCATTCCGCCGCCACGCGGCACATCGATCACGATGCCGCTGGAGCCTTCGTGTTTCCAGCCCTGGGCAAACGCGAGCACGTCGGCGCGCTGCGCGGGCGCAAGCCCGCCGCGATTTCGGCTGAGAAACACCTCAACGGTGTGTTTCCCTTCCTTCAGCGTAATCGGATGACGCAAGCGATAATCTTCCGGATACGCGATTTTCGTTCCGTCCATCCCGTAACAGCCGCCCAGCATCGCCGCGATGCCAGCGACCGCCAGAATGCGCAGCGCACTCTTGCCGCTGGTGCCGGCGATCGCCCGTCGGATTTTGATCATTGATCGTCTCCTGAGGCACTCAATCGAGAATGAAGCCGTAGTGGCCGTGGTAGAGGTGCGGATCGGCCGGACCGCCGTTCGTGCCGTAGATTCTATTCAGGCGTCCAAGCAGGATGCTGCTCGGATCGGAGGGATCGGCAAACCCGTCGTCGGGACGCGACAACTTTTTCTGCGCGACCGGATGCACGATGTAGGGCGTAACCAGAACGACCAATTCCGTCTGGTTGTTGATGAAGTCGCGGCTCTTGAACAGCGTGCCGAGCACCGGCAGCTGCATCAGGCCCGGCACGCCGCTGATTGCCTGCTTGGTTTGCTCCTGGATCATGCCGGCGAGCGCGAGCGACCCGCCCGAGGGGATTTCAACCGTCGTTTCCGCGCGCCGCGTCGTGATCGACGGAATGGTGATCGACGTATTCGAGCCGGTCGGCTGAATGCTGATCGCGTTCTCTTGCGACAGGTCCGAAACCTCGGTCATGACCTTGAGGCTGATGCGGCCTTCCGACAGCACGACCGGCGTGAACACGAGACTGACGCCGAATTTTTTGTACTCGACGGATTGCTGGCAAATCACGTTCGGCGGCGGGCTGCACTGCAATCCGCTGGGGATCGGAAAGTTGCCGCCGGCGAGGAAGCTTGCCGTCTCGCCCGAAATCGCCGTGAGATTGGGCTCGGCCAAGGTGCGCATGACGCCGGCGCGGTCCATCGCTTGCAGGACCGCGGTGATGTTGTTGCCGCCGGACAAGAAATTCCCAAGGTTCGAGCTTCCGAGGAACGAGTTGCTCGGCGCCGTGCCGGACGCCGAGAAGGCATTGTTCGTGTTGAGAACGACGGAGCCAAAACCGGTGCTGACATTGAAGTTGATGCCAAGCTGCTTGAGAACGTCGCGCCGGACCTCGGCAACCGTCACCTTGAGCATCACCTGATCGCGGCCGCGGACATTGATGCCGTTCACCACTTTGGCGTCGCTGCCGGCCAACTCGACCGCCAGGTCATAAGCGTGTTGCGCCTCGGCCGGATTCGCCGCCGTGCCGGAGAGCATGATGCCGGCGCCCACGCCCTCGATTCGGATATCCGAATCCGGCATCGTCTGCTTCAGCGCCGCGCGCAGCCCGTTGAGGTCGCGCGTGACGGCGATATCGAACCCCGCGATCTGATGACCATTGGCGTCGAAGAAGAAAATGTTGGTTTGCCCGATCGCCACGCCGATCATGTAGACGCGCCGCGACGAGCGGATGACCGCGTTTGCAATCTTGGGGTCGGCGACCAAGACATCCTTGATATCGGCCGGCAGATCGATCGCGACGGATTTGCCCACGCCAAGCGCGATAAACCGTGACGTTGCCTCGCTCGCGGCGACATGCAGCACGGGCACGTGCGCATCGGCTGCCGGCGCCGGAGCGGTTGGAGCCAGCCCGCAAGCGGCGATAAGCGCCGCGAGGACTGCTGTGCGGATCGACGGCCGTTTCGCCATTTCGCAATATCCCCTCAATTAATCACTTCACCGAAGACGTGGTGCTCACCCCGAAGCGAACCACGTTCACGCTGCTGCGGCGTCCGTTCAAACTGTCCAAGGCGTCCGTCGCTTGCGGCTTGTCCTGCGAGGCATCCGCCATGCTGCGCAGCGCCAGCGAGAGCGTGCCGAGTTGGCGCGCGAGCGCGAGCGACTCGGCCTGGGGCTGACTCAGCTCGAGCGTGGCGGTCTTGCCGACCACGACCTTTTGTCCGTTCTTTTCCTGGATGGTCTGGTCGATCGCCAGCACGCGGACGTTGCTGAGGATGGTTTCGCTTGTCTGGCCGCCGTTGACGCCTTTGTCCGCGTCCTTGTCGCGGCGCGTGAGGATGACGTCGACGTGATCATTGGGCAGGATGAAGCCGCCCGCCCCCGTTTCGGCCGAGATCTGAGTCGAGATCGCGCGCATCCCGCTCGGCAGGATGGCGGCCATGAAGCCTGAGCCCTTCGCATCGACGATCTTTGCGTCACGAATCGGCTCGCCGGCCACAAACGATGAGCGCGCGAGCGAGCCCGTCAGCGTTTCGAGGGCGCGCGGACGATCCGATCTGCGAATGAAATTTCCGCTGGCGGCGCTCACCGGCCAGCTCTGCCATTTGACGTCTTGCGCCGAAAGCGCCTGGCCCAATGGAATGTCGGTTTTGGCGACCAGGATATCGACGGTTTGAGCCTTCGCCGGAGACGGAGCGGAAGGCTTATGTGACCTGCCGGCCAGCAAGGCGGCAACGCCGCCGGCGGCCAGGGCTACGGTCAAAACGACGAGGCGCGCGGCTTTCATTACGCTTCACTTTCCCAAGACACGACGGCTTTCTTGCCGCAAGGACGATGCAGAGCTGCAAAACGCAGCTTCTCGAAGTTGATTTCATCATCCAATCGTCAAGGTATGGTTAAGAAGCGGTATCGAAATCGAGTTAATGTTTTGTTGCCGGGCGCTTGCGTCTGGAAACGCCGGAAGGCGCCGCGTTCAAACGCCGAGAAACTTCATCCATTCGGTCTCGGGATAGACGATCAGCGCCGCGGCGGCGAGGGCGATCCCATAAGGCACGCCCGCCCCTCTCTCATGTAGCCGCGCAATCCAGTGCTGCCGGGCTAGCATTGCGGGGAGCGGGAGAAAGCGAAATTGAATGAGCAGCAGCGTCAAGGCGCCCCCGAACAAGGAAGCATAAATCAGATATTCCGGCAGATATTTGAATCCGAACCACAGCGTCGTAGCGGCGGCAAGCTTGGCGTCGCCGCCGCCGATCCAGCCGCGCGCGAAGCAGATGAAGGCGACCGTCAGAACGAGCCCCGCAGCGCCGATGTGCCAGCCGATCGTTGCCAAACTCATGCCGCTTGCGACTGCCAACAGCAGGAAACCGGCCGCGAGCGCCAAAGAGATGCGGTTCGAGATCGTCATTGTCAGCAAATCGCTCGATGCTGCGAAAGCCATCACAGTGGGAAAGAGCAGCAACTTGATCATGTCGAGAAGCATCATCCGATCCTTGTCTCGAGACGAATGCGGCCACGAATCGGCACAGGATAGTGTCCCCGACATTGCGGTTCGGTTAGCACAGCACACCTCGCGTTTGGATTTGATGGGCAGCGCCAGGCAACGGGTGCACTCAAACGAAAAGGCTCCGGTCAATGACCGGAGCCTCTGCGTCGCATTTCCGCGCGGACTTACTTGAGCGCGCTTTTGACGGTTTCGAACGTGTTGTTCAGCTTGCTGCCGAGGCCCTGCACGACGGCAATGATCGCGACCGAAATGCCGGCGGCGATGAGGCCGTACTCGATGGCGGTGGCGCCCGATTCATTCTTCAGGAAACGCACAAAAATCTGCTTCATTGATAGGCTCCTTGGATCCACACGTGGCTGTCTGAGCTGGTCTGCCTCCGGAGTGCATCCGGCTCGCATCTGACCGTGGCGCAACGTACTCGGCAGCGATTGCGGTCAGGTTAATGCCATCGCAGAAAATCCCGTCATTTCAGGATGATGGCAACGTGGTTAAGAATACCGTACTTGCATCTCGCGCAGGTTAATCAGCCGTAACCGACAGGGGCGCTCGACAAAGCTTGCCAATCGCTAACGCGAGCGGAGGCGGACAAAGATCGCCCTTGTCGGAGACCCGCTTGCGTCTAAACGGTCTTGCCGTTCACCGGGACCCGCGGAGCCGGCGCGGACGCCCCGCTTCACTTCGGCAAAGTCGCCGAGCCGCCTCTATTCGTCGCAACCAAGGTGCTTGCGCGGGCGCTGAACTGGACGCAATTTGCACTTCATTCACCTAATTTGCACTTCTTTCACTTATTTACGGACAAATGAGTCGCTGAGTTGCCGCCGTGCGATTGCGGCATTCATTGCGCGTAGCGCGGGAGATTTCGATGGCGCCCACATTGAGAAATTGCAGGTTGCTGCTTCGGCTGGTGTGTTTTGCCGCCTGCGCCGCCGCCTCATTCGGGGCGACGGCGGTGAACGCCGAAACGGTTGCTATCAAGCTTGACCAAGCGCAGGTGATGCAATTGCCCGAAAAAGTGGCGACCATCGTGATCGGGAATCCCCTGATTGCCGACGCCACGTTGCAGCCCGGCGGCATTCTTGTTGTCACCGGCAAAGGCTATGGAAAGACGAATCTGCTCGCGCTCGACCGCGACGGACACGTGGTGGTGGACAAAACCGTCGAAGTCCGCGGCCCGGGCACCAGCGACCTGGTGACCGTTTATAAGGGCATCGACCGGGAATCCTACAGTTGCTCGCCGAAATGCGCGCCACGGATCACCTTGGGCGATGCGCCGGCATTCTTCGGCGCCACCATCGCGCAAACCGGCTCGCGCAACGGCCAGGCCGCATCGGCCAAATAGCGCGCGCAGGTGGCTTCCCTTGGGCGCCGCCGCCGGCGCGCGCGCTTCGTGGTTAGTGAGTGGTTACCGCATTGGTTCCGCTTCAATTCGACCGCGGCAACGTTTCAACAAGGCGTGTTTGATAGGAATTCGTCGCGCGTGGACACAAACGGCGCGCTCAAGACCATCGCCATGTTGCAGACTGCAAAGTGCAGAATCACCGCGAGAGCGCGCCGCCTCCTTAGAGGCCGCGCCGCGCGACGCTTCGCGCGCAACCAGAAGGCCCACGCCGCCGTCGAGTTCGCGTTTGTCGCGGCGCCGTTCTTCGGATTGCTGTTCGCTATTCTGGAGACCGGCCTGGTTTGCTTTGCGCAACAGACGCTCGAAACGGGCATGGCGGAAGCCGCGCGGCTGATCATGACCGGGCAAGCGCAGACGGATCCCGACTTCACCGAGGGCAAGTTCAAGCAAACGATCTGCAATCAAACCTTTCTCTACAACTGCGAGGAACTGATCTCCATCAGCGTGCAGACGTACTCGGACTTTGGCGCAACCGGCAGTTCGCAAGCCGCTCCGCCCATGACGGCGGATGGCAAGATCGACACCAATAAACTGCCGTTTGTGATGGGCGGGCCCGGCAGTATCGTCGTGGCGCAGGCCTATTATCAATGGCCGATCGCGGTGCCGTTGCTCGACGATCTTGCCAATCTCAACGGCAACCAGCGCCTTTTGGTGGCGACTTCCGTGTTCCGCAACGAGCCCTATAACTGATGCGCCCCCGATTCATCATTCGAGGTTTGGCAGCAGCGCGGAGCTTTTGCGGCGATCGGCGCGCGGTCTCGGCCGTCGAGTTTGCTCTTTTGCTGCCGATCATGATCACCCTTTATCTCGGCGGCATCGAGCTGAGCGAAGGGTTGAGCGTTCAGCGCAAGGTGACGCTGACGGCGAACGCGCTGGTCAACTTGACGTCGCAATCGACTGCTCTCAGCGACAACAGCACCAGCGGCACCGACGACATGAACAACATCATGTCCGCGGCTTCCGCCGTCATGTATCCCTACGCTGCCGACAACATGACCGCCATCGTCTCCTGCCTGTCGGTCGATCCCGACACGAAGCAAGCGAAAGTCATGTGGAGCGTACCGTTCCCCTCCACGGGCACCGGGCGCGCGATAGGCTCGATCGTCGCGGTCGATTCAAATCTCGCCGGCGGCAATTCAACCCTGCTGCTGGGCGAGGTCACTTATCCCTACACGCCGATAATCGGCTACACGATCAGCGGCACGCTGAACATTTCGGACAAGATGTTCATGGCGCCGCGCATCTCGCCGCCTACGTTTGACGGCACGTCCTGCTCGTCCTGACCGCGTCAGCGGATCGGCAGCGCCGTCGTCGACTTGATCCGCTCCATCGCAAAACGCGACGTTACGTTCTTCAGCGGCACGGTCGCAATCAGCTGCTTGTAAAACACGTCGTAGCCCTGGATGTCGGGCACGACCACGCGCAGCATGTAATCGACGTCGCCGGCCATCCGATAGAATTCCATCACCTCCGGCATCGCGCCGACGACCTCGGCAAAGCGCGTCAGCCATTCGCGCGAGTGATCGCCGGTCTCGACCGAAACGAACACCGTGATGCCGAGGCCGACCTTTTCCGGATCGACCAGGGCGACGCGCCGCGTAATGACGCCTTCAGCTTCGAGCCGCTGGAGGCGCTTCCAACAAGGCGTTGAAGAAAGCCCCACGCGTTGCCCGATCTCGGCGACGGAAAGCGAGGCGTCCTGCTGAACGACGGCAAGGATCTTCCGGTCGATGGCGTCCATTCTGCTCACCCCGCGCGTCTTGGAAAGAATGTCTACATCTTGCTTCATGATGGTATAATATTCTTATTTGGCCGACATGCCTGTCTTTATAGAGAAAGAAATTCTAATTCAAGAGCAATGTTCTGTCAGCGTGAACGGAGCAGGACTGTCAGGACCCCATCCATGAAAAAAAATTTCGCCTTCAGGATCGCACAACGTCTCGCCGTTTTGTTCGTTCTGGCGGTGGCCGCGCTTGCCTCGGCGCCCGCGAACGCCGATCCCCTCGTTTCGCCCGCCTGGCTCAAGGCGCATCTCGACGAGCCCAACCTGGTCGTGCTCGACATCCGCTCCGCGATCGACGGCAGCAAGCCGGAGACCTTCGCGCAGGGCCATATCCCCGGCGCCGTGCACAGCGACTACGACAAGGCCGGCTGGCGCGTGACGCGCAATAACGTGCCGTTCATGGTGCCGACGGTGCCGGAACTGGAAAAGCTCATTGGCGACCTCGGCATCGACGAGAACAGTCACGTCGTCGTTATGCCGGCCGGCGTCAGCGTGCTCGACTTCGGCTCGGCCGCGCGCACGTACTGGACGCTGAAATATGTCGGCGTGCAGAACGTCTCGATTCTCGACGGCGGTTTCGCCGCGTGGAAGGCCGCCGGCTATCCGGTCGAGACAGGACCACATGCGCCATCGCCGACGATTTTCACGGCCAAGCTCGACAAGAGCATCCTGATCGAGGCGCCCGAAGTCGAGACGCTTCGGCAAGCGGGCAAGGCTACGCTCGTCGATGCGCGTCCGGCATCGTTCTTTCGCGGCAAGGAAAAAGCGCCGGCGGCAAAAGCCTACGGCCACATTCCCGGCGCGCGGGATATCGACAGCGCACGCTTTTATGATGCGGCTGCAAATAAACTAAAGCCGAAAGCCGAGCTCGAGAAAATTGCCGAGACGGTGCCGGCGGGCGAACCGGCGGTGACCTATTGCAACACGGGCCACTGGGCCGCGACCGACTGGTTCGTACTGCACGAGTTGCTTGGCCGCACGAATGCGCGGCTCTATGCCGGCTCGATGGTGGATTGGACCAGCAATGCAAGCCGGCCGGTTGCATCCTCGCGCACCAAATGGGACGATCTCTTGAAGGTACTCGGTCTCGGTTCCTAGCCGAATCGCGCAAGGGGCTTAACGCAATGACGACGGCTACCGTTACCGCGCCGCAGCCAGCGCGCGCGGCTGATATCGATGTTCTGTTTCTTGCGACCGCGCTGCTCGCGACAGCCATTCTCATTGCGCTGGTGCTGCTCGATCATCAGCCGGCGTCTGCCGCGCTGATCGCCGGCGGCTTCGGTCTCGGCGTCGCGTTCATGTGGGCGGAATTCAGCTTCACGGCGTCGTGGCGACGCTTTCTGACGCGCGGCGACGCCGGCGGATTGCTCGGCGGCTTGATTGTTATTGCGGTCGCGTCTGTTGCGATCGTGCCGATCGCTGCGCTCATACCCAAATTCGGCGGCGCCATCGCGCCGCTTGGGCCATCGCTGATCGTCGGCGCGTTCACGTTCGGCATCGGCATGCAGCTTGCGAACGGTTGCGGCTCGGGCACGCTCTACACGGCGGGCGGCGGCTCCGGGCGAATGCTGATTGCGCTGTTGTTCTTCATCATCGGCAGCGTGTTCGGCAGCCTCTCGCTGCCGGCGTTTCTCGATCTGGGCGGCATCGATCCCGTATTGGCGTCAAAGTATTTCGGTCCGTGGGGAGGGCTTGCTGTGACGCTGGCGAGCATCGCGCCGGCCGCCGCTGCCGTCACCGCGATAGCGCGGAAGCGCGGCGGCTCGATCGTGCCGCGCACCGGCATGATCGTCGGCGGCATCGCCATCGGGCTTTTATGCATCGCGGTGTTCGCGGCCGGCGGCCATCCGTGGAGCGTGACGTTCGGCTTTACGGTGTGGGGCGCGAAGGCAGCCACCGCGCTCGGCTTCGACCTCTCGCACGCGACGTTCTGGACCTGGCCCGGACCGAAACACGCGCTTGAAGGCTCGGTGCTGTCGGACACGTCGAGTCTCACCGACCTCGGCATGATCTTCGGCGCCATGGCGGCAGCCGCAGCGAGCAAACCGTTTGCGCGAACCGCCTGGCCGCCGGCGAAATCGCTGCTCGCCGCCGCGGTCGGCGGCTTGCTGATGGGCTGGGGCGCACGGCTCGGCTTCGGCTGCAACATCGGCGCTTTCGTCGGCGGCGTTTCCTCCGGCTCGCTGCACGGCTGGGTGTGGTTTCTGGCGGCACTCCCCGGCTGCCTGATCGGCATCCGGCTGCGGCCGCTGTTCGGGCTGGCGAAGGATTAGCGCATGGTCCCGAAAAGCGGGCATCGGTTTTCGGAAGAACGCAAAGGCAAATAGCGATGCGCGTCACTTACATGATCGTCGTCGTGCTCGCGCTCGCAGCGGTAGTGTTCGATCACCTGTCGAGCCCGTCGAGCGGACGCGCCGTTTCGCCGGAAGACTTCATCGGCGCCTGCGCGCCCTGTGGAGCGCCCTGCCCGTCGGCCAAATGACGCGCGATTTTCCACGCTCGCCGTGAGACAAATTTTGTAAGATGGTCCTATGGACCTCAGCCTTTCAAAGGACGAACTCGAGCTTCAGGCGCGCGCCCGCGCCTTTGCCGATCGCGTTGCGCGGCCGCGCGCGGCGGCGGTCGACCGCGACGAGCAGTACCCCTGGGACATCGTGACCGCGCTGGCGGAAGCCGGCTTCACCGGCATGACCATTCCGAAGGAGCTGGGCGGCCAAGGGCGATCGTTTCTCGACGCTGTGCTGGTGACCGAGGAGATGGCGAAAGCCTGCACGGTGACTTCGCGCATCGTGGTGGAAACCAACATGGGCGCGATCTCGACCGTGATGGCTTACGGCACCGATGAGCAGAAGCGGCTCGCCGCGAAACTTGTGATCGCGGGCGACAAACCCGCCATCTGCATCACCGAACCCGACGCCGGCTCGGATGCCACCGCGATGACGACGCGCGCCGACAAGCGCGGCGACATATTCGTCATCAACGGCCGCAAGCACTGGATCACGGGCGCGGGCGTCTCGAAATTGCACCTGATTTTTGCGCGCGTATTCGATGAGCGGGGCAAGGAATTGG
Organism: Pseudolabrys sp.; assembly: GCA_025929185.1. GTDB lineage: Bacteria > Pseudomonadota > Alphaproteobacteria > Rhizobiales > Xanthobacteraceae > Pseudolabrys. The sequence continues at coordinate 22,496 of JAICMO010000023.1, forward strand.
GCATCGGCGGCTTTCTGGCCGTGCGCGACGAGGCGAAAGGCCTGCGTGTCACGAAACGCGAAAAGACCATGGGCCTGCGCGGCATGCCGGAAGGCGAATTGACGTTTGAAAATCTCGAAGTGCCGGCCTCGATGGTCGTCATGCCGCCGTCGGGATTCCGGCGCGGATTTGCCGAACTGATGAACGCCTACAATAGCCAGCGTGTCGGCGCAGGAACGGTGGCGATGGGCGTCGCTGCCGGCGCGCTCGACCAAGCGCTCGAATGGGCGAAAACGCGCGAGCAGTTCGGCCGCCCGATCGGCGAATTCCAGGGGTTGCAATGGATGCTCGCCGACATGCAGACGCAGCTAACCGCGTCACGGCTGATGCTGTACGCCGCCGCGCGCTCGCGCGGTCCCGGTGGCAGCGCGTTTCCCGATCCGATGCTGGCCGCACAGGCGAAAATTCATGCGGCCGAAACCGCGATCAAGATTGTCAACGATGCGCTGCAAATTTTCGGCGCGCGCGGCTACTCGCGCGACCTGCCGCTCGAACGCATGGCGCGCGACGTGCGCATGTTCACGATCGGCGGCGGCACCGCGCAGGTACTACGCACGCTGGTCGCTTCCAAAATGCTGGGCTGGAAACTGCCCCAGACGCGCGGCGGTTATGCGCCGAAGCCTTCCATGCGCGACGCCGCGGAGTAGCCGATGCATCCTGCCTTGGCGAGCGCCGGCAAGGCGCAAGCTGTCCCGATCTGGTTTGTCACGCCGCAAAGCTATAACGCGGCGAGCAAACAACTTGGTGAGCATGAGCGTGCTTTCGCGCGCAACGCCGACTTCGAACCAAAACCTGGGCGGCATCTGTTGTTGCCGGGCGAGGGAGGGAAACTCGCCGCCGTGTTGTTCGGGCTCGAAGCGGCCGATGAGCCGGTCAAGGACCTCTTTCGGCCGGGGCAGCTTGCGACGCTGCTTCCCGCGGGGACTTATTATTTTGCCAACACGCCGCACGATGCGCGGCTCGGCGCCCTCGCCTTCGCGCTCGGCACCTATCAATTCGCACGCTATCGCAAATCGGCAGAACGCAAGGCTAGGCTCGTCGTGCCGCAGGGAGTAGACGGCGATGAATTGAGCGCCATTGCCGAGGGCGTGACGCTCGCGCGCGATCTCATCAACACGCCGTCGAACGACATGGGACCGGCGGAACTAGAGGCCGCCGCGCGCGCTTTAGCGAAAACGCACAGCGTGACGGTTCGCGTCACCTCCGGAGACAAGCTCGCAAAGGAATTCCCGCTCGTGCATGCAGTCGGGGCCGGCTCTGCCCGCGCGCCGCGGCTGATCGATTTGACCTGGGGCCGCGAGCGCGATCCGAAGATCACGCTGGTCGGCAAGGGCGTATGCTTCGATACCGGCGGGCTCGACATCAAGCCGGACAGCGGCATGCTCAACATGAAGAAGGACATGGGCGGCGCAGCCACCGCGCTCGCGCTCGCGCATATGCTGATGGCGCGCAAGGCAAAGGTCAGGCTGCGCGTGCTCATTCCGGCAGTCGAGAACTCGATTTCGGGCACCGCATTTCGCCCGCGCGACATCTACCGCTCACGCAAAGGCATCACCGTCGAAATCGGCAACACCGACGCGGAGGGCCGGCTGGTGCTCGCCGACGCGCTCGCGCTCGCCGATGAAGAAGAGCCGGAGCTGATCGTCGATTTCGCGACGCTCACGGGCGCAGCCCGCGTCGCGCTCGGGCCGGACGTGGCGCCGTTCTTCACCGACGACGATGCGCTTGCCGGCGAGATGATGCGTCACGGCGCGGAGGAATTCGATCCGGTGTGGAGGCTGCCGCTCTGGCGGCCCTACGAGCAGATGCTCGATTCAAAAGTTGCCGACTTGAACAACGTCGGCGGCAGCCACGGCGGCGCGATCACGGCCGCGCTGTTCCTGCGCCGCTTTGTCGAGAATACGAGAGCGTGGATGCATTTCGACGTGTTCGCCTGGACTCCGTCGGTGCGGCCCGGCCGCCCCGAGGGCGGCGAATGCCAGACGGCGCGCGCGCTTAACGCTCTGCTCGCGGAGCGATACGGCTGAGCATGGTCGCGCTCGATCCACGCATCAATGCATTCCGGCCCGAGCTGGCCGCGAAGCATTTGCAAGGACAGGTCGAGGCGGCAAAATTCATCGAAGGCACGTTCCGGCAAGTGGTCGAGCCGCAGGTTGCGCTGCGCCGGCGTCCATCGCACGACGCGCGGCTCGACAGCGAGGCGCTGATGGGCGAGCGCGTTACCGTTTACGAGACGACCGACGAAGGCTGGGCTTGGGGCCAGCTCGAAACGGATGGTTATGTGGGTTGGCTTTCGGCGGGCGCGCTTGACTCGATCGGCACGGCGCCGACGCACAAAGTGTCCGCCCTGCGCACGCTCGGTTTCCCTGGGCCGGATATCAAGCTTCCGCCGATCGCCGCGCTGCCGTTCGGCGCGCGCGTCGCGATCATCCGGCAAGATGAGCGTTTCGCAGTAACCGCTGCCGGTTTGCATTTGCCAGCGACTCACCTCGCGCCGTTGAAGTCGAAAGAGCCGGATTTCGTCGCTCTCGCCGAGCGGTTCCTCGGCACGCCATACCTCTGGGGTGGCAAGACATCGCTTGGCATCGATTGCTCCGGGTTGGTGCAGGTTGCGCTGCAAGCCGGCGGCCTCTCCTGTCCGCGCGACAGCGACATGCAGGAGTTGGCGCTCGGACGGATGTCATCCTTGTCCGACTTGAAACGCGGCGACCTCGTCTTCTGGAAAGGTCACGTGGCCATTGCGCGCGACGCCAAAACGCTGCTGCACGCCAACGCGCACCACATGGCGGTCGCGGTCGAGCCGCTGAAGGATGCCGTTGCCCGCATTCGCGCCTCGGACGGCGATGTCACCAGCGTGAAGCGTCTCTAGCCCTTGCTATCTGGTTGAGCTCACAAGATCTTTTCTTGGCCCTTGCATAGGAAATTATTTCCTTTATATTTTTCTATAGGAAGATCGCCGTGAAAGCAAAAAAGCATCCTCGGCCCGCCGCAGATTCCACCATCGTCGCGAGGGCGACGATCCGCGCGGCCGAGCGGCTCGGCCTCACGAGCCGGGTCGTCGCGCGCATTCTTGGCGTATCAGAGGCGACAATCTCACGCATGCGGAGCGGCGACTATCCGCTGGCGACAGGACAAAAGCCCTTCGAACTCGCCGTTATGTTCGTGCGGCTCTATCGGTCACTCGACGCCATCGTCGGCGGAGATGATAAAGTCGCTGCCGAATGGTTGCGAAACAAGAACACGGCGCTTAACGCGCGGCCGCTCGACTTGATCCAGTCGGTTCCGGGACTCGTGAATGTCGTCCAATACCTGGACGCCCGACGCGCTCTCGTCTAGCGCGCGAGCGGCCTCCGGCCAATGCTGGCGCTTTGTCGAGGCACAGCATCGCGTCTCGACCGCCAAGCTCACCGACAATTCCGACGAGCAGCGGCGGCTCGAATTGCTGATCGAAAGCAGCAAGCCGCCGGTGCCGGAAGAGTGCCGGCATTTGAATTACCTCCTGTACACGCCGTTCCGGTACAAACCTTATCCGCGCGGCTCACGTTTCCGCCGTGCGGGGTTAACTCCCGGCGTGTTCTACGCGTCCGAGCGGCCGGAAACGGCTGCGACGGAAATGACGTTTCATCGGTTTTTGTTTTTCGCCGAGTCGCCGGACACGCCATGGCCGGCAAATGCAGCCGAGTATACGTGCTTTGCCGTCAAGTATGCGACTTCGCGCGCCATCGACTTGACACGCGCGCCTTTCCTGGAAAAGCGCAAGGCCTGGGCGCATCCGACAGACTACGAGGCGTGCCAGCATCTGGCCGACGCCGCACGTGCGGCGCAAATCGACGTTATCAAATACGAGTCGGCTCGCGCTCCCGATCAGGCTGCGAATATTGCAATCTTGGTCTGCCGCGCGTTCGCGCGGCCAAAGGAAATCGCGCGGCAAACATGGCGCATCCATCTTGCCGAAAGCGGCGCGCGCGCCATGTGCGAGTTTCCCGAAGCTATTCTCGATTTCGACCGCATGGCGTTTGCCGCCGACCCGCGCATTGCGCGCATGAAATGGAAGCGGGAGTGACCGGCGCTTGCGCCGCCGCTATTGCGCGACGACGCCTTCGCCCGCGGTTTCCAGATCGAAGGCCGCCGCAAGCAGCGCGCGCGTGTAGTCGCTCTTCGGCGCCTTGAACAAATCGGCGGCCGCGCCCTCCTCCACCACCTTGCCATTGCGCAGCACGATGAGGCGGCTCGCCAGCGCCGCCACCACGCGCAGATCGTGCGAGATGAACATATATGTGAGATCGCGGCGCTTCTGGAGGTCGCGCAGCAGATCGACCATCTGCGCCTGTATGAGCATGTCCAAGGCGCTGGTCGGCTCATCCAGCACCACGAAGGTCGGCTCGAGCACGATGGCGCGCGCCAGGGCAACGCGCTGCCGCTGTCCGCCGGAAAACTCGTGCGGATACCTGGTGCGGGTGTCGGGGTCGAGACCGACGTCTCTGAGCGCGCCTACGACGCGTTGCTCGCGCTCGGCGCGTGACATGCTCGGGTGGTGCACCCACAGGCCCTCCTCGATGATGTCGGAGATCGACATGCGTGGGCTGAGCGAACCGTAGGGGTCTTGGAACACGATCTGCATGTCGTGCCGGAACGGGCGCATCTCCTTGAACTTCAGGCTCTGGATCGCCTCGCCCAGAAATACGATCGGCCCATCCGACGAAATCAGCCGCAGGATCGCGAGCCCGAGCGTCGTCTTGCCGGAGCCGGATTCTCCAACGACCCCAAGCGTTTCGCCCTTTCGCAGCTGCACGCTGACGCCGTCAACCGCCTTGATGTGGCCGACCACCTTGCGCAGCACGCCACGCTTGATTGGAAACCAGACCTTCAGGTCGTCCGTCTCCACAACGACCGGCGCATCCGGCCGCGGCGGCGCCGGATCGGGCTTCGGCTCGGCGGCAAGCAACTGCCGCGTATACGGATGCTCGGGCTTTGTATAAACGCGCTCGACCGGCCCCTGCTCGACGATGCGGCCTTTGCTCATCACGCAAACGCGGTCGGCGAGCTTGCGCACGATGCCGAGATCATGCGTGATGAACAACAGCGACATGCCCATGCGCTGCTGAATCTCTTTCAGCAATTTCAATATCTGCGCCTGGACGGTGACATCGAGCGCCGTCGTCGGCTCGTCGGCGATAAGCAGGTCGGGCTCGTTGGCGAGCGCCATGGCGATCATCACGCGCTGGCGCTGCCCACCGGAAAGTTGGTGCGGATAGGCGCTCAAGCGGCTCTCGGGGTCGCGGATGCCCACCTGCCCGAGCAGCTCGATGATACGCGAGCGCGCGGCCTCGCCCGCGATGCCCCGGTGCAGCAACAACGCTTCGCCAATCTGCTTCTCGATCGTGTGCAGCGGGTTGAGCGAGGTCATCGGCTCCTGGAAGACGATGGTGATGTCGTCGCCGCGCACGCGCCGGAGCCGGCGCTCGTCCATTGCAAGCAGGTCCTGCCCCTTGAAAAGAACAACACCCGACGGATGGTGCGCCGGCGGATAAGGCAGCAGCTTCATGATCGAGAGCGCAGTCACCGACTTGCCGGAGCCGGACTCGCCCACCAGCGCGACCGTTTCGCCCTTGCCGATGTCAAACGAAATGCGATCGACCGCCAGTACTTTGCGCTCGCCCTGCCCGAAGGCAACCGACAACTCGCGGACGGAGAGTAACGGCTTGGTCATGCGAGCTCCCCAATCAGTTCACTGATGCCTGCGAGATTCGCATGCACAAACCTGATTGTGTCCGGCAAGGATAGAAATATTTGGCAGCTATTTTTGATTGCCGTAACGACATGAATTGCGTCAGGCAGCTTCGGCATGACAAGGCGGCCATCGGGCCGCTGCGTGGCCGCAATGCGTCGATAATCGACCGTCTCGTAAAGTATTTCGCGGGTTATCGGACGTAGCTCAAAAACGTTGCTCCAAATCAGCAACTCAAGAAACTTCCGATCAGATATCTTTCGTTTCGGCAAAACTTCGGCCAGCGTCAATTCGCTCGTTATTGC
>JAICMO010000265.1 GCA_025929185.1 Pseudolabrys sp.
ATCGTGGCCAACGGCGATCTTGATATCGCCGCCTTGCGCGAGCATCTGACGCGCAGCCTACCCGACTACGCACGCCCCCTGTTCCTGCGCATCCGCAGCGAAATGGAAGTCACCACGACGTTCAAGCAAAAGAAAATCGATTTGGTGAAGCAGGGATTCGATCCCAGATCGACAGGTGACACGATCTACTTCAACGATCATGACGCCAGCGCATTCGTCCGGCTCGATGCCTCCCTTTATGCGCGCATCTGCAACGGTGACGTGCGCTTATGAACGCGTCGCTATCGAGCGCCAACGACATCGTCACGTTCTGGCAAAAAGCCGGGCCGGATCGCTGGTTCAAGAAAGACACGGCCTTTGACGACGAAATCCGCGCGCGCTTTCTGGCGACCTACGAAGCGGCCGCTGAGGGCAAGCTCCGCGATTGGGAGCAGAGCGAGGAAGGCGCGCTCGCGCTGCTCATTCTGCTCGATCAATTTCCGCGCAACATGTTTCGCGGCGACGCGCGCACCTACGCCACCGATCCGCTGGCGCGCGCCGTCGCCGCGGGCGCGATCGTCCGCGGTTTCGACGCCCAAGTGCCGCGGGATCTGCACGGCTTTTTTTATCTGCCCTTCATGCACTCGGAGGATTTGGCCGACCAGGAGCGCTCGGTTATGCTCTATCGGGCCGCCGGCCTCGAAAATCTGAAATACGCCGAAGAACACGCCGCCATCATCCGCCGCTTCGGCCGCTTTCCCCATCGCAATGCCGTGCTGGGACGAGTAACGACGCCGGAGGAGCAAACCTTTCTCGATAATGGTGGATTTAAGGGTTGAGAGTCGCCCTGAGTTCTGATAAGAACAAATAGAGAACAAGAGATCATCATGGCTTTGTCCGCGGCAAGTGCCCTTGCCGCGTTGCGGAGGGATATTGCCTCGATCGAGGCTGCGCGACCTGTCTCCCGGACGCGGCGTCATCGGTTCGACTCTGAGCCTACGGTCTTTTGTGCGGCCGGCGGTTTCCTTCGCGGCGCGCTGCATGAGATCGCCGCAGCCCGTGAAAGCGAGATTGCGGCGGCGACCGGCTTCGCGCTGGCGCTCGCCGCACGAGCGACATCGCGTGCGGTGCTGTGGGCCGGGGAGGACATGGCCTGCGCCGAAAGCGGCGCGCTGCATGGACATGGTCTCGATCTTCTCGGCCTTGCGCCCGAACGCTTCCTTGCTGTGCAAGCCGCGCAGTTGCGCGACGTGCTGTGGGCAATGGAAGAGGCGCTGCGCTGCGCTGCGGTCGGCGCGGTGATCGGCGAAATTCGCGGGTCTCGCCGCGATCTCGATCTTACCGCCACGCGCCGGTTGTCGCTTGCAGCGGCCGGTAATAACGGTATCGCGCTCCTGCTGCGCACCACGCCGGGCATCGAGCCTTCCGCCGCAACGACGCGATGGGTGATCAGCGCGGCACCTTCCGCGCCGCGGACTTCTTCACCTCTCCCCTGCGGGGAGAGGGAGTTCGCCGTACGCGCTTTCATGCAGAACTCACACGCGCTCGATTCCCCGCGCATCGAAGCGCGGCTTGTGCGCAACCGTTTCGGCGAACCGGGAGCATGGATGTTGGAATGGAACGATGACAACCGAAACTTCGGCCTCGCGCCAGCGGATCGTGAGCCTGTGGTTCAAGCGGCTTTCGACCGACCGCGTCACGCGGCAGCAGGGGCATGATCCGCGCCCGCTCGCCGTCTTCGGCAAGCGCGGAAACGTCGATTGTCTCACCGCCGTCAACGCGGCGGCGGAGCGTCTTGGCTTGCATCCCGGCGTCACGCTTTCGCACGCGTGCGCCATGCATCCCGATCTCGCCGTCGTCGCCGAAGATACCGCCGCCGACGCGCAGCTTCTCGATGGCCTCGCCGACTGGTGTGTGCGCTATACGCCGCTCGTCAGCGACGATGCGCCCGATGGCGTGCTGCTCGACATCGGCGGCTGCGCGCATCTGTTCGGCGGCGAGCAGGCCTTGCTCGACGATCTCGCCGTGCGCGCTGCCGGCTTCGGCTTTACCTTGCGCATCGCCGTCGCCAATACAATTGGCGTCGCCTGGGCGATTGCGCGTTACACCCCAAAAACGATTGTCGCGTCCGACGACGAGCGCAACGTGCTTGCGCCGCTGCCGCTTTCCGCGCTGCGCATTCCCGGTGAAACCGCCGCGACGCTGGCGCGCGTCGGGCTCAAATGCATTGGCGACATTCTCGACATGCCGCGTCCGCCGCTTGTTGCCCGCTTCGGCCCCAGACTCTTGCAACAACTCGACCGTGCGCTCGGCAAGGAAAGCGAGCCACTGCAACCGCGTCTGCCGGTGGCTCCTTATGTCGCCGAGCAGCGTTTTGCCGAGCCGATCGCGCGCGAGGAGGACGTGCTGGCCATTATCGAACGCCTTGCCGCGCGTCTGAAAGCGATGCTCGAACGTGGCGGTGACGGCGCGCGCCGAATCGAGCTGACGTTATTCCGCTCCGACGGAGCCGTGCAGCGGATCGATGCCGGCACGTCGCGC
>JAICMO010000256.1 GCA_025929185.1 Pseudolabrys sp.
AGCGTCGCCTTGCGGCGGAAGTCGCCGCGGAACATGCCGCCGAGCTGCGGAATGGTGACGTGGCTTTCGTCGGCGAACACCAGCGCGTTGTCGGGCACATATTCGAACAAAGTCGGCGGCGGCTCGCCCGGCTTGCGGCCGGTGAGATAGCGCGAATAGTTCTCGATGCCGGCGCAGGAGCCGGTCGCCTCCATCATTTCGAGATCGTAGATGGTGCGCTGTTCGAGGCGTTGCGCTTCCAGCAGGCGGCCGGCGGCGTGCAGTTGTTCGAGGCGCGCGCGCAGTTCGAGCTTGATGTTGTGAATCGCCTGCAGCAGTGTCGGGCGCGGCGTGACATAGTGAGAGTTCGCGTACACTTTTACGAATTCCAGCTCGTCCGTCTTCTGGCCGGTGAGTGGGTCCATCTCCTCGATCTTTTCGATTTCATCGCCGAACAGATGGATGCGCCACGCGCGGTCCTCGTAGTGCGCCGGGAAGATGTCGATGGTGTCGCCGCGCACGCGGAACGAGCCGCGGAAGAAATCACCGGCGGTGCGCTTGTATTGCAGCGCGACGAGATCGGCGATCAACTGGCGCTGGCCGATGCTGCCGCCCTGCTTCAGCGTGAAGGTCATCGCTGAATAAGTTTCCACCGAGCCGATACCGTAGACGCAGGAGACGGACGCCACGATGATGACGTCGTCGCGTTCGAGCAGCGCGCGCGTCGCGGAATGGCGCATGCGGTCGATCTGCTCGTTGATCGAGGATTCCTTCTCGATATAGGTGTCGGTGCGCGGGACGTAAGCCTCCGGCTGGTAGTAGTCGTAATAGGAGACGAAATACTCGACCGCGTTGTCGGGAAAGAACGACTTGAACTCGCCGTAAAGCTGCGCGGCGAGCGTCTTGTTCGGCGCGAGGATGAGGGCAGGGCGCTGCGTCTCCTCGATCACCTTCGCCATGGTGTAGGTCTTGCCGGAGCCGGTGACCCCGAGCAGCACCTGCGTGCGGTCGCTGCGTTTCACGCCTTCGACCAGTTCGCGGATCGCCTGCGGTTGGTCGCCCTTCGGCTCGAAATCCGATTTGATGACGAGGCGGTGCCCGCCTTCGGATTTCTCCGGCCGCGGCGGGCGATGCGGCGTCCATGGCACGGCGGTGAATTCCGGGCGTCCTTCGCGCAGCAATTTCTCCAGCGACTGCTGGCTCGCCATGCCGCCGAACGCGCCGAGGCCACTGCCGCTGCGGTTCGGCAAGTCGGCGCGCGGCAGGCGGTATTTGGAATCCTTCCTTACCTCCCCCTGCAAGGGCGAGGTCGCCGACCGAAGGTCGGCGGGTGGGGGTCCGTTATCAGACATCGGAGAGGCAACCTCACCCCGCCCGCCTTCGCTTTCAGCTTCGGCGCGCGACGCTCCCCCTGCAGGAGAGGGTGAAGCGAGATCGCCGCTGTCGTCTGCGAGTCCGAGTTCTTCCGCGAGTTGCGGATCGAGCCCGGTGATCGGCGATGCCGCATAATCGCGCTGCGGTGCTTCGCCGAATCCTTCGCGCGTCGATTTGCGGGCGCGATGCGCGTCGGAAAAATCGCGGCGGCGATCCCAGGAATTATCCGGCGGCGGCTTGAGCCCGCTCTCTTCTGTCATTCCGGGACGCGCCGAAGGCGCGGACCCGGAATCCATAGGCTTGCTCGGTGCTTGCTTCTGGATTCCGGGTTCACGCGCTTCGCGCGCGCCCCGGAATGACAATGGATGGCCTGTGCCCGAGCCGATGCCCGCCGTGCCCTTGCCGATCGCCGGGTTGAGCAGATCGGCGAGCGCTTGCGGCGTCGGCGGCGCATCCGGACGCGCGGCCTTGGCGCGCGTCGGCTTGGCGTAGTCGCGCTTTTTCTTCGGTTTGTCGGGACGCTTCGCCATCGAGCGAATATGGGACGAGTCCGAAGGCGAGAAAAGGGCGGCGGCAGGAACACCTGCCTTTCGCCGCGTCTTTGCGATGCTAAACTGCCGGCAAAGCCAGAATGCTTATGGGAGGATTTGATGAGCAGACTGACACGCCGGACATTGCTCGCCGGCATGGCCGCCGCGCCATTCGTGCGCACGGCGAATGCTGAAACGAATTGGCCGACGAAGCCGGTGAAAGTGATGGTTCCCTATCCGCCGGCAGGCGGCGCCGACACCACGGCGCGCATCCTCTACGCCAAGCTCGGCGACATCCTCGGCCAGCAGTTCGTCATCGAGAACCGCGGCGGCGCGGGCGGCACCATCGGCGAGGCGCTGGTCGCGAAAGCCGATCCGGACGGTTACACGATCCTGCATGACGCGACGGCGTTCTCCGTCAACACCGAACTCTATCCGAAGCTGCCGTTCGACTACCGCAAGGATTTCGATCCGGTATTCCTTGTGTCGCTGGTGCCGAACATTTTCGTGGTCACGCCGTCGGTGCCGGTGAAGACGATGGCCGACGTCATCGCCTACGCGAAAAAGCAGCCGAGCGGCATCGACATGGCGTCATCGGGCGTCGGCACCCTGCAGCATCTGTGCCTCGAGATGTTCCGCCACGATACCGGCCTCAAGATCAATCACGTACCGTATCGCGGCGGCGGCGTGGCGCTGACCGACGTGATGTCGGGGCAGGTGAAGTTCTTTTTCTCCAACGGCTCGTCGGTGGTGGGGCTGATCAAGGGCGGGCGCGTGAAGGCGATCGCGCATACCGGCAAGGGGCGGCTGGAAAGCCTGCCCGATATTCCGCCGGTGTCGGATACAATTCCGGGCTTTGAGGCTTATGAGTGGAACGGCGTGTTCGTGCCGCACGGCACGCCGAAGGACATCGTGCAGAAGCTCAACGCCAATCTCAACAAGGCGATCGTCTCGCCCGAAGTCACGCAGCGTTTCAAGCA
>JAICMO010000244.1 GCA_025929185.1 Pseudolabrys sp.
ACCTCGGGCACGACCGGCGTGCCGAAAGGCGTGGTGCGCGACAACGGGGGCCATCTCGTCGCGCTGCCGTGGTCGATGCAATATCTCTACGGCGTCAATTCCGGCGAAACCTGGTGGACGGCCTCCGACATCGGGTGGGTCGTCGGCCACTCCTACATCGTCTACGCGCCGCTCATCCACGGCTGCACCTCGATCATGTACGAGGGCAAGCCGGTCGGCACGCCGGATGCCGGTGCCTTCTGGCGCGTGATCGCGCAGCACAAGGCGGTCGCGCTCTTTACCGCGCCGACCGCCTTCCGCGCCATCAAGAAGGAAGATCCGAAAGGCGCGCTGATCGGCAAATACGATCTATCAAAATTCCGCACTCTGTTCCTCGCCGGCGAGCGCGCCGATCCGCCGACGGTGGAATGGGCGGAGCGGGTGCTCAAAAAGCCTGTGATCGATCACTGGTGGCAGACGGAAACTGGCTGGTGCATCGCCGGCAATCCGGTCGGCCTCGGCGCGCTGCCGGTGAAACACGGCTCGGCCTGCGTGCCGATGCCGGGCTATGACGTGCAGGTGGTGGACGAGGCCGCAAAGCCGATCAAGGCCGGCACGGTCGGCTCGATCGTCATCAAGCTGCCGCTGCCGCCCGCAGCATTGCCGACGCTGTGGCAGCAGGACGCGCGCATGCGCGAATCCTACCTCGGCGAATTTCCCGGCTTCTACAAAACCGCCGACGCCGGCTACATCGACGACGACGGCTACGTCTGGGTGATGGGCCGCACCGACGACATCATCAACGTCGCCGGCCACAGGCTTTCCACCGGCGGCATGGAGGAAGTGCTCGCTTCGCATCAGGACATTGCCGAATGCGCCGTGCTCGGCATCAATGACGCGTTGAAAGGCGAGGTGCCCTGCGGCTTCATCGTGCTCAAGGCCGGCGTCAACCGGCCGCCGGAAGAAATCGAGAAAGAGATCGTCGCGCTGGTGCGCGAAAGAATCGGCCCCGTCGCGTCGTTCCGCCTCGCCATTACCGTCGCGCGCCTGCCCAAAACGCGCTCGGGAAAAATTCTCCGTGGCACCATGAAGAAGATCGCCGACAACGCGCCGTGGACGATGCCCGCCACCATCGAGGACCCCAAGGTGCTCGAGGAGATCAAGGAGGCGGTCGGTGCGCGTGGAGTGCGGGCGCCTTAGCAGGTTGCTGAAAAAGAATCTTCTCGTCATTCCGGGGCGCACCGAAGGTGCGAACCCGGAATCCACCGACACTAATTTCCTTTATGCTTCTGGATTCCGGATCGCCGCTTCGCGGCGTCCGGAATGACTGCGAAATGTTTGTCAGCAACCTGTTAGGGTCACATGGGCCGCGTTCCGAACAGCCGATCGGGCAATACTCGACCTTCGCAAGATCGAGGATTATTGCCTCAGTCCGGCGCACCCGCGGGGCAAACACAAGGCACGGGTCTTTCAGGACGCGCTTGGGCTCACGCAAGGCGATGCCCGCTGGCTGAGGCAGGCTTTGCTTAGTGAACTTAACAAATGTGATGCTTTCGAACTGGCGAGCGACCATCTTGGATTACGCGCCGGAAGCGGTGGCCTGATTAGGGCATGATCGCTTAAAACGGAAGCGCCGCTCGCCGCAGCGTCATGGACCCGCGGGTCAAGCCCGCGGGTGACGCCGAAGGCATTGAGACGATTCAATCCAAAGCAATCATGCTTTAGGCGCGACGATCAGGAAAATTGGTCCGCTGGTTCATTGCCCTCTCTTTTTTGGAATGCACGTCAGCCACCGCCGGCTTGCGGTGATGTGATTCGGTTCGCACGCGATGTTCCGGAACTAAGGCCGAAGCGGCGAGCACACGACCATCTGACGACATTTTGGCGACGCTTCTGCGGCATTTCGTCGAACACGCATCAAAAGCCGGAACTTGTTGCGCTATCTGCTGTCTGCGACGAGGCAATGCCCTAACGCGGACAAATTTCTTGTCCCCGTTGTCACCCCTGCGCGGTCGTTTTCAACGGCCGTGGACGAAGGAGGGTCGGACCATGTCGAAATTTTTTGCTGGCGTCGTCAACACCACGTTCTTCGTCGTCATCGGAATTGTGGGCGCAATGGGCGTGCCCGCTGCCGCATCGCCGCAGTGCATGACGCAGGACGAGGCGCGCAAGGCATTCCCGCACGACCACCTCTACTGGCACACCCTGAAGCATTGCTGGGACAATGTCGGCCAGAAGCGAAACACGACGCCGGCGGCGAAGAACGCCGACACGGCCTACGCCGAGGCAACGCAGCCGGAAAACGAGCCGGCCGCACCGCCCGTCGACAAGCCGGCAGAACCGGCTGTCGCTACGCCGGCAAAGCCGATCGTCATGCCGGCCGTCCCCTTCACCGGCGGCGAAGGGCGCGGCGGTTTGTTCTGGCCCGCGCCGGATGCGTCCGCAAACGACGTTCAGGCGCGCACGCAGGAGGCCGACGCCCCGCCATCGGCATCGCCGTCGGCAGAACACCCGCCATCGACATCGCCGGGGCCGGACGGAAACGTCGTCATCGGTGCGCCCAATGCGGCGCCCGGCACTCCCGAATATTTGCTCGAACATTGTTGCTGGCCGAAACAGGTGGCGGACGCAAAGGCGCAAAGCCAGTCTGTGGGCCATCTCGCCGTCGCAGCCGGCGGCGCCAGCGGCCTCGCGATCGGACTTTGGCTGTTTGTCAATCGCCGCCGGAAACCGGCGCGCCGCCGCATCGTGGCGAGGTTCGGCCGGCGCACGCTCGGCATGACGGCGGCAGACGTGATCGCCAGGTCTACAAGTGTCATCGCTATGGTTGCGGCGCGCGTGAGAGCCGTTGCCACGGCACGCGTAACCGCCACGGCGGCAAGCGTGCTGCGCTCATGGTCGGCGCTGCGCGACCGTAGGGCGTATTGAGAAATTTTCCAATGTTGAGGCAGGAGCGAATATCGACTCGCGAGATTTTCGGCATCGACCAACTGAGCGATTGTTACGCCTCAACGTAATCCGCAATGCTCGTCGGCTGCGGCACCGGCAGGCCGTCTTCTTTCAGCCCATCGATATGGAATCGGATTGCCTCACGAATTTCCTGCTCGACATCCTGCAGACTTTCGCCGGTCGCGATGCAGCCCGGCAAATCCGGCACATAGGCCGAATAATTGCCTTCCGCTTTCTCGATCACGATTGCGTAGCGCATCAGCGCTGCTCCTTCAGACCTGCCTGCTTCAAGATACTGTTCAATGTGCCCGGCGCAAGATCGTCGGACGGCTTGCCAGCTATGGTGACACGATCAGGCTTCACCGGATGCTTGTACTGCCGGTGGCTGCCTCGCGTGGCCACCTGATGCCAGCCGTCTTGTTTGATCAGGCGAATCGCTTCCCGAACTTTCATATCCGAAATTCTAACATGCCCGGGCATATCCCTCTTGACGGCTCTATGGAACTAGGACTATATTCACATTTATCCCGCCCTCGTTTAAGCGAGGGGCGTCTGATCGAGCGTCTCCAGATGTGGGGGCGGGGAGCGGTGGCCGGGGAATTCCTTTGCATCGGAGATGCGG
>JAICMO010000134.1 GCA_025929185.1 Pseudolabrys sp.
AGGACGGTAGCGACTGCAAATGTGCAGACCGCAAGCGCGACGGTTGCGGCCAACTCGGCGAGTGCGACGGTGCGCCGTTCGTGCCCAAGCGGGCGGTCGGCTGGAAGCTGAAAGCCAACCACATGAATAGATCGCCTCACGGTACGCCTCGAGCAAATCGAATCAATGTGTCAACGCCGCCAAATTCGCAACCGATCGCGGCCCGCATCGGGCCCAACTTGGGCGGAGTTGGTGAGGAAACGGGGCGCTTTCGTGATCGTGGTTAATGTTTCGTAAATTTTGCGGAACTCCTCTGGCATTTCGCAAATTGCCGACAAGATCAGAGTTTTCCGGAGAGCCGCTATGCCCGATCTCGATCGCACCACCGCTCGTGCCCTTGTCGAAGCGGGCTATATGCCGCTTACCCGCTATCTCGAGATGTTTGGAGAGTCGGCAGACGATGCGCCTTCGATCGCGCCCGGCATCGACGAACACCAGCATGCGCACTCGGTGCTTGAGGCGCCGCTCCGTCTGTGGCGGCGACTGACATCGACGCACTGATTATTTGGCGACGGCGAGCGCTTCCGGCTGCCAGTCGATCGGCACATGTCCCGGCTCGGCGGCGACTCGCGCAAGCCATGCGCGAATAGCCGGAAATCGGGAAAGATCGAGATCGCATTCGTGCGCGACGTGCGTGTACGCGTAAAGCGCGATGTCCGCGATGGTGTAGCGTCGGTCGACGAAGTAGCGGTGGTCGGTGAGGTGCTTTTCCATGACGCCGAGCGCGCGATAGCCGTTCTCGGTCCAATCCTCGAGCACGTGCTGCTGCAATTCGCGGCCGCCCTTGATCAGCGCCAGCCAGAAAAACGCGGCGCCGAGATTCGGCTCGAGGCTGTGCTGCTCGAAGAACATCCACTGCAAGGCTTCGGCGCGCTCGATGCGTCCTTCCGGCGCCAGCATCGTGCCGCCTGCGAGATACCAAAGGATCGCGTTCGATTCGGCGACGTAGCGGCCGGGCGCGACTTCCAGCAGCGGAATTTGGCCGTTCGGATTCTTGGCGAGAAATTCCGGCGTGCGGCTTTCGCCTTGCAGGATGTCGATCTCGACGAGCCGATGCGGAATGCCGAGCTTGGCCAAGGCCAGCCGGACCTTGTAGCTGTTTCCGGATCGCTGCATCGAATAGAGCGTGTACATGCTGACTGCCTCAGGCCCCGAATTCGTCGACACTACGTCAGCCAACTCCGGCATTTGAATGACGTATCGCGCAGAACTTATCACCAGCGCGTGAATGTGTCGCCGCGTTTGCGCGAACGCGATGGGCCATTCTGCTGCAATGCAAAATACAGAAGGCTGGCAAATCGAACGTGTTCTTCAAATCCGGCGGCGATCATTCATCCGAGTTGAAGCAGCGTCGGCATTATTCCACCAATAGTTCGGGCTCTTGCAGACGGGTTGTCGGAGCATTCGCGGCGCTTATGCGAGTCATCACCAAAATAAAGGTAATCAGCATGGCCGGGACAGCGAGCGGGATGAGAAGTGCGTGCGCGACCGAACGCGTGACCAGCGGCGCGATCCAAAGCATCGCCAGCATTGTCTTTTCCCAGGAGGCAAAGCCGTTCGCGCAGCCATCGGCGGCGAGAAATGCGATCGCCGGGGCGAGCAGCATCAGGTCGTAGTCCAGGCTGAACGGCGTCGCGAGCAAAGTCCCGATCAGCAACGCCGCGGCTTTCATCGAATAACGCGCGCTGCTGCGCCATAACCAAACAAGCGTGGCGGCGACTGCGATGGTGAGCGCGCCCTGGACGAAGTAGGCGAGCGGCACCGGCCCACCCCACATGCGCACCCATGAGAACACGCTTTGTATTTTGTGCCAGCCGACGTCACCCTGTTCGAGCAGCACGACGCGCGTAAACGGTAGCGAGGCAAAAAATGCTTGCCACGGCGCTACGCCAAACGCGGCCAGCGTGACGCCGACAAACAAGGCGACGGTCAGCGCCGCCGCTACAATCGCGCGCCATTGCCCGGTGGCGAGCAGCACCAAGGGAATCATGAGCCCGAATTGCGGCTTGTACGCCAACAATCCGAACAGGATGCCGGCGGCAACAGGACGGCGCTCAAGCATGGCGAGCGCGAGACCAAACACGCCGGCGGTGAGGAAGCCGTTCTGTCCATGACCGAGATTGACGAACACGGCCGGGAAGGCGAGGGCGAGAAGGAGCCACAAGCTCCGTATTCCTCCCCTGAAAAGGGAGCGTGGCTCCGCGCTGAGAGCGGATCCGGCCTGGCGAGGGATCACAAGGATTGCGCGGATCGCCCATAGATAAAGCGCAAGCGTCGCCCCCAGCCATGCGGCTAAAGCGAGCGCGTAAGGCATGCGCGCCAGCAGATCGGCGACGAGCAAGAACAAGGGCGGGTATTGGAACGTGTAGAATTGCGTGGCGGGACCGAATATCGCCTTTTCGCGCCCAAAATGAGCGGCGTGGTCGTAAGCCGCCGCGGGCCTTCCGTCGGCGACCAGCGTCCCCGCGGCATAAAAGCTCGAGAAGTCGGTGCCGAGCGGCCGGCCGAGGCGGTCGTTGAGTCCGTTCGAGGTTGCGATCAGATAGACGGCGCCGAGGATGGCAGCCGCCAGAAGCGAAAGCACCACCAGCCGCATTCGCTCGCGGGTGAGCCAGGTGCCGGTGCGCAGGCTATCCATCCAGGCGGCCATGGACCGGGTTTAGCAGCGCAGGCTTAACGTTCCCTCTCCCTCGCCATGGAGGAAGCGAAAAGCCATCAACAGCGTTGATCGGTCGATCATTCTTTGCGTCTTGCTGTTGCCGTTTTGGACGGTTACGACAGGCCGATTGCAAAGCTCGGCTAAGACATTGGAGTTTTCCATGGGTTTTCTTGCGGACCAGCTGAAGCGCGTGAAGCCGTCGGCGACCATCGCCGTCACGGATAAGGCGCGGGCGCTCAAAGCGGCGGGCCGCAACGTGATCGGTCTCGGCGCAGGCGAGCCGGATTTCGACACGCCGGAGAACATCAAGGAAGCTGCGATCAAGGCGATCCGCGACGGCAAGGCGGCGAAATACACGAATGTCGACGGCATCGCCGAGCTCAAGGACGCCGTGGCGAAGAAGTTCAAGCGCGAAAACGGACTCGAGTACAAGCCGTCGCAGATCACCATCGGCACCGGTGGCAAGCAGGTGCTCTACAACGCGTTCGTCGCGACGCTTAATCCCGGTGACGAGGTGATCATTCCGGCGCCGTATTGGGTGAGCTATCCCGACATGGTATTGCTCGCCGGCGGCGAGCCGGTCTCGGTCGAGACCTCGATGGAGACCGGCTTCAAGATGACCGCGCAGCAGCTCGAGCGCGCGATCACGCCGAAGACGAAATGGGTGCTGCTCAACTCGCCGTCCAACCCAAGCGGCGCCGCTTACACGCGCGCCGAGTTGAAGGCGCTTACCGATGTGCTGGCGAGGCATCCAGACGTGCACGTCATGACCGACGACATGTACGAGCATCTTGTGTACGACGATTTCAAGTTCACGACGCCGGCGCAGATCGAGCCATCGCTTTATCCGCGGACGCTCACCATCAACGGTTGCTCGAAGGCTTATTGCATGACCGGCTGGCGCATCGGTTTTGCCGGCGGGCCGGAGCCGCTGATCAAGGCAATGGCGATGATCCAGTCGCAATCGACGTCGAACCCGACGGCGGTGTCGCAGTGGGCGGCGGTCGAGGCGCTCAACGGCCCGCAGGATTTCATCCCGAAGCACAACAAGATCTTCAAGGAACGCCGCGATCTCGTGGTCTCGATGCTCAACCAGGCGAACGGGATCAAGTGCCCGAAGCCGGAAGGCGCGTTTTACGTCTATCCATCCTGCGCCGGCACGATCGGGAAAAAGGCATCGACTGGAAAAGTGCTGAAGACCGACGAGGATTTCGTCACCGAACTGCTCGAAGCCGAAGGCGTGGCGGTCGTGCAGGGCACTGCATTCGGTCTCGGCCCGGCCTTTCGTATTTCGTACGCGACCAAGACCGAGGACCTGGAAGAAGCCTGCCGCCGCATCCAGCGCTTCTGCGGGAATTTGTCGTAAGTTTTCCCTCTCGCCGCAAGCGGGGCGAGGTTAAGCAGGGCGAATCGCTCGCGCGTTCGCTACTCTGCGCGTATGATCCGACGTCCGCTCGCGATTATCTCACTGCTTTCCTGCCTTGTTTTACCGGCCCTCGCGGAGGAGCACGTCACCGTCGGCACGGTCCGGCAGCCAAGCAACGGCGCGCTGTTCCTGGCGGATAGCCGCGGCTACTTCAGGACCGAAGGGCTCGACGTCGAAATGAAAGCCTTTTCGACGCCTGTGGCGGTCGTGCAGGCGGTCGCCGGCGGGGCGCTCGATTTCGGATTGGCCGATCTCAGCGCCGAAGCGTTCGACCTTGCCGGCGCGGGCGCGATCAAGCTCGTCGCCGCGCAGGCGCGCGAGAAGAGGGCCATCGAGGGCAATGATCTTGTCGTCTCCTTAGGGGCTTATGAAGGAGGCGTGCACAAGCCCGAAGACTTGCGCGGCCGCTCGATCGCCATAACCGCACTCGGCTCGGTCTATCACTATCAGGTCGCCGAGATCGCGCGCGCCGAGCGCTTCCCTTTGACCGAGCTCAAAATAAAGCCGCTCGGGACGTATAAGGCCGTCGCACAGGCGGTCGCGAATGGACAAGTCGATGCCGGAATCTTGCCGGTGCAATACGCCCGTCAGTTGATGATGGCGGGACTCGGACGCTTGATGACGTGGTGCTCGGAATTCGGTGAGGGGCAGTTGGGTGCGTTGTTCGTGCAAACGAAAACGATGCAATCGCGTCGCTCCACGGTGGACAAATTCGTCCGTGCTTACCGGCGCGGCGCGGCCGATTATGCCGACGCATTGGCGCGCTACGATCGGTTCGACAAGCCGATTTCCGATCCCAAGTCGCGCGCCGCGGCGATAACGATTGCACGTTATGTGTATCCGGGCCGTCCGATGAACGGGGCGGCTCCCGCGGTGGAACTGGGCGCGCTTTACGTAGACCCGCAAGCACGACTCGATGTCGCCGACCTCGAACGCCAGCTTTCGTGGTTCAAATCTCAGAATCTCGTCAAAAGCAGCATCGATGCGCAGAACATCATCGATCTGAGCTTCGCCGCAAGCCGATAATCCCACATCCGCGAATTCCGCCCTTGCCAGTTCGCGTCGAGCCTGAGACGATAACCGCGACGGGCCGGGATAACAGGTCCAACTCCCGCGCCGAGATAAGGGAGGCCAAAATGGGACAGAACGGCACAGGTCCCAACGGTGGTAGTACGAAGGGTCCACGCTGCATTGCGCTGGTGGGCCCGTTTCAAAGCGGCAAGACGACTCTGCTTGAGGCGATACTCGCCCGCACCGGCGCGATCCAGCGCCAGGGGACGGTGGAGGCGGGCACGACGGTCGGCGACTCCGGCAAGGAAGCGCGCCATCATAAAATGAGCGTCGAGGTTTCGGTCGCCACCACCAGTTTCATGGGCGACAGCTACGCCTTCATCGATTGCCCCGGCTCGATCGAATTCATCCACGACATGCGCGCCGTGCTGCCCGCGATCGATGCGGCCATCGTGGTGTGCGAAGCCGACGAAAAAAAAGTCCCACAGCTTCAACTCATCCTGCGCGAGCTCGAAGACCTCAACATTCCGCGCTTCCTCTTCCTCAACAAGATCGACAAGGCCGACAAGCGGCTGACGGAAGCGCTATCGATGCTGCAGCCGGCGTCGCGCGTGCCGTTGGTGCTCAGGCAAATTCCAATCTGGAACGGCGACCTTATCTCGGGCTTCGTCGATCTCGCGCTCGAACGCGCCTATGTCTACAAAGAAGCCGCGCCTTCCGAGATCATCGAGCTTCAAGGCGACGATCTCGGCCGCAAGAAGGAAGCGCGCTTCTCCATGCTGGAGAAACTCGCAGACCACGACGACAAGCTGATGGAGCAACTGCTCGAGGACATCGAGCCGCCGCGCGACAAGGTATTCGACGATCTCGCCAAGGACCTGCGCGAGCGTGTGATCTGCCCCGTGCTGATGGGTGTCGCGACGCGTACGAACGGTGTGCTGCGTCTGTTGAAGGCGCTGCGCCATGAATCGGCAGGCGTTGCAGAAACCGCCGCTCGGCTTGGCGTCAATGCCGGCGGCGAAACGGTTGCCGTGGTGCTCAAGACCTTCCACACGACCCACGGCGGGAAGATGTCGATCGCGCGCATTCTCGCGGGGCAGGTCGGGGACGGCACGACGTTCAATACCCCCGAGCGCGAAGCCGGCCGCGTTGCAGGCGTGTTCAAGATGATCGGCGCGCACACCGAAAAACGCGGGCCTGCGGCCGCCGGCGAGACCGTCGCGCTTGGCAAGCTCGATCACGCCCAGACCGGCGATACGCTGTCGACCGGCAAGCAAGCGCATCCGCCGGTCGTGAGTCTCAAGCCTTACCCGCCGGTGCTGGCGGTCGCCGTGCAGGCGCGCGAGCGCAAGGACGACGTCAAGCTGGGCGTGGCATTCACGAAGCTCACCGAAGAAGATCCTTCGCTCACGATTGTGCACAACCCCGAAAGCCACGAAGTGGTGATGTGGGGCCAGGGCGAGATGCACTTGCGCGTCGCCGGCGAGCGTCTCGGCGACCGCTACGGCGTGCCGGTCAATACGCGGCCGCCGACGGTCGGCTACCGCGAGACCATCCGCAAGCCGATCCAGATAAGAGGACGGCACAAGAAGCAATCCGGCGGCCATGGTCAGTTCGGCGACGTGGTGCTCGATATCAAGCCGCTACCGCGCAGCGCCGGGTTCACTTTCGAGGAGAAGATCACCGGCGGCGTCGTGCCGCGCAATTACATTCCATCGGTGGAAGAAGGCGTCATCAACGCGCTCAAGCACGGGCCGCTCGGTTTCCCCGTGGTCGACATTTCGGTCGCGCTGGTGGACGGGTCGTATCACACGGTCGACTCGTCGGACATGGCGTTTCAAACGGCGGGCCGCATCGCGATCGTGGAAGGATTGCCGCAGTGCAATCCGGTGCTGCTCGAGCCGATCCATCTGGTCGAGATCGTCTGTCCCTCGGAAGCGACGGCGAAGATGAACGCGATATTGTCGGGGCGTCGCGGCCAAATTATCGGCTTCGACACGCGCGAAGGCTGGGAAGGCTGGGACGTGGTGCGCGCGCAAATGGCCGAAGCGGAGATTGGCGATCTCATTATCGAGGTGCGCTCCGCGACCGCCGGCGTCGGCAGCTTCACGTTCAAGTTCGACCACATGGCCGAATTGACCGGCCGCACGGCGGATCAAATCGTCGCGGCGAGACGGGCGGCGGAGTAATTCAAAGTAGTCGTCCCCGCGCAGGCGCAGGGACCCATACGTTGTGCACTCTCGATACGCTGCGAAGTATGGGTGCCGGCCCTCGCGATGCTCGGGCGGGACGACAGCCTCGCTCATCCGTGATTTGCCAGTGAGCCCACTGGGCCGTACCTCTGGATTTCGCACCATGCACGAGGTCCGCCCATGAACGTCATTCGCCGCCGCGGCTGGGAAATTCCCGAACGCCTGGCCACACCGGAGCATTATTTTTTCAACCGCCGCGCATTTATCGCCGGCGGCGCGAGCACGCTCGCATTGGCGCCGGGGCTCGCGTCCGCGCAGCGCGTGGCCGACCTCGCCAAATTGTCTGATCCGACGGCCGATCTTTATCCGGCGAAACGCAACGCGAAATACACGCTCGACCGGCCGATTACCGACGAAAAGATCAACACGCATTACAACAATTTCTACGAATTCAATTCGTCGAAAGATGTCGCCGAGCAGGCGCAAGCGCTGAGGATCAGGCCGTGGACGATCAAGATCGACGGCATGGTCGAGAAGCCGCAGGAAGTCGGCATCGACGACCTCATCCGCAAGATGACGCTGGAGGAGCGCACCTACCGCCATCGTTGCGTCGAAGCGTGGAGCATGGCGATCGCGTGGACGGGTTTTCCGTTTGCCAAGCTCCTCGACTTCGCCCGCCCGCTCGGTTCGGCGAAATACGTGCGCATGGAAACGTTCATGGATAAGTCAGTTGCTCCCGGCCAGCGGCAGCCCTGGTATCCGTGGCCTTACATCGAAGGCCTCACCATGGCGGAGGCGGCGAACGAACTGACGTTCCTCGCGACCGGCGCATACGGCCACCCAATCGCCAAGCAGATGGGCGCGCCGCTGCGGCTCGCGGTGCCGTGGAAGTACGGCTTCAAGTCGATCAAATCGGTCGTGCGCTTTACCTTTACCGACAAGCGGCCGAAGGGCTTATGGGAAGCGTTGCAATCGAGCGAGTACGGCTTCTGGGCGAACGTCAACCCCAAGGTGCCGCACCCGCGCTGGAGCCAGGCGACCGAGGAATTGATCGGCACCGGCGAGCGGCGGCCGACGCTGCTGTTCAACGGCTACGGCGAATACGTGGCGGATATTTACAAGAATCTGCAAAACGAGCGGCTGTGGGCATAGCGCCGGGAAAAATCATCGCATATCCGCGTAGTTAATCGGGCCGTCCTATTGGACGCCGGTGCAATATCGGTCTCGCGCGCGATATTATATGATCCTCCGACGATAAACGTTGGAGGTTGCCATGGCTACGTTCCAACCTGACTTTACCCGTGTCCAGCGCGCGGTCGCCGGCGCATTGCACGAGCACTGGATTCTGTTTCTCATCGAAGGCGTCGTCCTGATCGTTCTCGGCGCGACGGCCATCGCACTGCCGCCGCTCGCGACGATTGCCGCGACCATTATCATCGGCTGGCTGTTTCTGGTCAGCGGCGTCATGGGCTTGTTGACGACGTTCTGGATGCGGCAGGCGCCCGGCTTCTGGTGGTCGTTGATTTCGGGCGTTCTTGGAATCGTGGTCGGCCTTCTGCTGCTGGCTTCGCCCCTGCGCGGCGCGCTCTCGCTCACGATCGTGCTGGTCGCGTTCTTCATCATCGAGGGCGTCGCCTCGATCATGTTCGCGCTCGATCATAAGCGCGAATTGTCCGGCCGATGGGGCTGGATGCTGGCGAGCGGAATCGTCGACCTGATCCTCGGCGCCTTGATTTTCGCCGGCCTGCCGAGCACGGCCGCCTGGGCGATCGGGCTTCTGGTCGGCATCAACCTGGTGTTCGGCGGCTCTGCGCTCGTCGCGATGGCGCTGCACGCGCGCGAGGCCGCGCCCGTGCGATAGGTCAGTTTTCGCCGAAGCGTTCGGCCAGCCTGCGGTCGTAATCCAACGCGGCTTGCAGCAGAACCTGCGCGCCGGCTGCGCATTGCTCTTTCGAGCTGAATTCCGCCTCGTTGTGGCTGATGCCGCCGCGGCAGGGAATGAAGACCATGGCCGCGGGCGCGACGCGGGAGACGTAAGCGGCGTCGTGCCATGCGCGCGAGATGATGTCGCCGCTGCTGTAGCCGGACGCAGCCGCCGCGGCGCGAACGGCGGCAACGCAATCGGCATCAAACCGCACCGCCGGCTCGTTCAAAATGTTCTTGATCGCGGTCTTGAGGTCGAGCTCGCCCGCTATTCGGTTTGCAGTGGCGGTGATCTCAGCTTCCATGCGCGCGACCACGGCCGCATCGGGATCGCGGATATCGATCGTGAGATAAACTTCTCCCGGAATGACATTCGGCGAGCCGGGCTTCGTCTCCAGAAGGCCGACAGTGCCGACGGCCTCGGGAAATCGGCGCGCGCAGGCGTTGATCGCCTCGACCATGCGCGCGGCGCCGAGCAGCGCGTCACGCCGGCGTCGCATGGGCGTGGTGCCGGCATGGCTGTCCTGGCCGGTGATCGTCATCTCGTACCAGCGCATCGCCTGCACGCCGGTGACGACGCCGATGTCCTTGCCTTCGGCTTCCAGATAAGGGCCTTGCTCGATGTGCACTTCGAAGAACGCGGAAAATTTGCGGTCGCCGCAGCGCTCGGTGCCGCGATAGCCGATCTTCTCAAGTGCCGTGCCGAAGGTCTCGCCCTGGCGATCCTGCCGTGCGTAGGCCCAGTCGCGCATGTAGGCGCCGGCAAAAACCGCGGAGGCGATCATGCCGGGCGTGAAGCGCGAGCCTTCCTCGTTGGTCCAGTTGATGACTTCGATGGGCGCGAAGGTCCGGTAGCCGGCGCGATGAAGGGCCGTCACTGCTTCCAGCGCAGCGAATACGCCAAGCGTGCCGTCGAAT
>JAICMO010000086.1 GCA_025929185.1 Pseudolabrys sp.
GGCCGGGAAAATCGCGGCTTGGACCGCCGGGCCTTGCACCGCATCTCCGATGCAAAGGAATTCCCCGGCCACCGCTCCCCGCCCCCACATCTGGAGACGCTCGATCAGACGCCCCTCGCTTAAACGAGGGCGGGATGAATATGAATATAATCCCAATTATTACCTTGACACCACAATATGCAAAGGCTAGTATTTCCTCAGTTTTGAAGAGGATTGCCAGCCATGACCGCCCTTACTGCCCCGCATTTCCAGAGCCACGAAGCCGCCCGCGAGTGGCTTGAAAAGCAGCGCTGGCCGGAAGGTCCGGTCTGCCCCCATTGCGGCGTTGTCGGCCATTCCTATGAAACGAACAAGCCGGGCGTCTGGCGCTGCGCCGAACCGGAATGCCGCAAAGATTTCAGCGTCACCATGAACACGGTCATGGAACGCAGCCATATCCCGCTGCACAAGTGGCTGATGGCGTTCTATCTCATGTCCGCCAGCAAGAAGGGCATCAGCGCCCACCAGCTGCATCGTTCGCTTGCCGTCAGCTACAAGGCGGCATGGTTCATGTGCCATCGCATTCGCGAGGCGATGGCGGGCGAGACGCCGAACGGATCAGGTCCGCTTGGCGGTTCTGGCAAGATCGTGGAAGCCGACGAAACCTATTACGGCCCGACCGAACAGCCGCGCGTCTCTCCACAGCGCAAGGGCCGTCCCTATAAGGTTGGTTCACGCGGCCCGCGCGACAAGCGCCCGATCGTGGCGCTGGTCGAACGTGGCGGCAATCTCCGCTCGTTCCACGTCGCGGTTGCCGACAAGGAAACCGTACAGGCCATCGTGGCCGCGAACGTCGCCAAGGAAAGCCGCATTCATACGGACGAAAGCCGCCTTTACACCGGCATCGACCAGCAGTTTGCCTCGCACGAAACCGTGAAGCATTCAGCGAAAGAATACGTGCGTGGTGACATTCATACGAACACGATTGAAGGCGCGTTTTCGATCTTCAAGCGCGGCATGACCGGCGTTTATCAGCATTGCAAGGAAAAACACTTGCACAGATACCTTGCGGAATTCGATTTCCGCTACAATCACCGCGTCGGGTTAGGCCACTCCGACATTGATCGCACGTTCGCCGCGATCAAAGGCGCGGAAGGCAAGCGCCTCACTTTCCGGCAACCTCATTAAGCCGAATTTCAAATATGCAGCCGGGCGCTTCCTGCGCTGGCGGAAAAAGCGATCTAAGCGGTGCGTTTAGCGCGCTTCCTGCGCTTCTTCTTCGATTGCGCTGGAACGCCCTTCGGCCCCATACTCTTGAGCGGTTTGGGACTGGTATTCAGCGCAGCGTGGACTAGTTTGACAAAGCGCTGCTGGGCCTCTTTGTCGCTATAATCCTTCCCCGAATTGTCTTTTCGTTGACTGGTGGGCGTCATGCGATTGCTTTCTCTTATCGAGAACCCTCCGACAAAACTGCGGAAGGGCCAAAAAATTTTAACAGCGCTTCAGATCGAACGAAAGTATCGGCCTCTGGTTGTAGACATCGGTTTGCTCGTAGTCTCATGGTCACGTCTGCAAGAAACCCTTGCGCGCCTGTTTTGGTTCGTCACCGGAATAGAAAATGGCGCGATCCCTCTGGCTATCTGGCACTCGACTAAAAGCGACCGCGCACAGCGTGAAATGCTTCGTGAAGCCGCAGAAGTCGCCTTCGTATCTACGCTTTTGAAAAGGGCCAAGCTGCCAACTGCGGCATCCAACAAACGCGCTAATGAAGATATCGTTTGGCTCGTGAATAAGGCCAATTCGCTCGCTGATAAACGAAACGACGTAATGCACACGCCCTACTTAGTAGCGCTGATCGAGCCGAAAAATCAGGACAATCAACTAATCCCAGAGGCTACCTACGGAAACCCGCGAGCGCTGAAGCTGAAAGGAAAGGACCTGCGCAAGGAGTTCATCTGGTATCGCGGCCATGCGGACGAACTTTGCCGATTCGCTTACGACTTGGGGACGTGCATTCGCTGGCCCGACTCCGTTCCATGGCCCGATAGACCTGAATTGCCACATCACGGCCAGCCCCCGAGCCCCAAGACAAAACGTCGTAAAACGACTCCCAAATTACCTCCGCACCCGCCTCAGCCATCTGAGGCGTAATCAGGATATCGGGCGCGCCATGGTCATCGGTAGGCATGGCGGAAACCTAGGTTTCGTCGTTTGTGGTGTCAAGGAAATAATTGGGAATATAATCCTATCACGCGAAGGCGTCAAGAACCTAAAAGCATGATTGCTTTGGATTGAATCGTCCAATGTCTTCGGCGTCACCCGCGGGCTTGTCCCGCGGGTCCATCTCCTTCGCAAAGATGGATTGCCGGATCAAGTCCGGCAATGACGCTGCGGCGAGCGGCGCTTCCGTTTTAAGCGATCATGCCCCCAGTCGCGTTGGGCGACGATCGAGGCGCCGGACTCGGCCGACCTGTACGTATCGCTAGCGCAAGTGGCAGGCGACCCATTGGCCGGGCTTCACCTCGCGCAAGGCGGGCGATTCGATCTTGCAACGGTCGACCGCGTAAGGGCAGCGCGTGTGGAAATGGCAGCCGGACGGCGGCTTCATTGGGCTCGGCACTTCCCCTTGCAGCACGTACTTGCGTCGCTTCACGCGCGGGTCCGGCACCGGCACCGCGAGCAGCAGCGACTCCGTGTACGGATGTTGCGGGCGCGTGAACAGCGTGCGCTTGTCGGTGCATTCGACGATGCGCCCGAGATACATCACCGCGATGCGATGACTGATGTGCTCGACCACCGCGAGATTGTGCGAGATGAAGAGGTAGGAGAGCCCGAGGTCGCGTTGCAGGTCCATCATCAGGTTGAGCACCTGCGCCTGGATCGATACGTCGAGCGCCGACACCGGCTCGTCGCCGACGATGAGCTTTGGCTCCAACGCGAGCGCGCGTGCGATGCCGATGCGCTGGCGCTGGCCGCCCGAAAACTGATGCGGATAGTTCGCCATCTGCGCCTTGCGCAGGCCGACGCGGTCGAACAGTTCGGCGACGCGCTTTTTCACCTCGGCGCCGCGCGCAAGCCGGTGCACGCGCATCGGCTCGGCGACGATATCGCCGGCAGACATCCGCGGATCGAGCGACGAAAACGGGTCCTGAAAAATGATCTGCATCTGGCGGCGGTAGGTCCGCAGTTCCGCCTTGTCCAAATGCGTGATGTCCTTGCCGCTGATGATGATGCTGCCGCCCGTCGGCTCGATGAGCCGCAAGATGGTGCGGCCGACGGTCGATTTTCCGCAGCCGGATTCACCGACAAGGCCGAGAGTCTCGCCTTCGCCGATCGAAAAGCTGACCCCGTCGACGGCGTAGACGGTTCCCGCCTCGCGTTGCAGCAGGCCCTTGCGGACCGGGAAATGCTTCTTGAGGTCGCGCACCTCGAGCACGGTGGTGCGCGCCGCAACGCTTGCGGGAGACTTTTCAAGCATGGCCGTGCCCGTAAAGCTCGTGCGAGCGCCAGCACGCCGCCCAATGACCGGGACGCTTTTCTTCGTACGGCGGATAGGCTTTGCGGCAGCGCTCCTCGGCATGCGCGCAGCGCGGGGCAAAGACACACCCGGCGGGCAGATCGGTGAGCGCCGGCACCATGCCGGGGATTTCCTGCAGGCGCGCCGCGGGGTCTTCCTTCTCGCCGCGCATCAGCGCGAGGCGCGGGATCGAGGTCATCAGCCCATGCGTATAAGGATGCTGCGGGCGCGCGAACAATTCCTCGACCGGCGCCTCCTCCACTTTGCGGCCGGCGTACATGACGATGACGCGCTGCGCCGTTTCCGCCACCACGCCAAGATCGTGGGTGATGAGGATCACGGCGGTGCCGAGCTTCTTTTGCAAATCGAGAATGATGTCGAGGATTTGCGCCTGGATGGTGACGTCGAGCGCCGTCGTCGGCTCGTCGGCGATCAGCACCTTTGGATTGCAGGCGAGCGCCATGGCGATCATGGCGCGCTGGCGCATGCCGCCGGAAAGCTGGTGCGGATATTCCTTTGCGCGCTGCTCCGGCTCCGGAATGCGCGCCAGCCGCAGCATCTCGACGGCCTTGGCCGCAGCATCGTGATGGCTGATCCGCTCGTGCAACAACAACACTTCGGCAATTTGCTTGCCGACGGTGAGCACCGGATTGAGCGAGGTCATCGGCTCCTGGAAGATCATGGCGATGTCCTTGCCGCGCGCGCGGCGCATCGCTTCATCGCTGAGCTTGAGCAGGTCGACGCCGGCAAGCTTCACCGAGCCCGCCGCGATGCGGCCGGGCGGCTCGGGCACAAGCCGCATCAGCGACAGCGCGGTGATGCTCTTGCCGCAGCCGGACTCGCCGACAATCGCCAGCGTCTCGCGCGGCGCGAGCGAAAAGCTCATCCCGTTCACGGCCGTGACCACGCCGTGGCGCAGATCGAAGCAGGTCTGCAAGCCCTCGACCTCGAGCAGCGGAGCGCCGCCCGCTTTCGGCGCGCCGTCGGCCGCGGGCTTCGCCGTTTGACGCTCGCCGGTCGTCAAGGTCATTGGGGCAACATCAGTTCCGCAGCCGCGGATCGAGAATGTCGCGCAGCGCGTCGCCGAACAGATTCGTTCCGAACACCGCGAGGCTGATGGCGAGACCGGGGAACACCACAAGCCAGGGCGCGACGCGCACGTATTCCGCCACCGATTCCGACAGCATGCGGCCCCACGACGGGTGCGGCTCCGGCACGCCGAGGCCGAGGAACGACAGCGACGCCTCGGTGAGGATGGCGGCGCCAAGCTGCGCCGTCGCGATCACGATCAGCGGCGCGAGCGTGTTCGGCAGCACGTGACGGACCGCGATGCGAAATTCGCTCATGCCGGTCGCGCGCGCGGCTTCGACGAAAGGCTGCTCACGCAGCGCCAGCGTGTTGGAGCGGATGACACGCGCCGCATAGGGAACGAGCGGCAGCGCGATGGCGACGACCGTATTGCCGAGCGCGGGACCGAGCGAAGCAGCCATCACCAGCGCGAGTACCAGCAGCGGTATCGCCTGCAACACGTCGACGACGCGCTGGACCACGAGATCGACCCAGCCGCCGAGATAGCCGGAAGCCAGGCCCAGCACGACGCCAAGCACGCAACCGAGCGCGGTCGAGCCCAAGCCCACCGCCAGCGAAATACGCGCGCCGTAGACGATGCGGCTGTAAATGTCGCGGCCCATGTAGTCGGCGCCGAGCCAATGCGCGGCGCCGGGCGGCGCGAGCGCGATCGCCGAGTTGGTCGCGGTCGGATCGTAAACGGTGAGGAAGTCGGCAAAGACGGCGACGGTCACGAACACCAGCATGATGAGGGCGCCGACGACGCCCAGCGGATGCGACGCCGCGTAGTAGCGCAGGCGCGACCACACGCTCTCGTCGCGGAAGGGTTCTTCCGCGGGAACCGACGTTAAATCGACGATGGCCATGGACGTCCTTTCTTCCGATCCACGTCAGCTCGCATATTTGATGCGCGGGTCGAGCGCCGCGTAGAGCACGTCGATCAGGAAGTTGATGAACACCGCCACGAAGGCGATGAACATCACCAGATTCTGCACGATCGGGTAATCGCGCCACTGGATCGCCTCGACGAGAAAACGGGCGACGCCGGGAATGTTGAACACCGTCTCGGTGACGATCAGGCCGCCCATCAGAAAGGCCGCCTCAATGCCGATAACGGTGACGACCGGCAGCATGGCGTTGCGCAGCGCGTGGCGATAATTGACCGCCTGATCGGAGGCGCCCTTCGCGCGCGCGGTGCGGATGTAATCCTGCCGCAGCACTTCGAGCATCGAGGAGCGCGTGAGCCGCATGACCAGCGCCGAGCTTCGGAAGCCGACCGCGGCGGCCGGCACGCTATAAAGCCACAACGTATTCCAGAAACCTTTCGGCGGATCGGTGTAGATCGGCAGCGCGCCGAAATAGTGCGCGAAGAGAATGAGGATGAGAAGGGCGATCCAGAAGGACGGCATCGACAGCCCGCTCAGGCTGATCACCCTCAGGACATAATCGAGCCACGAGTTCTGCCTGACCGCGCTGATGACGCCGAGCGGAACGCCGAACAGGATGGAGAACGTCAAAGCCAGCGCCGCAAGCTTGGCGGTGATCGGGATGCGCGGTGCAATCTCGTCGATCGCGGGTTTTTCCGACACATAAGAGTAGCCGAGATCGCCGTGGGCGAGGCCGCCGATCCAGTCGACGTATTGGATCACGATCGGCCTGTCGATGCCGAGATCGTGCTCGAGCTTTACCTTGTCCGCGCTATCGATCAGCCCCGCGGCGTCGAACAAAATATCCGCGATGTTGCCGGGCACGAGCCGCAGCATCACGAAGATGAGCACCGAAATTCCGAAGAGCGTCAGGAGCATCAAAAAGAAGCGCCTGATCAGATAAGCGCCCAATTGAAACCTCCGTTCAGCGATCCGGTATATCGCGCGGGCGCTGTCCAACTCTCCCGCTCATTCCCGCGCAAGCGGGAATCCAGCGCGGGCTTTCTTCTTGCCTGGCCGCCCTGGGTCCCCGCTTTCGCGGGGACGAGCGGGTAACTGCGCACTACTTATCGAGCCAAACGTCCTCGTAGCGGTAGCCGTTGTACGAGCTGTTGGTCATGATCGTCATGTTCTTCACGTAAGGCTTCCAGCACGTGCCGCTGCGCGCGTGAAACAGGATCGGCCGCGCCACGTCTTCCTGAATCTGCTTGTCGATTTGCCAGACCAATTTCTTGCGCTTGGCGAGGTCGGTCATTTGCGACTGCTCGTCGAACAGCTTCTGCAGATCCTTGTTGCAGTAGTGCGTGTAGTTGCGCTGCGAGCCGCAGCCGAAGTTCTCATAGAACGCCTGGTCCGGATCGTCGATGCCGTTGCCGGTGAGGTTGAGGCCGACGGCGTAGTCGCCGCGCGCGATCTTGGCGAACCAGGCGCCCGACTCCACCGGCTCAAGCTCGGCATCGACATAGATGCTCTTGAGCTGGTCGATGAGAACGACCGCCGGATCGCGATAGGTCGCAAGATTGCGCGTCGATACCTTGATCTTGAGCGGCTTGTCCGGCGCATAGCCCAGCTTCTTCATGATCCCCTGGGCTTCCGCGCGGTTTTTCTTCACGTCACCGTAGCCGGTGACGGTTTTCAGGACGTCGGGCGGCATGCCCCAGACGCCCTCCGGCGGAGGCAGCAACGCGCCGCCAATATCGCCCTCGCCCTGCTGAATGATGTCGATCATCGACTTGCGGTCGAGCGAGAGCGCCAAGGCCTTGCGCAAATCGGCATTGTTGAACGGCGGCTTGTCGCGATTGACGATGAGATTGGTGCTGACGTTGATCGGCACGATTTCGCAGATCGCTTTCGGATCCTGCTTCTTGATGTCCTTGACCAAGGCCGGCGTCATCACCGTCGGGAACGTCATGTCGACCTTTCCCGCGATGAAAGCCAGTTCGGCGGTCGAGCGGTCGCGGATGATGGTGTATTCGATGCCGTCGAGATACGGCAGGCCCTTCTTCCAGTAGTCCGGATTTTTGACGAGCTTGATCGACTCGTTCTGCTTCATCTCGACGAACTTGAACGGGCCGGTGCCGATCGGATGCGTGCGCATCTGCGCAGCGGAAACATGACACGGATAGATGGGCGAATAGCCGGAGGCGAGCATCGCGAGCAGCGAAGGCTGCGGCCGCTTGAGATGGAAGGTCACCTCATAATCGCCGTTGGGCGTGACGTCCGTCACGTTCTCGTACCAGCCTTTGCGCGGATTCTTGCGCAACTTGTCTTTCGATTTGCCCTGGATCAGGTCGAACGTGCATTTCACGTCATTGGCCGTGAACGGCTTGCCGTCGTGCCACTTCACGCCCTGCCGCAGCTTGAAGGTGAGCGCGGTATTCGACTTGTCCCACGACCAGCTCGTCGCCAATTCCGGCCTGATCGTGCTCATCGAATTCTGCGGGATGTGCTGGTCGTAATCGACCAGGTTGTTGAAGACCGCCATCATCGGAATGTTCACCGAGAAGGTCGCCTCCTCGATGATCGAGAGGCTCGGCGGCGTCTCGCGGTGATAAACGCGAAAAATGCCGCCGCGTTTCGGTTGCTCGGCGGCTTGCGCGTTGGCGACCGATGCGCAGGCCAGAATCGCAGCCGCAAGTACGGTGAGCTTTGCTCTCATTGTTTCCTCCCGGACGCTGCACCGAACGGAGGATCGAAGCTCCACCGGCGCTATTGTTGGTTGTTTTGACGGTTACGCTAGCCGGTGTGGTTTCCTCAATCAACCCGACAAAAGGTAACATTCCGGGGCGCAGCGCAGCATCGGCTTGCGTCAGGCGCCGCCGGCCGGGTGGCAAACGGGAATGTCGAGCGGCTTGCCAATAATCGGGGCAACCTCCAACATGGCGGCAAACCATGGCGGGCAAATTGGTCGCCGTGGCGCAGAACCGGGATCAAGCAACGCAACGTGGCGGGCGGGAGTGACCATATCGTCGCCGAAACGGCGGCGCGCATCTTTGCGGATCTTGCCGATCCCCAGACCATAAACCGGACGCAAGACGACGCGTGGAAGGCGCGGTTATGGAGCGCGCTCGCCGACGCCGGCCTGCCGCTCGCGTGGGTGCCGGAGGAGCTCGGCGGCTCCGGCGCGAGCCTTGCCGAGGGATTTGAAATTCTGGGCGTCGCCGGCCGTTACGCGCTGGCGGCGCCGCTCGCCGAAACGCTCATCGCCGGGTGGCTGCTTGCCCGCGCCGGTATTGAGGCACCCGCGGGCGCGATGACGGTTGCGCCGGCGCAACCACGCGATCGCATTACGCTTGATAAGGACGGCACGCTGAGCGGGCGCGCAAGCGGCGTTCCGTTCGCGCGCGAGGCGCAGCACATCGCCATGCTTGCCGGCAGTACGATTGCGCTGGTCGCGGCGAAGGATTGCCGCGTCAGCGATGGGAAAAATCTTGCTGGCGATGCGGCGGGCACCGTCACGTTCAACCGCGTGAAGCCAATCCGCAGCGCCTCGGCACCTGCCGGCTTCGATCAGGCAGCGCTGATGCTGATGGGCGCGACGGCGCGCAGCATCGAAGCCGCCGGCGCGCTCGAAACGATCCTGTCGCTGAGCGTCGCCTATGCCAACGAGCGCGTTGCATTCGAACGCAAGATCGGAAAATTTCAGGCCGTACAGCAAAACCTGGCGCGGCTAGCGGGTGAAACGGCCGCTGCGCTCACCGCCGCAGGTTCTGCCGCTGATACGATCGCGCAGGCAGATGAATTCGACGAGGCTGTTTTTCTCGAAGTCGCCTCGGCAAAAATTCGCTCCGCCGAAGCGGCGGCGGAAGGATCGGCCATCGCGCATCAGGTGTTCGGCGCGATCGGCTTCACCAACGAGCACGTGCTGCATCGTTTCACGCTGCGCATGCTGTCGTGGCGCGACGACTTCGGCAACGAAAGCTGGTGGGCCGCCGAGCTCGGCAGGCGCGTCGCCAAACGCGGCGCCGATGAATTCTGGCCGCTAATTGCCTCGCGTTGACCCATGAGCACCACGCTTCGTTTCGATCAAATTCGCCTGCCGCCCGAATGCGAAACGCTTCGCGCCGAAGTGCGCGCGTTCCTCGCCGAGGAAATCGCCAAAGGCACCTTCGATCCGCATCGCCCCGGTAACGGCGATTCGCACAATCGAGCCTTCAGCAAGCGCATTGGGGCCAACGGCTGGATCGGCATGACCTGGCCGAAGCAATACGGCGGCCAGGAGCGCAGCTTCCTCGAACGCTACGTCGTGACGGAAGAATTCCGCGTAGCGAACGCGCCGGTTCGGCTGCACTTTGTCGCGGATAGGCAGAGCGGCCCGATTCTGCTCAAATACGCGCCCGAGCACATCAAGCAAGACATCCTGCCGCGCATCTGCCGCGGCGAATTGTGCTTCGTCATCGGCATGAGCGAGCCCGGCTCCGGCTCCGACCTGTTCGCGGCCAGAACAAAAGCAACGAAAGTCGACGGCGGCTGGAAGATCAACGGCTCGAAAATCTGGACCAGCAATGCGCACATCGCGGATTACATGCTCGGCTTGTTCCGCACCTCGCCGCCGACAAAGGAAAATCGCCGGCATGGGCTGACGCAATTCCTCGTCGACATGAAGACGCCGGGCATCACGGTCAATCCGATCATTCAGATGACCGGCCAGCACGACTTCAACGAGGTCGTGTTTGACGATGCATTCATCCCTGACGACCACGTCATGGGCGAGATCGACGGCGCGTGGAAGCAGGCGACGAGCGAACTCGCCTACGAGCGCAGCGGGCCGGAGCGTTTCCTCGAAACGTTTTATGTGATGCTCGAAATGGTTCGTGCGCTCGGACCCGATCCCGATCTGCGCAGCGCGGAAGGACTTGGCCGCCTGGTCGCGCAGCTGCACACGTTGCGCCGCATGTCGGTGTCGGTTGCCGGGATGTTGCAGGCCGGCAAGGAGCCCGTCGTCGAAGCCTCGATCGTCAAGGACGTGGGAACGATCTGGGAGCAGAAGCTGCCGGGTCGCGTGCGCGAGCTGACTGCATTCCTGGAGCCGGAAATCTCCAACCGCGCGACGCTGGAGGAGCAGCTCGCTTTCGCAACGATGATCGCGCCCAAGCTGACGATCCAGGGCGGCACCACCGAAATCCTGCGTGGCATCATCGCGCGCGGGTTGGGGCTGCGGTGAGCACATGAGGCAGATTGCAACGTTCATCCGTCACCCTGAGGTGGCCGCCGAAGGCAGCCTCGAAGGGCGACGGCCACGGCCGATCATCCTTCGAGGCTCGCGCGCCGATGCGCGCTCGCGCCTCAGGATGACGGAGCAATTCAGAATGCGCTGAGACGAGTCACTGTGTCTGATATCGGAAAAATGCTTTCGCCGAAATCGCTCGCCGTCGTCGGCGCTTCGTCCGACACCAAGGGCCTGCGCGGGCGCATCCTGCAAACGATCCTGGGCCACCCTTATGCCGGCAAGGTTTATCCCGTCAGCCGCAGCGCAAGCGAAGTGCAAGGGCTGAAGGCTTATCCTTCAGTCGATGCGCTGCCGGAAACCGTCGATCTCGCGATCCTCATCGTGCCTGCGCAATATATTCCGGCGGAGCTCGAGCGCTGCGGAAAGGCCGGCATCAAGGCCGCTGTTATTCTAAGCTCGGGATTTGCCGAAGAGCCGGGCGAAGCGGGCAGCCGCATGCAGGCCGAAATTCGCGCCACCGCCTTGCGCTACGACATGGCGGTGAGCGGCCCGAACACGGAAGGCTTTTCCAACATCGCCGCCGCCCTCTGCCCGACGTTCAGCCCGGCGATGGACAAGAGCGCCGGCGCGCTCACGCCGAAGCAGCCGCTCGGCCGCGGGCATGTGTCGGTGGTGTCGCAAAGCGGCGGCGTCGGATTTGCGTTCTTCGACCGCGCCAAACAGCGAAGCATTTCGTTCCAGCACATCGTCACGACCGGCAACGAGGCCGTGCTCGAGGTGTTCGATTTCGTCGACTACATGCTCGACGAGGGCAAGACCGACGTTTTCCTGCTGTTGCTGGAAGACGTGAAGACGCCGGAGAAATTCAAGCGCGTCGCGGAGAAGGCGCTGAGATTGGGAAAACCGCTGATCGTCGGCAAGATCGGCCAGACCGAGGCCGGCAGCCGCGCGGTCACCTCGCACACGGCCGCGCTTGCCGGATCGGCGGCGACTTACCGTGCGATGTTCGAGCATTACGGGCTGATCGAGGGCCGCGACTTCGACGAAATGATCGACACCGCGGTCGGCTTTCTCGCCTGCGCCGACAAGATGCCGAAGGGAAAGCGCACCGCGATTTGTACCTCGTCCGGCGGCGCCGGCGTGTGGATGGCGGACGCCTGCGTCAATGCCGGCCTCGACGTGCCCGTGCTCGACCGGGAAACACGCGCGGAAATCGACGCGCAAATTCCTTCCTACGGCACGTCGCAGAATCCGATCGATTCGACCGCGCAAGGGGTGCATAAGCTCGGCTACGCCGAATTCGCGCGGCTCGCGGCAAAGTCGCCGCTGATCGACAGCGTGATGGTCGTCGTGACCGCGCGCCGCTCGGCCTTTCTCGAAGGCGATTTGCAGCGCCTGAAAGATCTTGCGCGCGATTCGAGCAAGCCCGTCTTCATGTGGACCTACACCCTGCCGTCGGATCGCAGCATCGAAATCCTCAACGAGGCGGGCTACCCGCTGTTCACCAATGTGCAGAGCTGTGCGCGCACGATGCGCGTGATGGCGGACTATCGTGCGTTTCGCGACGAATTCCTGAAGAGGACGAAAGCCGCCACGCGGGCGCGCGCCGATGCAAAATCCGTGCGCACCATGCTGGCGGCGGGCGGCCCCGTGCTCACCGAATGGCAAGCGCGGCCCCTGCTTGCCGCGTACGGTATCGACGCCGACAACGAAGGACGGCTCGCGCGCTCCGCCGCCGAAGCGGAGGCTATTGCAGAAACGATCGGGCGCGCAGTGGCACTGAAGGTGCAGTCGGTCGACGTGCCGCACAAGACGGAAGCAGGCGCCATCGAACTCAACGTGGTTGGCGCCGACGCAACTCGCGCGGCCCACGAGCGCGTCATCGCCGCGACAAAGAAATACGCGCCGCACGCGCGCATCGACGGCGTGCTGGTGCAGCCGATGGCGCGGCAAGGCCGCGAGGTCATTCTCGGCATCAACCGCGATCCCGTATGGGGACCGCTGCTGATGGTGGGCCTTGGCGGCGTGCTGGTCGAAGCGCTCGGCGACGTGGCGCTCGCGCCGGTGCCGCTCGATCATACCGCGGCGCGCGCGCTGAACGCGCGGCTCAAGGCGGCGCACATTCTCGCGGCGCACCGCGGCGCGCCACCGGCCGACACCGAAGCGCTGGCGGAGCTGATGGTGAAGTTGTCGCACCTTGCCGCCGATCACGCCGACGACATCGCCGAGATCGATCTCAATCCCGTCATCGTGCATGCCGTCGGCGAAGGCGTGTCGGTGGTCGATGCCTTGATCGTGAAACAAACGCCGCAGGCAAAAATCAACGCGGCAGCCGAATGAAATGTCCGGGGGAAACACATGGGTCCGTTCAAGGATATCGCGGTCGAGCAGACCGGCCACGTCGCGCTGATCGAAATCAGACGGCCGCCGCATAATTTCTTCGACATCGCGCTCATCAAGGAGATCGCATCGGCGCTCGAAGCGCTCGATGAAGACATAAACTGCCGCGCGGTCGTGCTCGCCTCGCAAGGCAAGTCGTTTTGCGCCGGCGCCAATTTCGGCGACGGCTCGATGTTGGACGACGACGGGCAGCGCGTCGATCGCGACATCGCCGTCAATCATCTTTACATCGAGGGTAATCGCCTCTTCCGCACGAAAAAGCCGATCGTCGCCGCAATCCAGGGCGCGGCGGTCGGCGGCGGGCTTGGGCTTGCGATGGTCGCCGACTTCCGTGTCGCCTGTCCGGAGGCGCGCTTCGTCGCGAACTTCACGCGGCTCGGATTCCATCCCGGCTTCGGATTGACGGTGACGCTGCCTTTGGCGATCGGGCCGACCAAGGCGGCGATGATGTTTTATACGAGCCGGCGCGTGACCGGGAACGACGCTTATGTGATGGGACTTGCCGACGTGCTGGTGCCGCAGGCAGACGTGCGCAATGCCGCGATGGCGCTCGCCGCCGAGATCGCGGAGAATTCGCCGCTCGGGCTTGTCTCGACGCGCGCAACGATGCGCGGCGACATTGCCGACCGCGTGCTCAAGGCGACCGAGCACGAATTGAAAGAGCAGACGCGGCTGCGCAAGACCGAGGATTTCAAGGAAGGCGTGAAGGCGACCGCCGAACGGCGCGTGCCGAATTTTACCGGGCGGTAAAACGCGTCATGCCCGGCCCTGTGCCAGGCATCCACGCCTTCATGGAGTTTCAGCAGCAAGACGTGGATGGCCGGGACAGGTTTACGACCGGGCTGGCCTAGGGCCAGACCCGGTTGCCCGGCCATGACGATCGACTTCTTCGGCGGATCGAAATGAAGCAGAGCCGGAGAGAACGCGGGACCAATTCGCCGCTGCGCTCGATCCGCCGAAGCGGGGGCGGTCAGATGCCTTTCAGATATTCCACGAGGTCTTTCTTGTTCGCCTCGGTGAGGTTGAGCTTGAAGTGGTCGTTGTAGTGATTGACCACGTCCATCAGCGTGGCAAAGCGGCCGTCGTGATAGAAGCCGCGCTTTTCATGCATCCACAAGCCTGCCAGCGGCTCCGTGCGGTACATGTGCGTCGGCGAGCGATCGGCCTGGAACGAGTCGATGCCGATTTCTTCCGGCGTGTGCAGGTTATTTCCCGGCTCGGTGAACAGCGGCGGAACGTGGCAGGTCGCGCATTTGGCGGCGCCGTCGAACAGCTTCTTG
The DNA here is from genome assembly GCA_025929185.1 of Pseudolabrys sp. Lineage (GTDB taxonomy): Bacteria > Pseudomonadota > Alphaproteobacteria > Rhizobiales > Xanthobacteraceae > Pseudolabrys. The sequence continues at coordinate 14,341 of JAICMO010000086.1, forward strand.
CCGCGCTCGAACGCCGCCTTGTTGTAGGAGCCGGCCGGCGCTTTCGGAGTCGGAATGGCGAGCTGATAGAACTGAAGCGCGGCGAGTTTTCCGGTGACTCTGTCGGGGACGCCGCGAGTATTCCATGATCCGCTCTTCTTCGACACCGGGAACTGATCGGTGTTGAACCGCGCATCGTAGAACACGCCGGAGCCGTGCATCTGCGTGACCGCCACATAGGCGTTCCAGTACGGCACCGAGCCGTAGCCGGTCCAGGTGTGCAGGTTGACCCCGGCGAGACCCAAAGCCGGCGGGATAAGCGTGCAAGCCCGTTTTCCGTCGGGCCTGAAGGCCTTGCCGTCCTTGTCCAATTCCGCGTCGTAGCAACCGGGTCCCCAGCTTGCGAGCACCTTCTTCACCGTCGCAACATCGACGCCGAGCAGATCGGTGAACGGCTTGAGATTGGGCGCAAGCGAAACGATGGCGCCGAC
>JAICMO010000273.1 GCA_025929185.1 Pseudolabrys sp.
GGGAACGCGCACCCCGGTTTCGCCATCGCACCGCATGGCGCGCGTTGTTGCCGATTCACGAAGCGGCGCCGGAATGGCGCGAGCCTTTCATCCATTTATGGCTCGGCCAGGATGCCCACCTCGTGCATTACCTCGTCAAAGGTGGCGCCCTCATCAACATGGTGGCGATCGTGCACGAAGAGTGGCGCGGCGAAAGCTGGAGCGCGCCGGGCGAGCCCGCAGAGATTTTGCGCCACTTCGAGCGCTGGGCCTGGTCGGAAAAAGCGCGCGCGCTCATTGCCGCGCCCGAGCGCTGGCAGAAATGGGCGCTGCACGACCGGCGCGGCGGCACACCCACCGGCAGCGGCACGGTCACGCTGATCGGGGATGCTGCCCATCCGATGCTGCCGTTCCTTGCGCAGGGTGCGGGCATGGCGATCGAGGACGCCGGGGTGCTGGCCGACATGCTGGCAAATAACCTCGATAATCCGCGCAGGGCATTGCGCGCCTATGAGCGCGCGCGGCGCGCCCGCACCGCACAGGCGCAGAAGGCGTCGCGCCGCCAGGGCCGCATCTACGGGTTGAGCGGGCCGGAGGCGCTGATCCGCAATCTCGTCATGCGAGTGATGGGCGGCGAGCGGCTGCTCGCGCGCTACGATTGGCTCTACAAATGGCAGCCGCCGTCGTAGAACAATCGACAAGCCGGCACAGACCGGCTCCGAGGGAGGATAGGCTCATGTTATTTCCGAGCAGCATCGCCGGCAGTCTGCCGAAACCCGCCTGGCTCGCCGAGCCGAACAAGCTTTGGCCGAAGTGGCGCCTTGCCGGCGCGGAGCTTGCGCAAGGCAAGCTCGACGCGACGCTGCTCGCGATCAAATTGCAGGAAGACGCCGGCATCGACATCGTCTGCGACGGCGAGATGTCGCGCGAGCATTTCGTGCACGGCTTTCTCGAATTCGTCGACGGCATCGATTTTCAAAACAAGGTCGAGATGGGCATCCGCGCCAATCGCTACAAAGCGATGGTGCCGACCGTGCGCGGCGAGGTGAAGCTCAAAGGCCGTGTGCATGGGGCGGAAGCGCGTCTCGCGCGCGCGCACACAAAGAAAAAATTGAAGATCACCCTTCCCGGCCCGATGACCATCGCCGACACGATCGCCGACTCGTACTATGGCGACAAGGTGAAGATGGCGATGGCCTTTGCCGGCCTGCTCAATCAGGAAGCGCGCGCGCTGCAAGCGGACGGCGTCGACGTGATCCAGTTCGACGAGCCGGCGTACAACGTGTTCATGGACCAGGTGCCGGGCTGGGGAGTCGACACCTTGCATCGCGCCATCGACGGCCTGACCTGCGAGACCGCCGTGCACATCTGCTACGGCTACGGCATCAAGGCCAATATCGACTGGAAGAACAATCTCGAAGGTGAATGGCGGCAATACGAGAAATTTTTTCCGGCGCTGGCCAAGAGCCGAATCGGCGGGGTGTCGCTCGAAGCGATTCACTCACGCGTGCCGATGAAGTTGCTTGGGCTACTCGACGGAAAAGATGTGCTGCTCGGCGTCATCGATGTTGCCACGGATAAACTCGAGACGCCGGATGAAGTGGCCGGTGTAATCGGCGAAGCAATGAAATACGTGCCGAAAGAACGTATCGTCGCCTGCACCAATTGCGGCATGGCGCCGATGCGGTTCGACATTGCCGTGGCTAAACTTGATGCGCTTGGCAAGGGCGCAAAGCTGGCAAGGGAGAAATATAGTTGAGTTTGTACCCGCTCGTCCCCGCATAAGCGGGGACCCAGTTCTGTCTAGAAACTGGATGCCCGCTTTCGCGGGCATGAGCGGATAAATCGAAGACGAGCTACCTTCCGGCCCGGCCCATCACGTCCATCAGCTCCGCCACCTTGCGACGCTGATCGGCCTTGTCGCCGCTCGAAATCGCGTGCTCGACGCAATGCGCGACGTGATCGCGCAGGATTTCTTCTTCGGCGCGGCGTAGCGCCGCGCGCACTGCCGCGATCTGCGTGACGATATCGATGCAGTAGCGGTCCTCCGCGACCATGCGCGAAAGCCCGCGCACCTGGCCTTCGATGCGGCCGAGCCGCTTGATGGTCGCCGCCTTGCTGTTCTTTCGCATGCGCTCTATATACCCCCTGGGGGTATTGGATGCAAGA
>JAICMO010000195.1 GCA_025929185.1 Pseudolabrys sp.
CTAGGACGGGAATTCCTCCAAATATCCAATCGCCAGCCGCTCGATGTCGTGCGCGAACTGTTCGAGAACGAGCACGTGCGGCTCTTGTTTCTTTTCAAGGTCTCGCTGTTCGGCACCTGGTTGGTCGACACGCTGTCGAAGACCTCGCCGATGGGCTCGGTGATCCGCGCCGTCGACCTCGAGAGCGGCTACCAACTCTGCCAGGGCGGGTCGTTCAATCTGGCGCGCGGCCTGATGGAAGCGTTCATCGCCGCCGGCGGCACGTATCAGCCGCAAGTGCGCATCGACAGGATCGTTATCGAGAACGGGCGCACGACCGGCATTGCGCTCGATGACGGCCGCACCGTGCGTGCGAAGCAGTTCGTCGCCTCGACGCTCGACGTTCATCAGACGTTCGAGAGCCTGATCGGACGTGCGCAACTGCCGGCGGATTTCCTCAGGAAGATCGACAATTTCCAGTACACGAAGTGGAGCCTGTTCGGGCTGCATCTTGCGCTGAACGAAAGCCCGCGCTTTGCGGCGGAAAAATTCGATCCCAACATCAACCGCACGCTGAAATGGTCGATCGGCGCCGAGACGATGGAGGACTTGTTCTCCGCGCACATGGACGTGCAGGCTGGTCGTATACCGAAAATCGTGCAATTTGGTTCCGGACCATTGAGCCTGCTCGATCCGACGCAAGCGCCGCCCGGCAAGCACACGACCTATTGCTGGCACGTAATGCCGCTCGAGCCGGACACTGGCGGGCAGTCTTACGACGATTTCAAGGACGAATTCGCCGACAGAATCGTCGAATGCTTCGCGCGCTATTGCCCCAATATGACGAAGAAGAACATCCTCGGCCGCTACGTCTACACCGGCCGCGAATATGTGCAGGAAATGATCAACATGCGCGACGGCGACATCTTCATGGGCGCGTTCAATGCCGAGCAGGTGATGTACAATCACTTTGGCTACCGCTCGCCGATCCCGAATTTATACAGCGCGGGCTCGGCAGGCCATCCCGGCGGCGCGATTTCCGGCGGCGCGGGTTACATAAGCGCTTCCATCATTGCCAACGATCTCGGCATCAAGCCGTGGTGGCAGCCGTGCAACGCGCGTGCGGCGCTGGAGCGCCTTCCGGAATTGGAGCGAGGCGCCGCATGAAATTCACTTCGTCATTCCGGGACGGACCGAAGGTCAGGAGCCGGAATCTATATTCCGCCGCGCTGGGGTTATGGATTTCGGGTTCGCGGCTTTCAGCCGCGCCCCGGAATGACAGAATGGGAGAGCGAGGCGCGGCATGAGTGCGGATTTTTCGCTGAACGGACGTGTCGCGATCATCACCGGCGCGGGGCAAGGCATCGGCCGCGCGTTTGCCAAGGCGTTTGCGGCGGCCGGCGCGGTGGCGGTGATCGCCGAGCGCAACGAAGATACGGCAGCATCCGTCTCGGCCGAGATCATGCAAGCGGGCGGGGAGTCGCTGGCGGTCAAAACCGACGTGGCGGATGAAGCCTCGATCAGAGAAATGATCGACGTTGTCGAGAGCAAATACAGCCGCGTCGATATTCTCATCAACAATGCCGGAATTTTCTCCACGCTGGAGATGCGGCCGTTCGACCAGATTCCGGTCAAGGAGTGGGAAGACGTGCTGCGCGTGAACCTCACAGGCCCGTTCCTGTGCGCCCGCGCGGTACTGCCGGCGATGCGGCGCGCGCAATGGGGTCGCATCATCAATGTGGCGTCGGGCGCGGTGCGGCTTGGGCGGCCCCATTACCTGCACTACATCGCGTCGAAATCGGCGCTGATGGGTATGAGCCTCGCGATGGCGCGCGAGCTTGGGCCTGATAATATCACCGTCAACGCCATCTTGCCGGGCGCGACCTTCACCGAAATCGAGCGCAAGACGGTGACGCCCGAGCAGAAGCAGCGCATCATCTCGATGCAGTGCATTCCCCGCGCGGAAACGCCGGACGATCTCGTCGGCGCGGTGCTTTTTCTGGCCTCCGACGCAGCGGCGTTCGTCACCGGGCAGAGCATCAATCTTGACGGCGGAGTGACGGGATCGTGATACGGTTGTCATTCCGGGCCGCGAGCAAAGCTCGCGGACCCGGAATCCATGCTCCGCAGCGCCGGGGTTATGGATTCCGGGCTCGCCCGCTTGCGCGGGCGCCCCGGAATGACGGGTAATTGAGGACGCTGCCGCATGACCCCCACCGTCGCCGTCATCGCACCCGGCAGCATGGGCGCCGCGGTTGCAAAATGCCTCGTCGAGCGTGGCGTGAAGGTGCTCACGTCGCTTGCCGGCCGCAGCGAGGCGAGCGCGAAACGGGCGCGCGAGGCGGGCATGATGGCTGTCTCCGACGCACAGCTCACCGAAGCCGATTTTCTGCTCTCGATCGTGCCGCCGGGTGATGCACTGGCGCTCGTCGCGCGTCTTACGCCTGTGCTCACCGCCGCTAACAAGAAGCCGATCTACGTCGATTGCAATGCGGTCAGCCCACGCACAGCCGACAAGATCGCAGCCGCGGTCGCGGCAACCGGATGCCCGTTCGTCGATGCCGGCATCATCGGGCCGCCGCCGAAGCCCGGCAGCAACAAGACCAGATTTTATGCTTCGGGTGCTGCCGCGGACGAATTTGCCAGGCTCAACGAGCACGGCCTGATCGTGCGCGTTCTGAAGGGTCCTCCCGCTGCCGCCTCCGCGCTGAAGATGTCCTATGCCGGCATCACCAAGGGCTTCACCGCGCTCGGCGCCGCCATGATGCTGGCGGCAACACGCGAGGGCTCGGCTGAGGCGCTCAGGGCGGAGCTTGCCGAAAGCCGCCCGGACCTGCTGGGCTATCTCACGCCGCAAATCCCCAGCATGTATGCAAAGGCCTACCGCTGGGTGGCCGAGCTCGAGGAGATTGCCGATTTCATCGGCAAGGATCGGCCGGAGAACGAGATGATGCAGGCCGCCGCGCGTTTCTACGAGCGGATCGCCGCCGACTACGCCGGTCCGCATCAGAAAACCGGCGCGCTCGACAAATTCCTCAAGCGGTAGCCGCGATGCCCGAGCAAGCGGCGAACGAGCCGACAATCCTCATCACGAAGCGCGAAGGCTATCGCGTCCTGGCATTCAATCGGCCGGACCGGCTCAATGCGTTCAACGAGACGATGCATCACGCGCTGCGCGATGCGATTGACGATGCCGAAGCCGACAAGGAATGCCGCGCGCTGGTGCTCGCCGGCACAGGACGCGCCTTCTGCACAGGACAGGACCTGAACGACCGCCTCGCCGAGCCCGGTGAGAATGCCGTGTCGCGCAGCACGCTGGAGAAGTTTTACAATCCGCTGGTTCGGAAGCTCCGTACCCTCCCCCTTCCCGTAGTGGCCGCCGTAAACGGCGTCGCCGCCGGTGCCGGCGCCAACATTGCGCTTGCCTGCGACATCGTCATCGCGGCGCGCTCGGCAAGCTTCGTCCAGGCCTTCGCGCGTATCGGGTTGATCCCCGACTCCGGTGGCACGTGGTCTCTTCCGCGGCTCGTGGGCCAAGCCCGCGCGCGCGGACTAGCGCTTCTTGCCGATCCGCTGTCGGCCGAAGACGCCGAAAAATGGGGATTGATCTGGAAAGTAGTCGATGATGGCGCGCTTGAAGATGAAGTCGATGCCATTTGCCGGCGATGCGCGCGCATGCCCGCGCACGGTCTCGCGCTCATCAAGCGGGCGCTGGATGCGTCCGCGGACAACAGTCTCGATCGGCAGCTCGACCTCGAACGGGACCTGCAGCGCGAAGCAAGCGCGGATCCCGATTATCAGGAAGGCATCCGTGCATTCCTGGAAAAGCGCAAGCCGAATTTTTCCGGGCGGAAGTAACATGCACGCGTTCTGTCGTCATCCTGAGATGCCGCGCGAAGCACGGCCTCAAAGGATGACGGCCCGGGCCGCACCCTTCGAGGCTCAGCCGCTACGCGGCTTCGCACCTCAGGGTGACGGAGACAAAACTGGCGCAAAATCTTTTGCAGACGGAGCCTCGCTTGCCTCATCAACCACCCATTAAAGTCGGCATCGCCGGCCTCGGCGCCGTCGGCCTTGAAGTCGCCCGCCGGCTGATCGACGGCATCGACGGACTCACCCTCACCGCCGTCGCCGTGCGCGATGCCGACAAGGTGCGCCGCGCGCTGCCGCAAATCGGCGACGCGATTGCATTGCGCACCTACACGGCGCTGGCTGATGAATGCGATCTCGTCGTCGAATGCCTGCCACCTGCCCTCTTTCGCGATATCGCCATCAGCGTCATCGACAAGGGCAAGCTGTTCATGCCGCTGTCGGTCGCGCAGCTTCTGCCGAACTGGGACCTGGTCGCGCGTGCGAAGAAAAACGGCGCGCGCATCCTGGTGCCGACCGGCGCGCTGATCGGATTCGACGCCGTGCGCGCGGCCAACGAAGGCACCATTCATTCTGTGAAGATGGTGACGCGCAAGCCGCCGGCCGGGCTCGACGGCGCGCCTTACCTCATCGAGAACAACATTTCGGTGAAGAACCTCGACAAGCCGGTGAAGGTGTTCGACGGCACGGCGCGCGAGGGCGCGCGCGGCTTCCCGGCGAACGTGAACGTCGCGGCGGCTTTAAGTCTTGCCGGCATCGGACCGGATCGCACGCGGCTCGAAATCTGGGCCGACCCGACGGTGACGCGCAATACGCACACGATCGACGTCGAATCCGACACCGTGAACTTCACGATGACAATCGCGGGTATTCCTTCGCAGAACCCGCGCACCGGCCGCGTCGTGCCGCTCTCCACCATCGCCGCGCTGCGCGCGCTGGTGAGTGAGCTGAAGGTGGGGACGTAATCTCGAAAGAAAGCCTTATTGGCCTCATGCTGAGGAGCGTTGCCAACGGGTCCGCGCAAAGCGCGGCCCGATGATAAACTCAGCAACGCGTCTCGAAGCATGTGGCCGCCCCATCCTTCGAGACGCGGTCCTTCGGACCGCTCCTCAGGATGAGGCGGGATGTTTGACAATCTGCCGCCGCCGTTTATCGTTTGCGTGCAAACAGATTGCTCGGCCTGCGTGAAAGTCCTGCCGCATGAAGCCCGCGCCTTTCGTCCGCCACGTGCCGAAGACGATCGAGGAAGCGCTGGCGATTTTGGCGAAGGTCGCGCCCCAAGACGGCCGCGTGCTCGCCGGCGGGCAAAGCCTCGTGCCGATCATGGCGTTCCGCATGGCGCGCCCGGCGCATCTCGTCGACATCAATGAAGTTGCCGGGCTCGACAAACTCAAGGTTGAAAACGATGCGCTCGTTATCGGCGCCCGCGTGCGTCACGCCGCGTTTCACAAGCGGGCTGTCGAAGGACCGCTTGGCGTCTTGCTCGCCACTGTCGTGCGCAGTATTGCGCATTATCCGATCCGCATGCGCGGCACATTTTGCGGCAGCCTCTCACATGCCGATCCGGCGTCGGAATGGTGTCTGGTTGCGGCGACGCTCGATGCGACGATTGTTGCCAGAAGCACACGCGGCGAGCGGCCGATCCTGGCAAAGGATTTTTTTGCCGGCGTCATGTCCACCGCGCTGATGGAAGATGAATTGCTCGCCGAAGCGCGACTGCCGCTTCTTACTGCCGATGCCAAATTCGGCTTCAACGAATTCAGCCGCCGCGCCGGCGACTTCGCCATGTCGGCCGCACTCGTCACTTATCGCGTAAATGGCGGCAAAATTGTCGATGC
>JAICMO010000230.1 GCA_025929185.1 Pseudolabrys sp.
CATCACGAAGGAATTTCCGGTGACGCATAGCGACGCTGAATGGCGCCGAATTCTCACCCCCGATCAGTACGATGTCATGCGCGGCCACGGCACCGAGCGTCCCGGAAGCTGCGCCTTGAACCATGAGAAACGAGCGGGAACGTTCGAGTGTGCCGGCTGCGGGCAGGCTTTGTTCGTCTCAAAGATGAAGTTTGAAAGCGGCACAGGGTGGCCTAGCTTCAACGACCCGCTTCCAGGGGCTGTCGAGACATCGCAAGACGACAGTTATGGAATGATGCGCACCGAAGTGCATTGCAGCCGATGCGGGAGCCATCTCGGGCACGTGTTCCCGGACGGCCCGCCGCCGACGGGTCTGCGCTACTGCATCAATGGGGTCGCGATGAATTTCAAGCCGACGGCCGCATAGCGCCGCTTATGCGGCGGCAAAATGCACCGTCGTTTCGAAGCTGTAGCCGCAAGCCTCGCATTGCCACAAGTGGCGCAGCTTCGTTGCATCGAGGTATTCGGACCATTCCGGCACGTAGATCGGCTCGCCGCATTGCGCACATTCGGTCATCGGACGCGGGCGGCGGAATCCTGTTTGACGAACATAGGGTTCCATTGGGCCTCTCCAACTCTTACAAAACTTTTCAGCCCTCTTCTTAGAGGGCAGGCTAGACGCGGATCGGGTGCGGATAAAGCAGCAGCGCTGACATAAGGCGCAAAAATTACGACTTAAGTTTGAAGGCGCCGCAAATTCCTTCGGCGAAAAAATTTTCGAGATTCCAAATGCATTTTTTCTGAATATCCGATGTTCTATCGAGGCGCCCCGTCAGCGCGCTTATTCCATGCGAATCAATCAGATAATTGTGAAGCGCATGCCGCTTTCCTGATCACCAAATGACGTTAGCGAAAGCGTTGAAGAGGCGAACTCCGCCCGCAAATAACCAAGGATTTCGACTGTGACCGACCCGATCGCCCGCCGTCTTGCTCCGCATGTGTTGAGCATTTTACGCATCGCCGTCGCGCTTTGCTTTCTCGAGCACGGCACTTCGCGCCTGTTCGGCTTTCCGTTACCGATGCCGACACCGCCGCTGTTCACGCTGTACTGGTTTGCCGGTGCCATCGAGTTCGTCGGCGGCTTGTTGGTGCTTGCCGGCCTGTTCACGCGGCCCGCTGCCTTGATCATGTCGGGCGAGATGGCGTTCGCGTATTTCATCAGCCATTTCCCGCATGGATTTTTCCCGATCCTCAATCGTGGTGACGCCGCCATCCTCTATTGTTTCGTTTTTTTCTATGTCGCTTTTGCCGGACCCGGCCCCTGGAGCATCGACGCGTGGCTCGGGCGCAGACGCGCAGGTAGTCCTGCTGTAATGCAAGGTGATTTTCCAGCCGGGACGGCCGCAGTTCCGCGGCGGCGATGACGCCGCGCGGAAAAGGGGCGCCCCCCATTCGTAACGGCGCCGTTCCTTGCGCGCCGCGCTGGAACCTTTGTGGGTTTTGGCCATCTAATCTTGTGAGATCAAGGTCCGGCGCCGTCGCGGGCATCGGCAATGGAGGCGCCCAATGGCTACGAATTTGCGTTCACTGGAACGGGTTAAGTCCCCCGAAAATGAGATCGGCAAGCCGACGCGAGCCGAGGTCGAAGCCGCCGTGCGGACCATGATCCGCTGGACGGGCGAAGATCCGAACCGCGACGGCCTGCGCGAGACACCGGCCAGGGTTACCCGCGCGTTCGAGGAATTCTTTTCCGGCTACGCCCAAGATCCCGCCGACGTCCTGAAAAAGACCTTCGAGGAGATCGAAGGCTATGACGAGATGATCGTCCTACGTGGCATTCCCTTTGAGAGCCATTGCGAGCACCACATGGCGCCGATTATCGGCAAGGCATGGGTCGCCTACATTCCGACCGGCCGCGTCGTCGGCATCAGCACGCTCGCTCGGCTGGTCGAGGCCTATGCCCGGCGCCTGCAAATCCAGGAAAAAATGACGGCGCAGATCGCGAACACCATCGATGAAGTGCTCAAGCCGCAAGGCGTGGCGGTCGTGATCAAAGCGGTGCATCACTGCATGACCACGCGTGGCATTCACAAGCCGGGCACTGACATGGTTACAAGCCGTATGCTCGGCGTGTTCCGCGATAACGCGCTCACCCGCCAGGAATTCCTGCGCATGGCGGAGTAACAAAGGCGGCTTTCCGTGCCTGCGGGGGGTGATCGACCAAAAACGGCCTTCGTGCTTGCCGGCGGCGGCAGCTTCGGTGCCGTGCAGGTCGGGATGCTGCAGTCGCTCGCCGCGCGTGGCGTCGCGGCTGATATCGTCGTTGGCTCCAGCGTCGGCTCGCTCAACGGAGCTTATTACGCCGGCAATCCGACGCAGGAGGGCGTCGAGCGGCTGGCGGCGATCTGGCGCGGACTGCGCCGGCGTGACGTCTTTCCCTTTGGCTGGCGCACGATCGCGGGATTTCTATACCGGCGCGACTATCTCGTTTCGGCTGAGGGCCTGCGCGCGCTAGTCGATAATAATTTGCCTTATCGCAATCTCGAACAAGCCAAACTTCCGATCCACGTCGTTGCGACCAATATGTTGACCGGCGCGACGGTCATCCTCTCAGAGGGATCGGCCGCGCAGGCGATCGTCGCGAGCGCTGCTATTCCGGTGGTCTTTCCGCCGGTACGGTTCAGGAATCTTTATCTCGTCGACGGGGCGGTTTCGAGCAACACCGCGGTGAAGGTGGCTGTAGCGAAGGGGGCTAAGCGCCTGATCGTGCTGCCGACCGGCTATGCCTGTGCGCTCGATAAGCCGCCGGCAGGCGCCGTGGCGAGCGCCTTGCACGCGATCACCTTATTGATCGCACGCCAGTTGCTGAGCGAGTTGCAAGAACTCGACGGCAGCGACATTCAATATTTTGTCCTGCCGCCGCTATGTCCGCTCAGCGGTTCACCCTATGACTTCTCGCAGACCGGCGTCCTGATCGAGCGCGCGATTAAGAGCACCGATCAATGGATCGCGGATGGCGGCCTCGAACAACCTAACGTCCACACGCAACTGAGCATTCACAAGCACGCTAATCAGAGCTGACTCGAGGAGTATAGATGGAAACCCGTCCGCCACTGCCGCCCTTGACCCGCGAAACGGCTGCACAGAAGGCACGCGGCGCGGAAGATGCGTGGAATTCGCGCGATCCGGTGCGCGTGGCCGGCGCCCATTCGGTCGACAGCCGCTGGCGCAACCGCGCCGAATTTTTTCAGGGGCGGGAGGCGATCATTGCGTTTCTAAAGCGCAAGTGGGCACGCGAACTCGATTATCGCCTGATCAAGGAGGTATGGGCATTCACAGACAATCGCATCGCGGTTCGTTTCGCTTACGAATGGCACGACGACGGCGGTTACTGGTATCGCACTCACGGCAATGAGCAATGGGAGTTCAACGAAGCGGGCTTGATGCACCGGCGCGAGGCGAGCATCAACGATGTGCAAATCAAGGAATCGGACCGTCTCTTCCGTTGGCCGCTCGGTGCGCGCCCGAACGATCATCCGGGCTGACGGAGCTAAAGCTCTGAAAAAGGTCGTAAATGCCCAGGCGCAGCGCCGGCATCCTGATGTGGAAACGCGATGGCGGCTTGCGCGTGCTGCTTGTGCATCCGGGCGGACCGTTCTGGGCAAAGAAAGGCGCGGGCGCCTGGACAATCCCGAAGGGCGAATATCTCGAGAGCGAGGATCCGCTCGCCGCCGCACGCCGCGAGTTCGCGGAAGAAATGGGCGTCGAGTTGCGCGGCGATTTCCTGCCGCTTGGTGAAATCAGGCAGAAAAGCGGCAAGCAGGTCGTCTGCTTTGCTATCGAAAATAACTTCGATGTGAAGGCGCTTGTTTCGAATACATTCGAGATCGAATGGCCGCCGCGCAGCGGAAAAAAACGCAGCTTTCCTGAAGTTGATCGCGCCGCGTGGTTCACGGCGGAGGAGGCGCGAAAAAAAATTAATCCGGCGCAACGGGAGTTGATCGAGCGGCTTGCGGCGGCGGTTGAACGAAACGCGTGATGATCGCCTATAATGGGGCGTGAACATGATCGCTCGGAGCGCTCACGATGGCCGACAAAGTCATCGAAAAGCCGCGGACCAAAGTAGCGACCAAAACAGAGCGGCCGAAGCTCTGGAAGGTCATTCTGCTCAACGACGATTACACGCCGCGCGAATTCGTCGTGCAGGTGCTCAAGGCTGTGTTCCGCATGAATGAGAGCCACGCCTACCGCGTGATGATGACGGCGCACCAGAAGGGTGCCTGCGTGATCGCGGTCTACACCAAGGATGTCGCCGACACGAAAGCGAAAGAGGGAACCGAACTCGGAAAACAGAAGGGCTATCCGCTCTATTTTACAACGGAGCCCGAGGAGTAAGCGGCGGCAGCTTCTATTCTTTCA
>JAICMO010000261.1 GCA_025929185.1 Pseudolabrys sp.
CTCGACTTGTGATGCCTCGATGAAAGCATTGACTGCGAAAGCGGAGCCCGTCTCGCGCTGGCACCACGTGCAGTGGCAGCAATGCACGAATAATGGCTTCGCTTTGAGCCGGTAACGCACCGCGCCGCAGGTACAACCGCCGTGCATCGCATCGTGTTGCAGATCGCGCATTGCAAACCTCCAAGCTTCGAGATTGCCAGCTTTCGCCTGGTCGAAACAGCCGGCCGTGGCTGTTCGACCGCCGCCCTCGACTTGGCCGGTCATCCGCGCGACACTGGACGACAACGATACCAACGAGGAAATGCCGATGCTCGAGCGTATGTCGTCCGACCGTGGCCTGTCCGAAGAGCTGCGCATGATGCGGCAAAGTTGCCGCCAGTTCGTTGACGACGTGGTGCTTCCGTTCATCAAGCAGAATTGGCAACGCGAATGGTCGATGGTGCCGGAAAATCGCCTGCCGCCGCACATCCTGGAAGAGGCCGAAAAAATAGGCATCCGCACGCTCGGCGTGCCGGAGGAGTATGGCGGCGTCGAGCTGGAGAAGGGCACCGAGGTCAAAACCTTTGCGCTTGTGTCGGAGGAGATCGCGCGCGGCGATTCAGGCCTTGCCGACAAGATGGTGCAGAACTGGAAAGTGTCGGTGCTGCTGCGCCAGTTCGCGCCGAAGCATCTGCAGGCGAAATGGTTTCCAGAGCTGGTGAAGAACCCGCAATTCCTCATGGCCCATTGCCTGACCGAGCCGCGCGGCGCCTCCGACCGCTGGCTGCCCTACAACGTGCCGGAAGCGGCGATGCAGACTAAGGCCGTGAAGACGAGCGGCGGCTGGATCGTCAACGGACGCAAGCAGTTCATTTCCAACGGCTACGATGCGTCGCTTTATGTCGTCTACGCGAACACCAATCCAAAAGTCGGCATGTTGCAGGGCACGTCGTCCTTCCTCGTGCCGCGCGATACGAAGGGTTTTTCGGTCGCCCGCTGCAACGAGACGCTCGGCTGCCGTTTCATGAATAACGGTGAGATGGTGTTCGAGGACATGTTCGTGCCCGACGATCATCTGTTGCTGCAGGACACGGCGATGGGCTCGGCCGGCGTCTATTTCCGTCCCGGCAAGATCATCCAGGCGGCGAAAAATCTCGGCGTCGGCGTGCGCGCGTTCGAGGCGACGGCGGATTACGTGCAGAATTACGTGCAGGGCGGGCGCATCCTGATCAAGCACCAGGCGGTGGCGCTCAGGCTCGCCGACATGGCGACGAAAATCGAAGCGGTGCGGGCGCTGCTCGATCGTGCCGCGCAAGCTGTCGACGATAACGCGCCGGAAGCCGAGACGCTGGTCAACATGGCCAAGATGTTTGCGTCGGAAGAAATCATGAAGGTCGCGCAGCACGCGGTCGAATTGCACGGCGGCAACGGCATCATGCTCGACTTCGGCATCGAGAAGGTGCTGCGCGACGCCGTCATCTTCCTGCACATGGATGCGACGGTGGACATCTCCAAGTTCAAGATCGTCAAAAACATGTTCCCCGACGCGGCGGGGAAATATGCGGGTCCGGAAACTTAGCCGTCATTCCGGGGCGCTCGCGAAGCGAGCGAACCCGGAATCCAGAGCCGCGCGTTGTGCCGCTCCTGGATTCCGGGTCCGCGCCTCCGGGCGCGTCCCGGAATGACTATTGGAGCGTATAGCGAAATCCGATCACCACAACCACCAACCCGATCAGCTGCGGCACGCTCGGCACCACCCCGAGCGCGAGAAATCCGATCACCAGCGTGAACGGCGGCACAAGTGCTGGAAACGTTGCGGCGCGGCCCGCTCCGAGCAGGATCACCGCGCGAGCGAATAGATAAATCGGCAGCAGGCCCGCCAACAATCCTTGCACCACGGCCTGCAACAGATTTTCGCCAAAACTGAGCCGCACGATGTTTGCATCGCCGACAAGGGCCCAATAAAGCGGTGCGTACAGAACAAGCGACAGCGCGCCGACCGCCGCGATCGCGCGCTTGCCCGGCACCTGCCACAGCCGCAGCAACGTTCCGAAGATCGCCCAGGAGATTCCGGCCGCGCAGAAGCACAGATCGCCGGCGATGCCCTCGTTGCCGATCGTCGTCAGCGACTCGAAGCCGAACGCCATCAGGCCGAGGACGATCGCAACCGCGCCGGCGATGCGTTGCGCGGTCAGCCGCTCGCGCAAAATGAGACTTGCGAGCGCCAATCCAAACAGCGCCGCGCAGGCGGGCTGAATGGTCGCGCCATGCCCCAGCGGCGTCAGCGTGAAGCCGATATAGGCGAGTAGCGCCTGCGGCGGGCCGGAAAGGATGCTCATCACAAGGCCGCGACCCCAGCCGACGCCGCCGAGGTCGCGCACGCCGCCGCGCAGGATCGTCGGGATCAGCAGCAGCCCGGTCCAGAAATAGCGGTGCATGGCAAGATCGGCCGGCGAAAAGCCGATGCTGACGCCATGCTTGGCGGTGGCGAAACCGGCCGCCCAGCCGAGCGCCGAGCCGATGCCGCACAGCGTGCCGATCAGGACGCCGGAAAATCGCGGTGATTGTGCTTTGGCGTCCACGAAGACGTTCCGAATTGTCGCAGCATTTATCCGTCATCCTGAGGCGGCCGCGAAGCGGCCCTCGAAGGATGAACGGCCAC
>JAICMO010000168.1 GCA_025929185.1 Pseudolabrys sp.
CGCGCCACGCAGGCAGGCGATCACGTTCGGCGAGATCGCTTGTCGAGAACCGAACCGGGGCGAAATCGGGTACGCACGTGGACATAGCCATACTCCCACCGAGCACGCCTGCCGGCTGCTTGGCGCGACTTAACGACAGCGGAACAATGACTTGCCACTTTAGAATGTACTGGAAATTCCTAGCCTCGTCATTTTACCAGCCGCGACAGGGATGTGCAAATTATGCACCGACAAGGACTTTGATCGGTTCGTAAAAATCCAAGATCGCAAAACGCGCGCCCGCTAGCATCCTCAAGGAATTGTGCCTTGTGCTGCTGAAACACTAGGGAGAGACAACACATGACGACGTTACGTCTCGCTTATGCGTTGCTAGCTTTCTCAATAATCCTGGGCTGGAGCGTGCAGGCCGTTCGTGCAGAAGACGCACCGAAAGGCAACGTAGGGTTTACGGCCAGCAAGACCACGGTCGTCGAGCTCGGTCCGGAAATCGACGGAATGGCCGGCCGACAACTGAGAATGCGTATGCTCACCATCGAGCCCGGCGGGCACATCGGTCTTCACAGCCATAAGAACCGGCCGGCCGTCGTTTATTTTATGCAAGGGACCGACGAGGTTGGACTTGCCGACGGCAGCAAGGCGATCAAGCATCCCGGTGACACGTCGATGGCGACCCGCAACACGACGCACTATCACCGCAATATCGGGAAGGATAACGTCGTGCTGATCGCGGTCGATATCTTCACGCCGGCAAAGAAATAGTCCGCCGCGCAGTTCTGGTCTTCGCAGCGTTCCGAATTGACATCGCGACGTTCCATGTCGGCCGTAAAGCGCCGGACGGCAACGCCATCGCGCTGATCGAGATCGACGGCGAATTGCCGGCCGACGTGCTCGCGAAAGTGCGCGCGCTGCCGCAGGTGCAGTCGGCAAAGCCGCTGAAGTTTTAAACGGGGCAGAACAGATCGAATCGCGAACTATGTCGCGGCCGTCATCGCCCGCGAAAGCGGGCGATCCAGTAAACACACTTGTCGCAGCTGTTTACTGGATGCCCCGCTTTCGCGGGGCATGACCACGGGGTTTTGCGCTAGCCTAGGAAGAGTTCACCGGCTCAACCGGGCCGCCGCTCTCGGCCCAATCCTTGAATGCACCGAGATTGTAGACCTCGCTATATCCCATCTCCTTCAGCACCTTGCCGCTGAGCGCGGACCGTCCGCCCGACGCGCAGTAAACGATGACGGGCTTGTCCTTCGAGAAATTCTTGTCGTGATAGGGAGAGTCCGGGTCCGCACGGAATTCCAGCATGCCGCGCGACACGTTCACCGCGCCGGCGACTTTGCCGCTCTTCTCGAGTTCGGGTGCATCGCGCACGTCCAAGATGAGCACGTTGCCCTTCGCGATCATCTCGCGCGCCTGCACCGGCGTGATCCTTGGCACCGCCGCATTGGCCGCTTCCATCATCTGCTTGACGCTTGTCGCCATCGTCGGCCTCCTTTTTGAAGATTTGGGCATTCATCCGGCAAAATTAGGCCACAGGGCGGCACGGACGGAACAGCGCGGGCTGCGAATAGATGCTTGATATCAAATCGTTACATACGGGCTGATGAAGGCTAGCCCACCTTGCTTCGGCGGCGGTCATCCTTTATCCGGGGGTGGACCTGGCCGGGCTTGCCGGCGGAAGTGTCCGGTGACGGCGCAGGGAAGCAATCCGCATGGCGAACGTTGTCGTAGTCGGGGCTCAGTGGGGCGACGAGGGGAAAGGAAAGATTGTCGATTGGCTGTCGGAGCAAGCCGACATCGTCGTCCGCTTTCAGGGTGGGCATAATGCGGGCCACACGCTCGTTATCGACGGCGTAACGTACAAGCTCTCGCTGCTTCCATCCGGGGTCGTGCGCGAGGGCAAGCTTTCCGTCATCGGCAACGGCGTGGTGGTCGATCCGCACGCGCTGGTCAACGAAATTGCGCAGCTCAAGAAGCAGGGTATCGCCGTGACCCCCGACAATCTTCGCATTGCGGAGAACGCGACCCTAATTCTCCCGCTGCATCAGGAACTCGATGCATTCCGCGAGGCGGCGAATTCGACGACACGCATCGGCACAACCAAGCGGGGCATCGGCCCCGCCTACGAAGACAAAGTGGGCCGTCGCGCCATCCGCTTCATGGATCTCGCCGACCTGCCGGCGCTCGCGCCTAAGATCGAACGGCTGCTGGCGCATCATAATGCTCTGCGCCGTGGATTGGGCATTCATGAAATCAACGCGAAGGCGCTTTACGCTGATCTCGCAAAAATTGCGCCGCAAATCTTGCCCTTCATGGATTCAGTGTGGTCGCTGCTCGACGTGAAACGGCGCGAGGGCAAGCGCATTCTGTTCGAGGGCGCGCAAGGCGCCCTGCTCGACATCGATCACGGCACGTATCCGTTCGTGACCTCCTCGAACACAGTGGCGGCGCAGGCCGCCACTGGCTCCGGCGTCGGCCCGAACGCCATCGGCTACGTGCTCGGCATTTGCAAGGCCTACACGACGCGGGTCGGCGAGGGGCCGTTTCCGTCCGAGCAGGCGAATGAGATCGGCCGCGCCATCGGCGAGCGCGGCCGCGAGTTCGGAACCGTCACAGGTCGCGCGCGCCGCTGCGGCTGGTTCGATGCGGTGCTGGTGCGACAAACCGTGCGCACCTGCGGCATCGACGGCCTTGCGCTCACCAAGCTCGATATCCTTGATGGCTTCGACGAAGTGAAGGTGTGCGTAGCTTACCGGCTTGACGGACGCGAAATCGATTATCTGCCCGCGGGCGAGCGGGCGCAGGCGCTGGTCGAGCCCGTCTACGAGACCATCGAAGGATGGAAGGACCGAACCGCGCAAGCGCGCTCATGGGCGCAATTGCCCGCGCAGGCTATCAAGTACGTGCGCCGAACCGAGGAATTGGTCGGCTGTCCGGTCACGCTGTTATCCACCAGTCCGGAGCGGGAAGATACGATTTTGATGAAGAACCCGTTCGAGTGACTACAGAAAAACGACAAGAAGCGGTTTAATGCTGACGACCGATGGCTGATTACTACCCCTTAATTGCCCGTGCGATAGACGGTCTTGACAAGAACACTGTCGAGAGCCGCGCAACTTTGTACGACCGCGCGCGCGCCGCGCTGGTCGCGCAACTGCGCGCATCTGAGCCGCCGCTCGATGAATCGGAGATCACGCGCGAGCGGCTTTCTCTGGAGGATGCGATCAGAAGGGTCGAGGCGGACGCGATCCGCGCGACCCGCACCGAAACGCCACGTCCTCAACCGGCCGAGGTCAAGCCGGAACTCGCCGAAACCAATCGCTCGTCGCTGCGCGATGAGGGCCTGCGCAACTTCCGCGAGGTAATGGCGCAGGCCGAGGATCTTGGCGGCGCTGCCGCGCAAGCCAACAAGTCCGCGCGCCATGTCCTCGATGCGGTGCCTGCCGAAAAACCTGTAGAAAAGCCTGCCGAGCGGGCGGCGCCGCAACCGGCCGCCGAGCAGGTATCACGACCCCCGGCGAATTCGCCTGCAAAGGCTGAAGCAGACATTGGACCTCCGCCGGCATTCGTTGCGCCGGCGGCGGAGGAGGCCGCGGCTGCCGAAGCGGCTGAGCAGCAGCAGGAACAGCAGCAGCAGCAGCGAAAGAAGCAAACCGCATTACGCCGTCCGCCTCCGCCGTCTGCCGAGGAGGAGCAGGAGGAACGCGTGCGGCCGGCGCGCTCATATCGCCTGCCGGCGCTCATCGCGGTGCTGCTGCTGATTGTCGCGGCGCTCGGCGGCATCGGCTATTGGCAGCGCCATAACATCAAATCGCTTTTCGCATCGTCCGGCAGCAACCCGCCTGCCGCGTCGGAAACGCAGCAAGCGGCCGCGCCGAAAGCTCAGCCGAAAATTGTCGACCGGGTGGGGCCAAGCAGCGAAAGTCCGGCGCCGGCAAAACCTGCCACCGCCCCCGCCGCTTCAGTTGCGCAGAAGGTCGTGCTCTATGACGAGGACCCGAACGATCCGAAGGGGAAGCGGTACGTCGGCTCGGCGATCTGGCGCACCGAAACGGTCTCGCCGGGCACCGGGCTTGCTCCTGAATTGGCGGTGCGCGCCGACGTCGAAATCCCCGAGCGGCACATGCGCATGACCTGGTCGCTGCGCCGCAATACCGACAAAGCGCTGCCGGCAAGCCATACCATCGAGATCATGTTCACGCTGCCGGCAGATTTTTCCGAAGGCGGCATCGCGAACATTCCCGGCGTGTTGATGAAGACTTCCGAGCAGGCGCGCGGCGTGCCGCTTGCCGGGCTGTCGGTGAAAGTGACCAACGGATATTTTCTGATCGGCCTATCCGCCGTCGACATCGACGTACAGCGAAACGTGCAATTCCTCAAAGAGCGCGACTGGTTCGATATTCCGATCGTCTACAACAGCGGCAAGCGCGCCATTCTGGCGATGGAAAAAGGACCCGCCGGCGTGCGCGCGTTCCAGGAAGCCTTCAAAGCTTGGGGTGAATAGGCGTTCGGCCCGCGAATTGCTTTTCGGCTATTTCGACTTCTTGAGCTCCGCCGCCGCCGAGCGGACGATCGCGATCAAGGCATTGGTGGTATAGGGTTTTGCCAACCAGCCCAAAGGTGCGGCAGGCTCCGCGCGCGCGCGAATATGCGCGTCGTGATGTGCGGTCGCAAAAACCGAGCGGATGCCGTGCTCGCGAAATAACTCAAGGGCGGCATCGACGCCATCGCGATTTCCGATCAGCCGGATATCCATGATCGCCAGGTTCGGCCGCGACTCTTTTCCCAGCCGCACCGCTTCATCGGCGGAGCTTGCGATGCCCACGACGTCAATGCCCGCTTCGGTGAGCACGGCTTCCGCGTCCGACGCCGCCAGGTAGTCGTCCTCGACGATCAGAACACGAAGGTTCTTCGGGAGATCCTGGGCGGTCATTCGATCGTCGGAACCAAAGACGGCAAAAGGAAACCCGAAATTTTTCGTTGGCTGAAACGTGATGTTCAATTCCACCGACAATCCCCCTAGCGATCACAACCCTTTCTCGGAGAACTCGACAATGCAACGCGCGCCGCGGTTCTTTTCGACCTTCAGCGTTCCGCCGAGTTGCCGTGCCAGGCCAAAAACGAGTCCAAGGCCCGATGAGCGCTTGCGCACATGTTCGAGCACGAAGCCGGGTCCATCGTCCTCGACCGTGAGAAGATACGATTCGTCCGAGCTTGTTAAGCTGACTTGGATCGATCCTCTGTCGCGACCGTTTAAGCCGTGCTTGGCGGCATTGATGATCAATTCGTGAATAATCAGCGCGAGCGGCATCGCGGTATCGTTCGACAGCATGTTATCGGTGCAGGCGGCGATCCTCAGATCGATCGCGCGGCTCAGCATGCTGCGCGCGCTATCGCAGACCGCCTCGAGGAAATGCCGCGCGTCGTAACCCATCGACGCCCCGGCGCGATAAAGCACCTGCTGCGCGGCCGCCATGGCCCCGATGCGGTCGGTCGCATTGGCAAGTACCGTGCGGGCCCCCGCATCTTCGGTTTCACGTTGCGCCGTGCGCAGCAGCGAATGCAGCATCTGCATGTTGTTCTTGACGCGGTGATTGAGCTCATCGAGCAGCACCCGCTGGTTCGCCTCGGATTGCTTGCGCTCGCTGATATCCACCAGCATGTTCACCGCGCCGGTGATACTTCCGTCCGCGTCGCGCAAGGGCGTCGGGTAGGGGATGAACGGCACCCGTGTTCCGTCCGGCCGCTCGGCTATCGCTTCGACGCCGCGGACGGGGCGGCCTTCCTTCAGCGCAACCGCCATGGGACATTCGTCGTGCGGCAGCGCACTGCCGTCCGTGTTGTACAGCTTCCAGGTTACGCACCACTCGTCGCTTCCCACCACGGGCCGGCGCCCGGACAATTCGATCGCAGCCTGATTGTAAAACGTGATGCGTCCCTCGGCATCGGTGGTGTAGACGGCCGCCGGCAGCGCTTCGATCAATTCGCGGAAACGATGCTCGCTTTCGCGCAGCCTTTCGTCCGCGCGACGCCGTTCCGTCACGTCCTGCATCACCCGGATGCCGTAGAGAAAGCGCCCTTCGGAATCGCGGATGGTCGATGACGTGATTGCCACCCAGATGATTCTGCCGTCCTTGCGAATCAGCCGCTTCTCGACCGTTTTCGGCTGGCCGGCGGCGCCGACCTGCTGACGGAAGCGCTCGAAGTCGGGATCGCGATCGTCGGGATGCGTCACGTCGAACACCGAGAGCTTAAGCAATTCCTCGCGGGAGTATCCTGTAATCTTGCAGGCGGTCTCGTTGACGTGCAGCAGCCCTCCGTCCTCATCCACTTCGGATATTGCAACGCCGGCATTCTCATAGGTCGCGATCAACCGCTGCCTGCTTTCCGCCAATGCCTGAGCCGCCTGCTTTGCGGCGGTAACGTCCTTGAACACGCGGACCGAATAGAGGAAGCGGCCCTGCGCGTCGCGCACCGCCGAGCCCATCAGATCGATCCAGACGATTTTGCCGTCGGGGCGGATATAGCGACTCTGTGCGGTGTAGCGGTCGAGACTTCCGGCCACCATGCGCTCGTGCTGATCTCGATCGTGTTCCCCGTCATTCACGGTCATGATGTCGTAAGGCGAGGTTCCGACCAATTTCTCCCGTGGAAGCCCCAGGATCTCGCAGGCCGCCTTGTTAACGCGCAGACGCCGGCCTGCCGCGTCGACTTCGGTGATGCCGATGTCAGCATGCTCGTAGGTCGCCGCGAACCGCTGATGCTGTTCGGCGAGTTCCTCGTTCGCCTTCTTCCACGCGGTCACATCAAGCGTAATGCAACGCGTGTTGATGAATTTGCCGTCGCGGAATTGCACGCTCGAAGTGATCAGGACATCGCGAATGCTGCCGTCTTTTGCACGCAGGCGGGCCGGATACTTGTCGAGGTGCTCTCCGTTGGAAAGGCGGCAGAGAATGTCATTGATGACCGCCCCATCGGCATGAAAATCCTTGATATTGCGGCCGATATATTCGGATGCCTGATAGCCGAGCAGATCGAGCTCCGATTTGTTTGCCCGCAAGATCGTTCCGTCGGGGCCGACGAGATGCATTCCGACGGCGGCATTGTCGAAAAAGTCTTCAAGATCTTTTTGATGCTGCTGGAGCGCGGCTTGCGCCTCGTGCGTTGCCGTCGTATCGTGAAAGCAGTTGATCGCGCCAAGTAGTTCGCCAAGTTCGTTCTTGATCGGATCGATATGCACGGTCGCCCAAAGGCGCGAGCCGTCGGGGCGTTCAACGATTCCCTCCACCCCGTGAATGGGCTCGCCCGTCCGCAACACCATCGCCATCGGCGTTTCGTCGCGGGAGATCAGGCGGCCATTGAAATAGAGTTTATGCGATCCGCAAAACAGTTCGGTGTCATCACCGATCCGTGGGACGCGGCCCCACATGTCGACGGCGCG
>JAICMO010000272.1 GCA_025929185.1 Pseudolabrys sp.
CCGCGCGCGAAGAGGAAGCGCTCGGCATCGTCAGCGGCGCCTGGATGGGCGGCATGCGCGGCGCGGTGCTGATGCAGACCAGCGGCTTTGCCACGATTGCCAATGCGCTTGCCTCGCTGGTGGTGCCGGGACAAATCCCTGCGTTGCTGTTCGTGTCGGAGCGGGGCACGCTCGGCGAATTCAATTTAGGCCAGGCGCTGGTTGCGCGCACGATGCGGCCGGTGCTCGATTCGCTGGCGGTGACCCATCACACCATCACGCGCATCGACGAGCTTGGCTTTATCGTCGACCGCTCGATCAAGCAGGCCGTGCAGACGCAAGCGCCGGTCACGTTCATCCTCTCGCCGCTTTTGACGGGCGGCAAGGTGTTCAAGGCTTGAGCCATGGCCGCGACCTCGCACAACGCCAAGGTGATGAACCGCTTTGAACTTACCAAGCGGCTCGTCGGTCACCTCAACAAAGACGAAGCCGTCATCGGCGGCATCGGCAACACCAACTTCGATCTGTGGGGGAGCGGGCAGCGGCCGCAGAATTATTACATGCTCGGCAGCATGGGACTTGCGATCCCGATTGCGCTCGGCGTCGCCATCGCGCAGCCGAAGCGCCATGTGATCGCCATCGAAGGCGACGGCTCGCTGCTGATGCAGCTCGGCTGCCTGTCGACCATCGGCACGCTCGGCACCAAAAACCTGACGATGGTGGTGATGGATAACGCCAGCTATCAGATCACCGGCTCACAGCCGACGGCGACCGCGCAGGCGGCGGATTTGGTGGCGATTGCCCGCGCGTCGGGCATCGCCAAGGCCGCGTGGGCGGCGGACGAGGACGAGTTCGACAAGCTGGTCGCCGCGGCGCTGTCCGACGGCGGGCCGACGTTCATCGCCGCGCGTATCGATCAGAAGCCGGGCGTGGCGACAACCGACCGCGATCCTGTGCAGATCCGCGAACGCTTCATGCGCGGCCTGGGCGTGCGGAAGTAGAGCCGTTAGTGGCCCGCTCATTCCCGCGCAAGCGGGAATCCAGTCTGTACCGATTTCACGCCAAAAACCTGCGCGGCGAATTGCGGATAAACCTCGGCGAGTTGCGGCGCGACGGTCTCACGCATCAACTTGAGCGTTGAGGGCGAGGGCGCCGGCGTTTCCGGCACCGCATCGTGCCGGTCGAAGTCGAAGCCGGTGTTCTCCATCACTTCCTCGACCGTGTGGCCGGGATGCACGCTTTGCAGCCGGAAGCGCTTGCGCGCGCGATCGTAGGAGAACAGGCACCGATTGGTGATGAGCGCGATCGGCCCGCCGGGACGGAAAACATTTTCATCGTTGCCGCCCGGCGCGCTGATGAAATCGACCTTGGGAACGAGCGTGCGTCGGGAGTGCTCGGTGCGAAACAGAATAACCTTCGGCACCACGTAATAGAGATAGGCGGAGCCGAACGAGCCGGGAAAGCGCACCTTGGGATGATCGTAGTCACCGATCGAAACCAGATTGACGTTGCCTTGGCCATCAATCTGCCCGCCGGACAAAAAGAATACATCGATGCGGCCTTGCCCGGCGCAATCGAACAATTCCCGCGCGCCGTCGGTGAAGAAATTGTGCTTTCGGCTTTGCAGCAGCGACACATAAGGCCTGCCATTGCCGTTGCGCTCGCGCGCGAGCAGGGCGGCGGTTGCCGGGATTGGAGACGCATTGCCGACCGCGACATGCCGCACGTCGCCGATCAGTCCGGCAATCACGTCGGCGAGCAGTTCTTCGGAGCGGAAACTCACTTATCCCTCCCCCGCTTGCGGGGGAGGGTGGTCGCCGAAGGCGATCGGGTGGGGGCACTTTTGTGTTGCCGCCGCTTCACCCCACCCGGCTCCGCGCTTGGCGCGGAGCCACCCTCCCCTTTCAGGGGAGGGATAAGAAAGATCATGCCGCCTGCTTTTCATGCACATACCGTTCGAGATATTCCACGAACCCGTCCGCCGTAGCCGCCATTCGCGCATACAAAGCGAGATGCTCGGCGTCGATGCCGTAATGGTCCGGCAGCGGCAGCGGCCACGCGCCGCGCTCGGCAACCGCGACATGCTCGACGTAAAACCCCGGCAGCGTTCCGGCGGCGAGAACAGGATCGTCGAGCAGATTGCCCTCGTGAATTTTTTCGACGGTCGCGATGGTGCGC
>JAICMO010000150.1 GCA_025929185.1 Pseudolabrys sp.
ATCAAGGCGGCGCAAGCTTCGAGCGGGAAGATTTCCTCATCGGTATGGCCAATGATGTCTTCGATCTTTCGCCCGAACATGGGATTGCTGATCGAGGTGTAACGCAGGTCGCGGTCTTGCGTGTAAACGGTCACATGCGAACCGCGCAAAGCTCTCTCGTAATGCGCAAAGCGAGCCCTCAGCAGGCTCAACTCCCGGGCCTGCTCCCAGAGACGCGCTTCGTCGCGCTCCCGCTCAGATCGCAGCTTCGCCAGCTCGCTCTCTGGCTCTCCTGCCAGCTCGTGCATCATAGTCACAAACCTGCATCACGCATGCTCCGGCGAAAATCCCGCCGTCGCCGGCGCGTAGCCTAGCAATTAAGCATAACGGCAGCGGAAGAGTGTCAATGAGACAAAAGCAGTCAAGCGGTCGCCCGGCGTTCGCGCCGTTTTGCGTTGCGTTCGAACAACAGCGCTTGGCTTAAAAGCGCGGATACTGTCGCAGGCTGGAACGGCTTGGCGATGAGGAACGCCGGCTCCGGACGTTCGCCGGTCAGAAAACGTTCGGGATAGGCGGTAATGAAGATCACCGGCACTTCGAACGCGCGCAGAAGTTCGTTCACAGCATCGAGGCCGGAACTTCCATCGGCGAGCTGAATATCCGCCAGGATAACACCTGGACGCTTTGCTTTCGCGAGATTGACCGCCTCCTTATGCGTACGCGCGACACCGAGCACGCGATGGCCGAGATTTTCCACTAACCCTTCGAGATCGAGTGCGATGAATGCCTCGTCTTCGATGATAAGAACATCGGTGGCGATTTCCGCCGCCAGCTCGCGCCCCGATTCGTCGACGAGTTCGCGCAATGTGGGGACATCGACGTCGAGCACCTTGGAGGCATCGTCTTCCGACAGGCCCTCGAGAGCGACCAGCAGGAACGCTTGTCGCGGCAAAGACGTTATCTGCGCGAGATGCTTTTCAACGGGGAGGCTTTCGCCGCCGGGGCCTTCCCTGCCGTTTAGCGATACCGAGTTCCACATCTTGGTGAACGCCCGGTAGAGCCCGATCTGCGTCGAACTACGGGGATCGAGAAGCGATGGATCCTCAATCAGGGCCTCCAGGACCGCCGCAACATAGGCATCGCCCGACGCCTGGCTGCCCGCCACCGCGCGGGCGTACCGGCGCAGATACGGAATATGTTGAGCAACTGCTTGTGCTGTCGGCAAGAATCCCTCCCGAATTGATGTTCAGGCCCGGACGGGGCGCTGAACTACCCGAATATCGTCATTCCTTGTCGGCCTTGCCAACGCCTGGATTGCAAAAAAGTTCCTATTGCTCTGGAACCAATTGCCAATCCAAGGGTTTCGTCTGGACAACTGAAGGGGACCTTGCACGGCAATCCGGGTGCGGGGTGAGGGGAAGATACCAATGAGCGACCAGAAGCCGGGGCGACAAAAACCAATGGAAGCAGCGACCCGAAATAAGAAGGCGCCCGTCAAGCTAAGCCGAGAGATCCAGGCCAGGCTGGGTCAACAATTGCGCGCCATGTACGACGACGTGGTCGAGCAAGGCGTGCCCGACCGTTTCACCGAACTCCTCAACCGCCTCGACGAGAATGGAAACAAGGGAAAACCCTAATGCCCATCGACGAGTCGGTCCGCCAAGCGATTCTCGGCGCAGTGCCCAGTCTCCGCGCTTTCGCGATCTCGCTGTGCGGCAGCGTCGATCGCGCCGACGACCTGGTGCAGGAGACGCTGGTGCGCGCATTGGCCAACATCGATTCTTTCCAGCCCGGCACCAACATGGCGGCGTGGCTGTTCACGATCTTGCGCAACCATTTCCGCTCGGAATACCGCAAGCGCCGCCGCGAGGTCGAAGATAACGACGGCCATTACGCGGAAACGCTGAAATCGCAGCCGGAACAGCACGGGCGCGTCGAGTTCACCGAATTCCGCGCCGCGTTGGCAAAGCTGCCGACCGATCAACGCGAAGCTTTGATCCTGGTCGGTGCCTCCGGCTTCTCTTACGAAGAAGCCGCGCACATCTGCGGTTGCGCCGTCGGCACGATCAAGTCGCGCGTGAATCGCGCGCGCACGCGGCTCGCCGAATTGATGGCGATCGACGGCGCTGAAGACTTTGGGCCCGATCAGGCGACGCGAGCCGTTCTGGTCGGCAACGACCGCAACTGACGCGCTTAATCGGCTGCCTTCGTCAGCGATCTGCCACACGCCCGCTTCGGGGAACCGCGGCAAACATCCCAACGTTCATTCGTCAGCTGTCCTGTATGGAGTACGAGTATGGCGCCGCGGCCGAACTGGAAGGGATTTCTCAAGCTGTCGCTTGTTTCGTGCTCGGTCGCCCTTTATCCCGCGACAACGACAAGCCAGCGCGTCCGTTTCAACATCATCAATCGCGAAACCGGCAATCGCATCCGCAATGAAGTCGTCGATGCGGAAACCGGCGAGCCGGTGGCGCAAGAAGACCGGGTGAAGGGCTACAAGCTCGACAATGACGAGTATCTATTGCTCGAAGACGAGGAGCTCGACAACGTCGCGCTCGAAAGCACGCACACCATCGATATCGAAGAATTCGTTCCGATCTCCGACGTCGATCGCATCTATCTCGATGAATCGTACTACCTCGTCCCGCAGGAGGAAGTCGCGCAGGAAGCTTTCGCCGTGATCCGCGAAGCGATGCGCGAGGAGGATTTGGCGGGGCTCGCGCGCGTGGTCATCTATCGCAGGGAGCGTATTCTGCTGCTACGCCCGCGCGGCAAAGGCCTGCTGGCGACCGCGGTGCGCTACAAGAGCGAAGTGCGGGAAGAAAGCGATTACTTCGACGACATTCCGGACATCAAAATCCCGTCCGACATGCTCAAGCTCGCAACGCATATTCTGGAGAGCAAGAAGGGCAAGTTCGAGCCCGAGAAATTCGAGGATCGTTACGAGAACGCGCTCACCGACCTGATCAAGGCCAAGCGCGCCGGCAAGCCGGCGCCGGCGCCGTCCGAGGCGCGCCCGAGCAACGTCATCAACCTGATGGATGCGCTGCGCCGAAGCGCCCAGGCGGATCGGCGTCCCTCCTCCACCCATCGCAAAGCCACGCCCCACCACAGGAAGCGCGCACCCGCCCGGCGAAAGGTGAAAAAAGCGAGCTGAAATGGCCGGGCTCAAGACCTACCGGGCCAAGCGCCGGTTCAACGTAACCGCCGAGCCGCGCGGGAAAACGGGGCGCCGGCGCGGCAGCGCCTTCGTCATCCAGAAACATGCCGCGCGGCGGCTTCACTATGACCTGCGGCTCGAACTCGACGGGGTCATGAAAAGCTGGGCGGTGACGCGCGGGCCGAGCCTCGTTCCCGGCGAGAAGCGCCTCGCGGTTCAGGTCGAGGATCACCCGATCGAATACAACAAATTCGAAGGCACGATCCCACAGGGTGAATACGGCGGCGGCACGGTCATGATCTGGGATCGAGGCCGCTGGCATCCGGAGGGCGATCCCCACAAAGGACTGGCCAAAGGCCACCTCGATTTCACGCTCGAAGGCGGGAAGCTGCGCGGCGGCTGGCACCTGGTCCGCATGCATCGCAAGTCCGGAGAGAAGCGGGACAACTGGCTGCTGATCAAGGCGCACGACGACGCCGAACGCAGCGCACGCGATAAAGACATTCTGGAAGAGGAGCCGCGGTCGATTACGACCGGCCGCACGATGGATGAAATCGCTGCCGGCAATTCGGTGTGGCACAGCAATCGCAAAGCGCGCGCCGGCAAGCCGTCGCCACCCAAGCCGCAAGCAAAGAAGCGCGCGAGCAAGGTGCGCGCTTTGCAGAGCAAGGCCGCGGTAAAGCGCTCAAATGCAGCATCGGGACGCACCCCCCTACCCGATTTCGTTCTGCCGTGCTTGGCCACGCTTTCGGAAACCGCTCCTGCTTCCAGCAACTGGATTCATGAAATCAAATTCGACGGCTACCGGTTGCAAGCGCGAATAGCGGACGGCCGCGTCACCTTGAAGACACGGCGCGGGCTCGATTGGACCGAAAAATTTCCTGCGATCGCCGTCGCGTTCGGCAAAGTCCCCGCCGAAACGGCGCTGATCGACGGCGAACTGGTGTCGGAAGGCGAAGACGGCATTTCCAGCTTTTCGCTACTGCAACAGGATCTCAAGTCCAAGCGCCACGATCGCATCCGCTTTTACGCTTTCGACCTGTTGTATTTGAACGGAGCCGATCTGCGTGGAGAGCCGCTCGAGCAACGCAAAGAAGCTTTGGCCGGCCTTGTCGAGCGCATGCCGGCCGACGGGCCGGTGCGGCTGAGCGAATCGATTGAGGAAGCGGGCCCCGCGCTTGTCAAACACGCCTGTCGCCTCGGCCTGGAGGGAATTATCTCCAAGCAACGCGATGCGCCTTACCGCTCCGGCCGCGGCCATGACTGGCTCAAGACCAAATGCTCCGATCGGCAGGAATTTGTCATTGCAGGCTACGTGCCCTCGACGGCGGACGCGCATGCGGTCGGCGCCCTGGTGCTCGGCTTCTACCAAGGCGACAAGCTGCACTATGCAGGGCGTACCGGCACCGGCTTTACGCATAAAACCGCGCGCGAGCTCTATCGCAAGCTTGCGCCATTGCGCACGAACAAGCCGGCCTTCGGCGCCGTGCCGAGGGAAGAGCGCGGTGCGCGGCGCGGCCTTTGGGTCGAACCGAAACTCGTCGCCGAGGTCGATTTCCGCGGTTGGACGCACGGCGAGCGGGTGCGGCAAGCCTCTTTTCAGGGTTTGCGGGAAGACAAGACGGCCCGTGAAGTCGTGCGCGAAGTAAAGGCGAGCGTCGCCAAAAGCACAGTCGCCGCAAGCAGGACAGCGTCGGAAACCAGGCGCAGCATCGCCAAGCCGAAGCGCGCGGCTCCCTTTACAGTTACCGGAATCGCATTGAGCCATCCCGATCGCGTCTATTGGGAGGATATCGGCTTCACGAAACGCGAACTCGCCGAGTTCTACGCGAACATCTGGAAATGGATGGAGCCGCACATCGTCGGGCGGCCGATCGCGTTGGTGCGCTGCCCGGAAGGCGAGACCGGCGAATGCTTTTTCCAAAAGCACGCGCACGGCATCAACGCCGAGCATCTCCATCTCGTCAGCGAAAAGGGCGACAAAATCATTTCCATTGATGACCTGGAAGGACTGGTCTCGCTGGTGCAAGCCGGGGTGCTGGAGTTTCACACGCGAGGCACCACCATCGATCATCGCGAAGAAGGCGACCGGATCGTGTTCGATCTCGATCCGGGGTCGGGCACCGACTGGCAAGACGTGGTGGCGGCTGCGCGCGAGGTGCGCGACTATCTGGCCGAGCTGAAGCTGAAGACATTTCTCAAAACGTCGGGCGGCAAGGGATTGCACGTTGTCTTGCCGATTACGCCCGCCCCCTGGGATGAGGTGAAGGCGTTTACCCGCGCCGTCGCCACAGCCATGGCGGCGGATCAACCCGACCGCTATGTCGCAACGGCAACCAAGTCGAAACGCAACAAGCGGATCTTCATCGATTACCTGCGCAACAGCCGGGAGGCGACCGCGGTCGCCCCCTATTCCACGCGCGCCCGCCCTGGCGCCGCCGTTTCGACGCCGATCGCGTGGGACGAACTCGGCAAAATCAAAGGCGCCGCACAGTTCAACGTCCGCAATTTGGCGCAGCGCCTGAAGCGCCTCCGTTCCGACCCCTGGAAAGACATCGCCAAGACGCGGCAGTCGCTGCCGAAAATAAAGGCGGCCGGCCGATAAGGAACGCGGCAAGCATTTCCACGTTGTTCCCTGTCGGGAAGGCGGCGCGTTTGCCGCAAAGGGCACCTATGGCTAACAAGAATCACACCCGATCGGGAACCACGCACTCGAACAGCCTGTCGCGGCTGCGGGAGGGGTTCTCGCGATTTGCGCAGACGACCGCGCTCTATACTGGCCACCCCGTCTGCTTCTTGCTCGCACTCCTGGTCGTCATCGTGTGGCTCGTCACCGGACCCATGTTCAACTACAGCGACACGTGGCAGCTCGTCATCAACACCGGAACGACGATCGTCACGTTCCTGATGGTTTTCTTGATTCAGAATACACAAAACCGCGACACGCTCTCGCTTCAGCTCAAGTTGTCTGAGCTTGTGCTCGCGATAAAAGGAGCCGAAAACAAATTCGCCGCCCTTGAAGATATGTCCGATGAGGAGTTGCACGAACTGCACGAGGAATGCATCAAGCGCGCCGAGCTTACATTGGGCCACATTGAAACGCGTAAGGCGCCGAATTCGAAACGGAAAAACGCTGCGCATCGCAGCAAGTCGCACAAGGTCCAATCCTGAGCGTGCGGGCGGCGCCGATTTCGCCCTCGAGCGTTGACAGCATCGAACCGCGCGCGATATGCGGATTCTCGCATGGACGGTCGCACCGGAGCTATCGGAAGGGTCGCCGCGCTGGCGGCAGCAGTAGCATTTCTGCCGAGCGCCGCGTGGGCATGGCAGCAACGCAGCTTTTCAGGCACGGCCTCGTATTATTCGCCCGGCTATCATGGACGCGTGGCATCCGGATCGCGATATGATCCGCATAAGTTCACCGCCGCACACAGGACGCTTCCGTTCGGCACCCGGCTGCGGGTGAGCTGCCCGGCCACCGGCCGCAGCGTCACAGTCGTGGTGAACGATCGAGGACCGTTCACCCGCCGAAGGGTTCTCGATTTGTCTTTTTCAGCGGCACGCGCGCTTCAGATCATCGGCCGTGGGGTCGCCAAGGTGCGCGCCGAAGTCGAATAGGTTGCGCGGCGAACGTTCGTGGCGCTTTCTCGCGCCGTTTCCATCCATTACATTGCCGCGACCTCTCATCGCGCCCTTTCCTTTCCAATTTAGGAAATTGCAAATGCCTGCAAAGCGCCCGGCAAGCCGCCTTACAATCCTCACGGAAGATGCAATGGATTCCGCGCAGCGCGCCTTGCTGGAATCGATCCGCTCCGGGCCCCGCGGAAAATCGACCGGCATCCGCGGCCCGTTTGCCGCCTTTTTGCACGCGCCGGCATTCGGCGAACTGGCGCAAACGCTCGGCGCCCATTGCCGTTACAAAACGGCGCTGCCGCCGCGGTTGTCCGAGTTCGCGATCCTGTGTACCGCACGGCAGTGGCGGGCGAACTACGAATGGTTTGCGCACGCGCCGATCGCAGAGCGCGCGGGGGTCAAGGCGAAAACAATCGCCGATATCCGCGCCGGCCGCGAGCCGAAATCGGCGGCGAAGGATGAGCGCGCCATTTATGCCTTCGTGCAAGAGCTTTACAAGACGCGACGCGTGACCGACCGCACCTATGCACGCGTGCGCGCGTTTTTCAACGACGCGGCGATGGTCGAGTTTGTCGGACTGCTCGGCTATTACGCAATGATCGCAATGACGCTCGATGTGTTTCGGTTGTTGCCGCCGCCGGATGCGACTCTCGCCTTTGCCGAACCGTCGGAAAAATAAAACCGGCGACGCAATTGTGGTGAACAGCGCCTGGCAGCAAACGCTATTGCCGATCGACGGCGAAACCTGACGGCGGGCGCCGGCGCTTCAGTGCATCCCTTCCATGTGCATCATGCCGCCGGCGTCGCTCTTGCCGGCTGCAGGCCCGCGCGCGCCGATGCCTTCGATCGAAAACTCGACATCGACTTTGCCGGCCTTTTCAAAATTGAGCGTGGCTTTGAACTCACCGCCCTGCTTGAGCGGCCTGCTCAGGCCAACGAGCATGAAGTGCTCGCCGCCGGGGCTGAGGGCAACCGTTTGCCCCGGCTTGATCTCGATGCCGTTAGCAAGCGGCCGCATTTTCATGATGCCGTTTTCCGATTTCATTTCATGCAGCTCGAAACGTTTCGACACCTGCGACGAACCGCCGAGAAGACGATCGGGCGTCGTGCCCGTGTTGGTGATCGTGAGATAGCCGCCGCCCACTTTCGCGCCGTTCGGCGTTGCGCGAGCCCACGCCGCGGTAATCTTAAGGGCGCCGACCTGGGCACTTCCGGCTATGGCGGCGGGTGCGCCAAGAACGATGAGCAGTAACGCAAATGCAATGCGGATCATGGATTGCCTCTCACAAACATGGAGCGCGCGCAAAGTGCGGCGTGATGCCGAATGCGGAAGATGGAGGCGTCACGCCAGCGGCAGCGCACGAAGATTGCAGGGCGCCGTCGCGGCAAACGGCAACAAAAGACTCTGCAATGCGATGACATAGGCCGCGACCAGCACCGCCCCGCGAGGGTTGTTGCCATGAGTTCTCATCGGCACAAATCTAGAGAGCGGGTGAGAGCCTGTCCAATGCGCGGGCCCGGGATGGAACCGGCGCTCCGGCGCACGCGTCAACTTGGCCGAGGCGTGATAAACTTGGCGCATGAGTGGCGATGGATTGCCTCCGAATGACGATGAAGCCCGTATTGTCGACTTCCGAGAACGGAAGGTGCGGAAGGCCGCGCGGCGCCCTCCCTCGCCGGTTCCTGATCTCGGAAGATACGAAAGCGGCGGGCACAAAGACGATTACCGGGAACGGATGATCGTCAATGTGGTGGCGCTCATCTTCGTCATCGCGCTGATCGGAGCCGGTCTTTGGATTGCGGAGACGATGGCGGACATGCGCAAGAACCAGGACTGCGTTTTGTCCGGCCGGCGGGGCTGCACCCCGGTCGAGGTCCGGCACGACCGCTGGTAAGCGGCCGCGCAAACGCGAGCCAAGCGAAACCCTTGGCCGGAAAGCCCGCCGCCATTGAACTTGCGCCCCCGCTTGGGTATACGGGCGCGATCTCACGCGGGTGGGAGGCTTGAAATCCGGGTGGCCGCACGCGCA
>JAICMO010000110.1 GCA_025929185.1 Pseudolabrys sp.
CAAGGCGTTCAAGGCGCTGTCGGAGCGCAAGATCAATATCCGCGCCATCACCACGTCCGAGATCAAGTTCTCGGTGCTGATCGACGCCGCCTACACCGAGCTCGCGGTGCGCACGCTCCACACGCTTTACGGCTTGGACAAAGCGTAAAGCCGGAACGCGCGCATCGCGACGTCACATCAGGCCGCTTCGGCCGTGGTCGGGTCGATGATCGTGCGCACGCGCGAAACCCGGTTGGCCGGAAATCCGCCTTTCTGCGCATGCGTTCGCACCGCCGCTTCATCCGGCGCGACGTAAACGCAATAAATCTTGTCGTCCGTGACGTAACTCTGGATCCACTGGATTTGCGGACCCATCTCGCGCAGCACGCTGCATGATTTCTGCGATATCGCCTGCAACTCCTTCGGCGGCAGCTTTCCGGCGCCGGCAATTTCGCGTTCGATCACAAATTTTGGCATGACACTCACCTCCATTTTGACTGTTCGACATACGCGATGCATGTCGCGCGGAGATGTGCCGCGCCGCGCAGGCGCTGTATTGAGGCAAGGGTCCCGGAATCGCCGATTTTATGTGGTGAATACTCGGGACAGGTGTCCCGGCTCAATGCCGTCCCGCGGGTTTGTCTTGCACGCCGAGACCGGCCTCGCGCGCTCTCACGATCGCCTCGTAACGATGCTCGACCGAAATCTTGTCGAAGACACGCGTGATGTGGTTGCGCACGGTCTTTTCGGAGAGTCCGAGCGAACTCGCGATCTCGGCGTTGGTCCGTCCGGCGGCGACGCCTTCGAGCACCAGCCGCTCACGCGGGGTGAGCGCGTCGAGCGGCAGCTGATCGCGCTTGCGCACGTCCGCTGCGGCTATTCGAGCGGGCACAGGCTCATTGAGAAATTTTTTTAGCTCCGCGACGAGACGGGGCCATGACGGCTCGTCCGCCAACGGCATGTGATTGTCGCTGTCGAGCTGAACGAAGCGGCAATCCGGAATGAGGCCGGCCAGTGCGCGGCCCTCTTCGATCGGCACCACGACGTCGCGTTCGGGATGAACCACAAGAACCGGACATTTAATCTTCTGCGCCGACGCGGTCACGTCCACGCTCCAGGTGATGCGCAGCAATTCAACGGCCGTTTCGGCGGAGGTTGCCGCCTGCATCTGCTCCGACCAGGATCGCAGATGCTCGATCGTGCCGCCCGGCTGAAAATGCGCCGACCATACTTGCAGCAGCGGCTGGTTTTCCCGCCCCCAACCGAGTCGCGTGAGGTCGAGCAAGAGCCGCCCCTTTTCCACTTCCTCCGGGCTTTCGGTCCATCGCAACCGGCCGCGCGCATACGTGCCATAGAGGATCAGATGGCTGACCCGCTCGGGGTGCCGAGCGGCGTATTCGATCGCGATCGGCCCACCCTGACAGGTCGCGAGCAAAGGAAATTCAGTGAAGCCCGCGGCTTCGACGACGCGCTCGAAATCACGCACCGAGCTTTCAAACGAGAGGCTGCCGGCGTTCCGGTCCGACAAACCGCAGCCGCGCGAGTCATAGCGCAGCAACGTGTGGCCGGGCGAAAACGCCTCGAGCCAGGGCCGCCAGACGAGACTGCGCCATTGATGCTCGAGATGCGTGAGCCATGTGGCCGACATGACCAGCGGCGGCCCATCGCCACTCAAGGCATAGGCCAGCTGCGCGCCATCGGCGGCCGTGCAAAAACGGATTTCCTGATTCATGACCGTCGCCCGCCGGCTCATATAGGGCGGCCCCGCAAAGGAACAACCGCGCTGCACCATGCCGACAAAATGCCCGGCAAACCTGACGCTTTGGCTTGCCCCTTGCATGGGGCATTGGCTATAGGCTGGCGAAAGCTGCGGCGGCGGCGCCGGGACCCCGCCGTCGCCTTCGTACATGATCGGGCGGTAAAATCGCCGTGACCCGAGCCGCGACCGAACAAGGACCTCGCTAATGCGTGGCGCTCTTGGCGGTCCGCGCGTGCTCTTGCGCCGGCTTCGCGAAGTAATGGCGGAGCCGGTCAGCGCGCAGGATCGTCTCGACAAGGTGGTTGTGCTGATCGCCGCCAACATGGTGGCGGAGGTGTGCTCCGTCTACGTCTTGCGCGTGGACGGCACGCTCGAGCTGTACGCCACCGAAGGCCTCAAGCGCGACGCCGTGCACCAGACCGTGCTGAAGCAGGATGAAGGTCTCGTCGGCCTGGTTGCCAGCGAAGCCAGCCCCATCAACCTGTCGGACGCTCAAAGCCACCCGGCCTTCTCGTTCCGGCCGGAAACCGGCGAGGAAATTTATCACTCGTTCCTCGGCGTGCCGATCCTGCGCGCAGGCAACACGCTCGGCGTGCTGGTGGTGCAGAACCGCGCTCGGCGAACCTACACGGAGGAAGAAGAAGAGGCGCTGCAAACGACGGCGATGGTGCTCGCCGAGATGATCGCCTCGGGCGAGCTTTCCGCCCTCGCCCGTCCCGGCGCTGAGCCCGCCGCCCGCCATTCGCTCAACATTGCAGGCTCCACGCTGTCCGACGGCATCGCGCTTGGGCACGTCGTTCTGCACGAGCCGCGCGTGGTCATTACCAACGTGATCGCCGACGACGTGCAGAAGGAATTAAAGCGCCTCGATACCGCGATCGCGACCTTTCGCGCCGATCTCGATCGCATGCTCGAGCACGGCGATGTGGCGGACGGCGGCGAGCACCGCGACGTGCTCGAGGCGTATCGGAGCTTCGGCTACGATCAGGGATGGCTGCACAAGATGCGCGAGGCGGTGATGACCGGCCTTACCGCCGAAGCCGGCGTCGAGCGCGTGCAGTCGGATACGCGCGCACGCATGCTGCGCGCGTCCGATCCATACTTGCGCGACCGCTTGCACGATCTCGACGATCTCGCGAACCGCCTGATGCGTGTGCTGATGGGCAAGGACCATGCGCCCTCGCGCGAGCAGCTGCCCGAGAACGCCATTCTCGTCGCGCGCTCGATGGGGCCGGCCGCCCTGCTCGACTATGACCGCAAAAGATTACGCGGCCTTGTGCTGGAAGAAGGCGGGCCGACCTCGCATGTCTCGATCGTCGCGCGCGCCCTCGGCATTCCGGCAATTGGCGAGATTGCCAACGCCACCGGGCTCGTCGAGCCGGGCGATGCGATCATTGTCGATGGCAGCTCGGCGACGGTGCACATGCGCCCGCCGCCGGACATCGAGAGCGCCTATGTCGAACGCGTGAAACTGCGTGCGCGGCGGCAGGCGCAATATCACGCCTTGCGCGAGCGGCCATGCATCACGAAAGACGGTCACAAGATCGCGCTGATGATCAATGCCGGCCTGATGATCGATCTGCCGCACATTGACGAAACCGGCGCCGCGGGCATCGGCCTGTTTCGCACCGAACTCCAGTTCATGGTCGCGGACACGTTGCCGCGCATCGGGGAGCAACTCGCGCTTTACCGCGCCGTGCTCGACGTCGCCGACAAACGGCCGGTGACGTTCCGCACTCTCGACATCGGCGGCGATAAGGTGCTGCCCTACATGCGCAACGTCGAAGAGGAGAATCCCGCCCTCGGCTGGCGTGCGATCCGTCTTGGTCTCGATCGGCCCGGCCTGCTGCGCAGCCAGGTGCGCGCGATGCTGCGGGCGGCGGCGGGGCGCAGCCTGCGCTTGATGTTTCCGATGATTGCCATGGTCGAGGAATTCGACAAGGCAAAGGCGCTGGTCGAGATCGAGTTGACGCACCTTCGCCGTCACGGCCATGCGCTGCCCGAGCGGGTGGAAATCGGCACGATGGTCGAGGTCCCTGCGCTCCTGTTTCAGCTCGAGGAATTGCTCGCCCGCGTCGACTTTCTTTCGGTCGGCTCGAACGACCTGATGCAATTCCTTTATGCCGCCGACCGTGGAAATTCGCGGGTCTCCGACCGCTTCGACCCGCTTTCGGCGCCCGTCCTGCGCGCGCTCAAGGACATTGCCGATAAGGGCAGGAAACACGGCAAGCCGGTCGCGCTGTGCGGCGAACTCGCCTCGCAACCGATCGGCGCACTCGCTTTGGCAATCCTGGGCTACCGCTCGCTCTCGCTGTCACCGTCGATGGTCGGCCCGGTCAAGGCGCTGCTGCTCGACCTCGATTGCCGCAAAGGCGAGCAGGCGATCCTGCCGCTTTTGGAGAAGCCGGTCGGCAGCGTCTCGATCCGCGCGCAGCTCGAGAAGTTTGCCGAGGCCGAAGGTTTGCAACTTTGACCGGTCTACCGCAGCAAAAACTCGACGCGCTGCTCGCTCGCCACGACCTGCTGGAAGGCGAGCTGGGAAGCGGCCTTGCCGCCGACGCTTATGTCAAGCTGTCGCGCGAATTCGCCGAGCTGTCGCCCGTCGTCGAGACGATCAAAGCCTATCGCGCGGCCGTTGCGGAGAGCGCCGACCTCGATGCGCTGATCTCGGACCCGAAGACCGATGTCGAAATGCGCAGGCTCGCCGAGACGGAAAAATCTGCGGTCATCGCCCGCAGGGAAAAACTCGAACAACAAATCCGGCTCGCGCTCATCCCAAAAGACGCAATGGACGAGCATAACGTAATCCTCGAAATTCGCGCCGGCACCGGCGGCGACGAGGCCTCGCTTTTCGCCGGCGACCTGTTCCGCATGTACGAGCGCTACGCGGCCAGGCAAGGCTGGAAAGTGGAAATCATTTCACTCAGCGAGGGCACCAAAGGTGGGTTCAAGGAAATCATTGCCGAAGTGCGCGGGCGCGGCGCGTTCGCCAAGCTCAAATTCGAATCCGGCGTGCATCGGGTGCAACGGGTGCCCGATACCGAGGCATCCGGCCGCATTCATACCTCTGCGGCGACGGTAGCCGTGCTTCCCGAAGTCGAGGATGTGGACGTCAAAATCAACGAAAAGGATTTGCAGATCGACACGATGCGCGCGAGCGGCGCGGGCGGACAGCATGTCAACAAAACGGATTCCGCCATTCGCATCACGCACATACCAAGCGGCATCGTGATTGCGGTGCAGGAAGATCGGTCGCAGCACAAGAACCGCTCCCGCGCGATGGCGCTTTTGCGCGCGAAGCTTTACGACGCGGAACGCAGCAAGCGCGACGCCGAAAGGGCTGCCGAGCGCCGCGGGCAAATCGGATCGGGCGACCGTTCGGAACGTATTCGCACCTACAATTTCCCGCAGGGGCGCGTCACCGATCACCGCATTAACCTGACGCTCTACAAGCTGCCCCAGGTAATGGAAGGTGAGGCGCTGGGTGAAATCATCGACGCGCTGGTAACCGAGCATCAGGCCGAATTGCTTGCGGCCGAGGGCGCATCCTGAGCATTGCGTTCGGCGATGGACAACACGTGAGAGCTGTTCCGGGTTTGAAAGCGGACATGTCGGCAGCGGAGGCTTGCCGTCTGGTTGCGCAGATGTTTCGCGCACGAGGCCTGGAAACCCCAGAACTCGACGCGCGCGTGCTTGTCGGTCACGCACTCAAAATCGACAGGAAGCGTTTGGCCGCCGGTGGCGATCGGCTGTTGGATGCACGCGAGGTAGACGCCATCACCGCGCGCGCGGCGCGGCGGCTGTCGGGCGAGCCGGTGGCGCGCATCGTCGGCCGGAAGGAATTCTGGAGTCTCGATCTACGCATTGATCCAGCGGTGCTGGTGCCGCGTCCGGAAACGGAAACGGTGGTCGAAGCCGTCCTTGCGCTTTTCGATGAAGCCACACGAAGTCGACCGCTTCGCCTGCTCGACATCGGCACAGGGTCGGGCGCCCTGCTGCTTGCGCTTGTGGAAGAGCTACCGAACGCTCTCGGCGTGGGGGTCGACCTTAGCGCGGCGGCGGTCGCCGTTGCTCACGACAATGCGGAACGGCTTGGGCTCGCGCGCCGTTGCGCGTTTGCCGTCGGCAACGGCGGACGTGCTCTAAGCGGACCATTCGATGTCATCGTATCGAATCCACCCTATATACGGAGCAAGGATATCCCCTCGCTGGCGGCCGAAGTACGCGATCACGATCCCGCTCTCGCCCTTGACGGCGGTCCCGACGGTTTGGACGGCTACCGCACGATCGCGCTCGACGCGTTCAGGCTGCTGGCGCCGGGCGGCTACCTGGTGGTGGAACTGGGCCTCGGACAAGACGTTGAGGTTGCAACGCTGTTGACGAGAACAGGGTTAACCTTTGCAGCGCTGCGCAAAGACCTCAACGGCGCTCCCCGCGCGTTGACGATGCGGCACGCGAGTGGAGCGCCCGACAGCCTCTAGGCAAATTTGCAGGGCAGCATTGAGGCCAAAAAACCGCTTGGAATATAGGCCGGAAACGACTAGCTTCCAGGCACGGAATCGACCCGAGACGATTGCATCGCTACAAAGCCCGGAAGCTCACGGCTCCGCGAGGCGGCGGCGCGAACAAGGCGGATGACGAACGGCCGGCTCACGAACGGCAGAGAAAGCCGGCAAGCGAATTCGCCGACTTGGGTACGGACATTTCACCGGTTGGGCGCATCACAATCGATAGCTTCAAAGCGATGCGCGTAACGAGAGAGTGGCAACGCCGCAGGTAAAGCCGCGGCTATGGGGTTGCTTCGGCTATCGCGATTACGGCTGCAACAGATATCTGAAACGCGCGGGCAAAGCTCCGTGGGCGAGATTCTGTTTGGTCGGCAGCGAGGCGCGGAGGGACGCGAGGCGTATTCGGTTCAACAAAACAAACCGGTGGCCAAGCCGGACAACAAAACAAAGCGGCGACCAAGCCGGATGATGAAAGGTCAGTGGACAGGATAACATGAGAAACGGCCAGAAGCGCATGCGGGGGCGCAACCACCGCAAAAGTCAAAATCCCCTGACAAGAGTTTACGAATCGAACGGTCCCGACGTTAAGATCCGCGGCACCGCGTCCCACATCGCGGAAAAATACATTCAGCTCGCGCGCGACGCGCAAGGCTCCGGCGATCCGGTTGCCGCTGAAAATTACTACCAGCACGCAGAGCATTATTTCCGCCTGATTGCAGCTGCGCAGGAGCAATTCCGCCAGCAAAATCCTTATTACAATCAGCAGCAGCAACAGCAGCAGCAAGGCGGCAATCCGCAGCAGAGCGGCGACGATTTCGACGACGAGGGCGACGACGATCAGCCTTTCATGGGGCAGAACGAGCCGGGCTATCAGCAGAACCAGCCGCAGCCTTACGTGCCGCGCGACGCGCAGCCGTTCCCGCAGCATCAGCAGCATCAGCAGCAATACAATCAACATCAGAACCAGAATTACGGCGGCCGGCCCCAACACCAGCAACATCAGCAGCACTACCAACAGCAACATCACGACGGCCAGCAGCAAGGCCAACAGAGTCAACAGCAGCAGCAGGGCGGCGGCGACGGCGGAAACGAGCTCGGCGGATTGCCCTCCTTCATCACCGGCAACGGACCGCAGCCGCAGCAGAACTACGGGCAGAACCAGAACTTCGGCAACGGCCACGAGCAAAACGATCGTCATCACGATCGCTACAATCACCGCCGCCGCCGGCGACACCGCGGCGGATACCGGCCCGACCGGCAGGATTTCGGCAATAATCAGCAGAACGCGTCGAACCAGAATCTGCCGCAGAGCGCGCATGAATCCGGCGGCGAGGAGCCGCCGCATCAGCCGGGCGAGTGATCTCCGTCCATCCGCTTATGCGCCGGGTGACGGCGCCAGCGCCGGCTCGAGCGCGGGCACCAGGCGCCGCTTCGCGCGGCGCGCAGGAATCGCGCGATAGACCTGCTTGCTTGCGACCACGAGATGCACGCCCGCAAACGGCGCCGATAACGTCGCGCCGGTGCGCTCCCACGCCACCGCCGAACGCAAAAACCAGCCGCGCTCGATCGGCGGCACGTAAAGCGCCTCGCTCCAGCCGGTCGGCGTGAACCAGGTCTCGCGCAAGAGCTGATTGATCTGCGAGCGCGAATACGGACGGCCGTGGCCGAACGGGGTCGTGTCCATCCGCGCCCATAACCCGCGCCGATTGGGCACGATCGCGAGCAACTGACCGCCCGAAGCCAGCACGCGCCACGCCTCGCGCAGCAGGCTTGTCGCCTCGGGTGACATCTCGAGCGCATGCGCCAGCAAAACGCGATCGACGGTCCCGTCGGGAAGCGGCAGTTCGTTTTCGTCGACCAGCGCGGAGAGCGTCGGACGGGTCGAGGGCCATTTCGTCACGCCCTGCGCCGCCGGCATGAAGGCGAGGCAACGCTCCGCCTCTTCCCGAAACAGCCCAAGATACGGCGTGGCATAGCCCACGCCGAGCACGCGCTGACCGATCGCGTCCGGCCACATGCGGCGAATGCCGCGGCTGACGAAGCGGCGTGCAACCACCCCGAGCCGGTGGCCATAGAAGTTGCGCAGATCAACGACGTCGATCGACATGACCGGAAGCTACCACGAAGCGGCATGTGGTTGCGTGCCGGCGGAAGGCAATTTCCGCACCGCAACTCGCCTCCATGATAGGGTTAACGGGTTGTTCAAGCGTAAAGGAAGTCTCATGCCGGCTGAAATCCGCCTGTTCAAGTGCTTAAGCGACAACTACGGCGTTCTGATCCACGACTCGGCGAGCGGCGCGACGGCGGCCATCGACGCGCCCGAGGCGGCGCCGGTCGAGGCCGCGCTGAGGGCGGCCGGCTGGACGCTCACCGACATTCTGGTGACCCACCATCATGCCGACCACACGGGCGGCATTCGCGCGCTGAAGGACAAGCACAAATGCCGCGTTGTCGCACCGGCAGCCGAGGCGGCGAGAATACCCGCGGTCGATCAAACCGTCGGCGAAGGCGACAAGGTTTCCGTCGGCCGGCTGGCGGCCCATGTGCTCGAGACGCCGGGCCACACACTGGGTCACATCGCGTACTGGTTTCACCGCGAGGAGATCGTCTTCGTCGGCGACACGCTCTTTTCAATCGGGTGCGGCCGCGTGATCGAAGGCACGCCGGAGATGATGTGGGATTCGCTTTGCAAGCTGCGCGACTTGCCTGAGGCCACCAAGATTTATTGCGGCCATGAATACACGCTGGCGAACATCAAATTTGCGCAGACCGTCGAACCGGACAACAAGGCGCTCGCGGCCCGCGCGGTGCAAGCGAAGCAACAGATCGAAGCGGGCGGGTTCACGATTCCGGTGACGATCGGCGAAGAGAAGAACGAAAATCCGTTCCTGCACGCCGACATTCCTGAAGTTGCCGCCGGCATCGGCATGGCCGGAAAATCGGCCGCGCAGGTGTTTGCGGAGATCAGGGCGAGGAAGAACAGGTTTTGATACTGACCCCAGTGATCCGTCATCCTGAGGTGCGAGCGAAGCGAGCCTCGAAGGATGACGGCCGTCGCCCTTCGAGGCTCGGCCTTCGGCCGAGCACCTCAGGGTGACGGATCGACTCAGTGCCATGCCTCTCCTCACTACTACCGACATTATCCGCCTGCTCGATCTCAAGCCGCATCCGGAAGGCTGGCATTTCCGCGAGACGTTTCGCGATTCAAAACTGATCGACGGACGGCAGCGGCCCGATCCTCACGTGCATGCTGCCGCCGATGGCCGGTGATCATATCCGCGCCCTGAACTAGCGCTTAGGAAAGGTCGAAATTGCGAAGGTGAGTTCTTCAGTAGCGCCGTGCGGACTTGAATTGATACATCGTCCAACAGGATACGCACCGAGTGATCTATAAGGACAACGGCAACTTGGTATTCGAGAGATAAGGGCGAGGAAGAATTAGGTTTTAGATGATTTTCGCAGACGGCTTTAATTCGTCATTGCCGGGCCGCCGCATGGCGGCGAGACCCGGCAATCCATCTCTTGTTCGCGAGAGAGATGGATGCGCGGATCAAGCGCGCGCATGACGAAAGAAATGCCTCTCCTCACCGCCACCGACATCATCCGCCTGCTCGATCTCAAGCCGCATCCGGAAGGCGGCCACTTCCGTGAGACGTTTCGCGATTCGACGTTGATCGATGGCCGCGCGGCGTCGACCGCGATCTTCTTCCTGCTTGCGCGCGGCGAGCGCTCGCATTGGCATCGCGTCGATGCAGTAGAAGTATGGCACTACTATGCCGGCGCGCCGCTCGCCTTGTCCGTTCACGATGAAGGCGCAACGCGCACGATCCGCGTGGGCGCCGATATCGCCGCGGGCGAGACCCCGCAGGCGAGCGTGCCGGTGGGCGCGTGGCAGGCCGCCGAGTCGTTGGGCGATTGGACGCTCTGCGGCTGCACCGCCGCGCCCGGATTTGAATTTTCCGGATTCGAGCTCGCGCCAAATGACTGGTCGGCGCCGGGCAAATAAATGATCAGGCGAAATATTGCCCGCCGTTGACGCAAGGCGAGCGACAAAGCGCTGCCACCCGGCAATGGATGGCAGCGCCTTTGCCGAACCCTTGTTGCGGCTAATTTTTCAGCGCCGAGAGTTGATCGGTGTCGTAGCGGCTGCGCAGGTCGGCAATCGCCTTGGCATCCGGCGGACGGCCGGTGGTAACCGCCTTGGCAAGCTCTTCGAAGTAATGCTCGTGGCCGGGCGGCGACACCGTCATGAGCACCCTCGCCGGCTCGCTGCTGCTGGCATTGGCGATGTTATGCGGCACGCCCGGCGGCAGAAACAGGTATGTGCCTGGCGTCGCGCGAACCTGTCGCTCACCCACCTGCCACAGACATTCGCCCTCGAGCACATAAAACGTTTCTTCCTGGACACGGTGAACATGCAGACCCGTGGAGAACCCTCCCGGCATGGTCCAATCGAACATGCTCGTATGTTTCGTATCTTCCCCGGTCACGAGGAACGCCATTGGCTGACCCGACAAGGTGACTCCCTTGGCCTCACCCGGCATTCGAATGACTGCTTTCGCGCTCATTTTACTGCTCCATCGTTTGGCGCTTCGTCATGCGCTGCAACTGCCGCAGCATGATCCCGCCTCGCCCCAAAGTCGTGAAATCGCTCCGAAAACGTTGCAAAATGTTTCCGAATGATATCCGCTCGGCCAATGGCGACGATCCACAAATTTGGTCCGTTCAGCCTCGACGCTGACGCCGAAATACTGTTTCGCGGTGCCGAGCCGATCATGCTGGGCCAGCGCGCGATTGCGCTGCTTCGGCTGCTTCTGGAGCGGGCAGGTAGACCAGTTTCCAAAGGTGCACTGATCGAGGCCGCCTGGCCGGGACTTGCAGTGGAGGACAGCAATCTGACGGTTCAGATCGCAGCACTGCGCCGCGTTTTTGAGGAAGTAGCCGGCGGCGCGAGTTGGATTGAGACTTTGCCGCGCCGCGGCTACCGCTAC
This sequence comes from Pseudolabrys sp., assembly GCA_025929185.1. Classification (GTDB taxonomy): domain Bacteria; phylum Pseudomonadota; class Alphaproteobacteria; order Rhizobiales; family Xanthobacteraceae; genus Pseudolabrys. Next base: position 11,238 of record JAICMO010000110.1, read on the forward strand.
GTTGGGCCGGTGGTAGCAACGGGTAACTCGCCCGCCGAAGCAAGCCAGCAGACGTCACCGGCGCTTCCGCTGCCCGACAAGCCGTCCGTCGCGGTGCTTCCGTTTTCAAATTTGAGCGGCGATCCGGAGCAGGATTATTTCGCCGACGGCATGGTCGACGACATCATCACCGGCCTTTCGCGCATCAAGTGGCTCTTCGTCATCGCGCGCAATTCGACCGTCGCCTACAAAGGCCGGGCGGCAGACGTGAAGCAGGTCGGCCGCGATCTCGGCGTGCGCTACGTGCTTGAAGGCAGCGTTCGCAAGGCGGCAGACCGCGTGCGCATCACCGGGCAGCTCGTCGATGCCGTAACCGGAGCGCACGTGTGGGCCGAGCGTTATGACCGCAAGTTCGAGGATATTTTCGCCCTTCAGGACGAGATCGCGTTATCGGTCGTGGGCACGATCGAGCCGAGCCTGCGTCGGGCCGAAGTCGAGCGCGTCAAACGCAAGCGGCCGGACAGTCTCGACGCCTATGATCTCGTCCTGCAGGCTCAGTCCGACGTCTATTCCGGGATGCCGGAGCGCGTAACAAAGGCGCTGGTGCTTCTCGAACGCGCGCTCGCGCTCGATCCCACTTATGCGCTGGCGCACGCGTTTGCCGCGATGTGCCATCATTGCCTCTTCCTGCGCGCCGGACTGCATGAAGAAAGCCGGTCGGCCTCGATCCGTCATGCGCAAGCAGCCATCGTGCATGGCCAGGACGATGCGCTCGCGCTGACTTTCGCCGGGTTTTCCATCGGCATGGACGGACACGATCATGCCGCCGCATTCGCCGCGCTCGAGGCAGCGCTCGCCGTCAGTCCCTCATCGGCCCTTACCTATATCGTCGGCGGCGTCATTCTCGGATGGGCCGGAGAAGCCGAGCGTGCGATCGAATGGGGCGAGCGGGCGATGCGCCTAAGCCCGTTCGATCCCTGGGCTTGGTCCGCTTTCCACTCGTTGACACTTGGGTATTTTCACCTCGGCCGCTACGAGGAGGCGGCCAAAGCCGCCCACAACGCCGTCCATTTCAACCCGGGTCACAGCATCTCCCATATGCTGCTGGCGGCGGCGCTCGCGAAGCTCGGTCGGCTGGAAGAAGCCAAGGCCGCCGCGGCGCGCGTTTTGGAATTGCAGCCGGCGTTCCGTTACAGCCGGCAATTTGCCGGCGTCGATTGCGCGCCGATGCTCGCCGCTTCGCTTGGCGACGCGCTGCGTATCGCCGGCCTTCCGGAATGACCCGCGCGCTAGAGTGCGATCAACTGAGATTGAAACGGCTCTTGTCTCCGCTCATTCCCGCGCAAGCGCAGGGCTGTCCGGGGAAGTTCAGGCATAGCAGAACTCGAGTTGGTTGGGGTCGGGTCGTCGATGCGAGGGATTGACCTCGGGAGGCTTGTCGATGCGCGCGAGCGGCTTGCGGACGAACAGGGTGCCGCCGACGAG
>JAICMO010000178.1 GCA_025929185.1 Pseudolabrys sp.
AACAAGCACAATTCGCTGATGTTGAATTATGTGCTCGCGTCGGCAAGCGTCCGCTCCTTGTTACATACATTAGAGTTCCCGAAAGACTGGAGTTTTTCTCCATACAGTCCGGCACAGCGCCTGCGGCACTCGCATACGCACTCGCCAATATTTCCTCGGCGTCTCTGCCATGCTCGGCTCGATCAATTTCATCGTGACGATCATGCGCGGGCGCGCGCCATGCATGTCGATCAACCGACTGCCGATTCTGAGCTGGGCACGCTGACGTCAGTCGCGAACGTGTTGGTCACCGCCGGTTGCTTGTCCGTCTTGCTGTCGCCTTGCAACCGTGAAGAAGGGGCCGCCGCTCAGAACGTACGCGCCGCTGCGCAGCAGCTTCGTGTCATTTTTCACACTGGACAAGAATGGGCAAAACGCCGGCCCTTTACCGCCGTTTGCCGGGTGACATCAGGAGCCGGCGCGAATATCATCAGCAGTAAAAATCTAGGGAGAGCCCGCCATGAGACGCTGGCGTGCTCACTTAATTCAAACAAGCTGTATCATGGGAGGATTGTTATGACTCGCTTGCCAATGCGCGCCACGCAAATTGCGGTGGCGACTGTGTTGCTGGGCTTCATCGCCATAAGTGCATTCTCGCCGGCCACCGCGCAGGACGGCTGGGTAACGCTATTTGACGGCAAGAATCTCGATCAGTGGGATCAGGTCGGTGGGTCAAACTGGCACGTCGCCCAAGGGGCCGCGGTTGCCGATCAGATGACCGACAAGAAGGTCGCCGGTTATCTGGTGAGCAAGAAATCGTACAAGAACTTCATCGTGCGGGTCGAGTTCTGGCCAAGTCACGACGCCAATAGCGGCATCTACTTCCGTTGCCTCGATCCGAAGAAGATCACCGACCGCACCTGCTACGAGGCCAACATCTTCGACGAGCGTCCTGACCCCAGCTACGGCACCGGCGCGATCACGCGCTATGTCGAAGTCAGTCCGATGCCGAAGGCGGGGGAAAAGTGGAATACTTACGAGATTACAGTCAAAGGGCGAGACATTACCGTGGTGCTCGACGGCAAAGAGACTGCCAAGCTGCGCAACGGGATGTTCGACCAGGGACCGATCGCCCTGCAGCACGGCGCGGGCACGATCAAGTTCCGCAAAGTGCAGGTCAAAGAGCTCTGAGACGACAGATTGGCAAAGAGGTCGACGAGGGCAATTGGCTAGACGCCCTCATGCAACACGATCTCGGATCGCTTCGGCCTGGAGAACAGGACTTTGCAAGCCCTCGGCAACCCGTCGCTCGAGGTTGTCACCCATGTCTTAGGTACGTTCCGTTACCTATGTGTCCGGGCTGGACACCTTCACCCCCGCTCCGGCCGATCAATGCCGTGCCACCAAAACCAAACTTGACGCGAGTGTAATTAAGAAAATTGCTTGCGAGTACACCTGGTTCTGCAAGTGGCTAAACACAAAGCTGCCAAAGGTGACGCCGGCGAGCACGGCCGGCAACCACAAAAGGATGTCGAAAACAGCCACTCCACTGTAAGCGCCCCCCGCAAGCAAGATGCAGAGCGAGACCAGTTGCACCGATACAATGTACGGCTGCACTATTCCGCGCTGGGTACGCCGGTCGAGGCCCTGCGCACACAACCAAAACGCCGGCAGAACCGACGACGCCCCGAACGCCCCGCCGCAGAATCCGCCACAAGCACCCACGATTGCGTCGATGATCTTCGACCGAAAGCCGAGGATTGGGGCCCCAACGAGCATGCACAAGCTCGACACCGACAACATCGCGCCGAAGCCGATCCTGATGATCGTACTGTCAGCCATAAGCAGCGTCAGCGTTCCGACAGGAATACACAGCAGACCCGGCAATATGAAATGCCACGTAATCCTGTACGGGACCGCCTTGTGCAGCAAGGTGATGCTGAGTAGCTGCCCGGCAATCGAGCATATCGAGATTATCATAACCGCCTGGGGCGGCGGATATTCGAGCAGAATGAGCGGACCCGCGACGACCGGGAACGCGAGTCCTGTGGCGCCGGACAAGCTGCCCGCGAGCAAGAGGCCGATGGCGAGGAGTTCCGACTGCATTTCACGGCCCGGAAACCATTTGTTTGCTGATTTTCTCGTCCAGCGTGGCGCGCGCGTGCAGGTACTTTTCTTTGAGGCTGCCGCTGCAGACCACGGCGGCATCGCAATCCGAGGCCGTCGCTTTCAGAAGCGCCGCCAACCCGTCGAGCGTTTCACGTTTCACCTTTTTTTCACGCGCGAGCATGCCTGTCATAACTTCAAATTGGCGGCGTTCCTGCTCGATCCCGATTCGGCTGAACGAACGCGGCGCCAACAAAACGGCCATTCCGATTGCGAGGAGAATCCAGAACGCTAGAAGTTGCCGCTTTTGCACACGGCGGGCATGAAACCGGCCTTTGTTTCCGTTAGGAAACGCTCGTTGCAAGAACGCGTGGGAGGCCGACATTTCATGCTCCTCGCATGAACCCGTTGCGTGAATCTTCAAGCCGTAGGGCAGCCGAAGACACCAGGGAACATCTTGTCCGAAGTCGGCAATCGATCCCGGAAGATCAGGCAGACCGCCGGGAGCAGAGCGACCGGCACGATCGCGAGCGCTGGGATTGGCGCGGGGCCAACAAAAGAAGGAGATCACCGAGCCGGCCAGGCGCCGCAGCAGCTCGTATTGAGGGGCACGCATCGCACCCGCGTCCGCCATCTTTTTCTCGACCACGATCAAATTCTGTCGTTGATCGATGTTTTCCCGTTCCCAGCGCGCGTCGACGATTGCGGCCGTGCGACCGATGTTTGTAACAACGTAAGGCCGTCTTCGATTGTGAAGTGTCATCATACGCTCCGACGTTGCCCCGCATGCGACCTTACGCGCTGTGCGACGGATCCCCTGTGAGGCCGGTCACAGTGAATAGAGAAAAAGGGAAACGATTGTGCCGCATGGGCTCACAGCTGCGCGCGATCTTTCCCGCCTGGATTTGACATGCTCGGCTCCATTCGAACCCGAGCGAACCATGGTGATCGCTAGCTTCCGGTGCGGCATCATCCGATCGGATAATGCTGTGTAACCGTTTCGTAAAATCGTCCTTGCTCCGCTTGGTTATTAATTTCCGTCGTGTCGCAGTCACGAAGATCGAACTAGGTTCTCCTGACTTACTCCCTCGGGAAAACCTTCGCCGTGAAGGCGCCGACATTCATCGCGTGACATAATCTGAACTCGATAAATGGATGTTGTCCTCTCGAGCTCCTGAGCTATCATTTGGAGACGTGCAACGCGGGGCGCCAAAGATGGCACTGAGCGTAGCCGTTCGGCTGGCGGCCCTATTGATTGGCTGCGTGCTTGCGCCCTTGGCCAACGCGGCCGAAGGTCCTGTGGCCGCCGGACCGATCGGTGGGACCGACATGCGCTCGGCGCTGTTGCCGCCGCCGGGCCTATACGGTGGCGTGATCGGCCTCTCCAGCGTCGTGCATGAAGTGCACGACGGGACTGGCCATCCTGCGGCCGGTCTCGACGCGGTCGATCTCGATGCCAAAGTCGCCGCCCCGTTCTTCGTCTGGGTGCCGGATGTCAAGCTGTTTGACGGCTCGCTTGGCTTGATCGGCGTGTTTCCAGCTGGGCGTGAATGCGGACAAGTCTTGTCGTCCATTCCGAGGCGCTGTGTCTCGGGCTTTGGCGATCCGTACATCGAGCTTGCTTGGTCGCGCTCATTTGGAAAATTGCGCGCGTCGCGCGATCCAGGCGCCTTTCCGATTCTGGAAGGTCTCACAGTCGCGCTCGGTCTCGGCGCCGTCGTTCCGGTTGGCCAATACGATCCGCAGTTGCAGCGCTTGAACGGCATCAGCTTGGGCAACAACACGTTCGACCTCGCGCCCTCGCTTGCGGTCACCTATACGACGCCACCGCTGCTGTTCGATGGCACCGAGTTCAGCGCCAAGCTCTATTGGAACCAGTACTGGGAAAATCCCGAAACGCACTACAAGGCGAGCCCGCTGGTCGATCTCGATTTCGCCGTCACCGAGCACATCGGCCGGTTTCAGGCGGGCGTTGCGGGCGTCTATTTCCGCCAGGTCGGCGAAGACACGCAGAACGGCGTTGTGGTGCCGCCCGACGGCCGCCGCGCGGAGTACCTGGCGCTCGGCGGCGTGTTCAACGTCGACATTGCTGAATGGGGTGCAGCAATCCGCGTAAAGGCGCTCACAACCGTGCTGGTGAAGAACGCCGGCGTCTCGAACGTCATCGTGATCGGCTTCGCCAAGAAGCTTTATTAGCCGGAACAGGAGTGCCGCGGATGGACGAGATCGTTCAACTCTCCAATCTCATCGGCGATATCTACGACGCCGCGCTCGACCCGGATCGCTGGGAATTCGTGATCGAAAAGGCCTGCAAATTCTTCAATGGCATGTTCGGAGGGCTCGGTTCATTCGACCGGCTGAGCAATAAGTTGAATATGAGCAAAAACTGGGGCTACGATCCCAAGTACCTCCAGTCCTATGTCGACCATTATTCGAAAATCAACGTGCTCGCGATCGCCTCGATGGGAATTGTCAAAGCGGGCGACGTGGTCACAAACGATGATCTTATGCCTTGGCATGAATGGCGCGCCTCGCGCATTTATCGCGAGTGGGCTGCGCCGCAGGGTGTGGGCGACAGTATTACCGCCGTCCTTGAAAAAACGAATATCGCAGATGCTGGCGTTTCCTTTTTTCGACACCAGCGCGATGGCTTATTCGATGAGAAGGCGCGGCAGCGGATGGGGCTCCTGCTCCCGCACTTCCGCCGCGCGGTGCTAATCGGCAAGGTGATCGACCTGCACAAGGTCGAAGCGGCGGCGCTCGCCGATGCGCTGGATGGACTCGCGGCGGCCATGATCCTGGTCGATCGCGGCGGCCGGATTGTCCATACGAATGCGGCGGGCCAGGCGATGTTGGCGGACGGTCGCGTGTTGCGCAGCGCCGCTGAAAAGCTCAATGCGTTTGACGCGCAGGCCGACTCGGCATTGCACGATATCGTCGCCAACGCCGAGAACGGCGACGCTGCGCTTGGCAGCCGCGGCATTGCCGTGCCGCTGTCGACGCGGGAAGGCGAGCGCTATGTCGCGCATGTGCTGCCGCTGACCTCGGGTGTACGAAGAAAGGCTAAGGTCGCTTATTCGGCGGTCGCCGCCGTGTTCGTGCGCAAGGCGGAATTCGAGGCGCCGCACCCGATCGACGCTTTGGCGCAGGCCTTCGAACTCACGCCGGCCGAGCTTCGCGTGCTGATGATGATCGTGCAGGTCGGCGGCGTTCCGGAGGTGGCGCCGATCCTCGGCATTTCCGAGCCGACGGTGAAAAAGCACCTGCAACATATCTTCGAGAAAACCAGCACTGGCCGCCAGGCCGATCTCGTCAAGCTCGTCGCAAGCTACATGAGCCCGCTTGGCGGCGGACCGGCGTAGCCTTTGCAATCGGCAATGCCTGAAACTGAACAGTTCTCCGCTCTGGTTGGTAGCTTGGTAGTGGCGAGCGGCTTGCCAGTAAGCAGAATCGGCGCGTAGCAGATGGACGAGATCGTTCAACTCTCGAATCTCATCGGCGACATTTACGATGCCGCGCTTGACCCCGACCGCTGGGAATACGTCCTGGCGACGACTTGCAAATTCCTCAATGGCATGTGCGGAGGCCTCGGCTCATTCGATCGGCTTAGCAACAAAGTTAATCTGAGCAAATACTGGGGCTACGACCAGAAATATATGCAGTCCTACGTTGAGTATTATTCGAAAATCAATGTGCTGGCCATCGCTTCGATGGGGATCGTCAAAGCGGGGGACGTCGTCACAAACAATGATCTGATGCCGGAGCACGAATGGCGTGCCTCGCGTGCTTATCGCGAGTGGTGTAGTCCGCAGGGCATAGGCGATACCATCAGCGCCGTCATCGAAAAAACGAATATCGCAGAAGCCGCGGTTTCAATTGTTCGGCGCGAGCGTGACGGCCTGTTCGACGAAGAGGCGCGGCGGCGGATGCGACTTTTGTTCCCGCACTTCCGCCGTGCGGTGCTGATCGGCAAAGTGATCGACCTGCACAAGGTCGAAGCGGCGGCGCTGGCCGACGCGCTGGACGGGCTCGCGTCGGCAATGATCTTGGTCGATGCGAATGGGCGGATCGCCCATACGAATGCCGCGGCCCAGGCCATGCTGACGGAGGGTCGAGTGCTGCGCAAAGCCGGCGACAAGCTCAACGCGGTGGACCCGAGCGCTGACGCGGCGTTGCACGATATCGTCGCCAATGCCGAGAACGGCGACGCCGCGCTTGGTAGTCGCGGCATCGCCGTGCCGCTCGCGACGCGCGCGGGCGAGCGCTATGTCGCCCATGTGCTGCCGCTGACCTCGGGCGCGCGGCACAAAGCAAAAATATCGCGTACTCAGCGGTGGCCGCGGTGTTCGTACGCAAAGCGGAATTCGAGGCGCCGCACCCGATCGACGCTTTGGTGCAGGCCTTCGAACTCACGCCGGCCGAGCTTCGCGTCTTGATGATGATCGTGCAGGTCGGCGGCGTTCCGGAGGTCGCGCCGATTCTCGGCATCGCCGAGCCGACGGTGAAAAAGCACCTGCAGCACATCTTCGAAAAGACAAGCACCGGCCGCCAGGCCGATCTCGTCAAGCTCGTCGCAAGCTACATGAGCCCGCTTGCCGGCGGCCCGGCGTAGTGTTGAAATCCTGTTGTGCGCGCAAGTAGGCGCAGAACGCGGCGTATTAGCTTGGTCAGGTCGCGGCGGCCATCATTTGTGAACACGAGCTCGCCTTAACTGCGGGAAGATTCTCCATGCGCGAGAAAAGTTGCACACCAGTTCCTCTCGCTTGGGGCTGGCGGAGAGAGTGGGATTCGAACCCACGATACGGTTTCCCGTATACACGCTTTCCAAGCGTGCGCCTTCAGCCACTCGGCCACCTCTCCATCACTTGACAGCGCCCACGCATCTTCGGCTCACGCTGCGCGCGCAGCAC
>JAICMO010000234.1 GCA_025929185.1 Pseudolabrys sp.
CACGTTTTGCGCGATCTGCGGCGTCGGCGCGCTCGCCAACGTCGGAATCGCGACAACGCTCTTCAGCGGCCATGCCACATGGTGGATCGCGGGCATTGCCGGCGCGGCGATGAGCGTCGTGTGGAATTACGCCATGAGTTCGGCCTTGACGTGGCGCAAGCCCGCGGGCTGAAAAAGATTTAAAGGCGCGGAAATTCGCTGACGACGACGTGCATTAGGCGTCGTATTCCGCCGAGATATCCCGGCCGGTGTAGTCCGGCATCAATCCGGCTGCGATCAGGCTCACCACCGCGCAGATCGCAATGTAGACCGAAATCGCGTAGCCGGTGTGAAAATGCGCGAACAGCGCCGTCGCGATCAGCGGCGCCGGACCGCCGGCGATGATCGAGGCGAGCTGATAGCCGAGCGACGCCCCGCTGTAGCGCAGGCGCGGCGTGAATGCTTCCGCGATCAGCGCCGCCTGCGGACCGTACTGAATGTCGTGCGGAATGAGCGACAGCACGATGGCGAGGAAAACGATCCAAGGCGTGGCCGTATCGACCATACCGAAATAGATGAAGCCGAAGATTCCAGTCACCGCAGCGCCGATCAAATACATCTTGCGGCGTCCGATCCGGTCGGAGATGTGGCCGGACAGCGGAATCGTGACGAATGACACGCAGGCCGCCACCAGCACCGCGATCAGAATGAAGTCGCGCGACATGTGCAGCGTGCCGGTCGTGTAGGCGAACACGAAAGCGGTGAAGATATAAAACGGCGCTTGCTCGGCCATACGCAGGCATGCCGACAGGATGATCTCCTTCGGCTGCCGCTTGATCACTTCGGCGATCGGCGCGCGTTCGACGATGTTCTTGTCGAGGATCGCCTGGAAGACCGGCGTCTCGAGGATGCCGAGGCGGATCCAAAGTCCAATGGCGACGAGCACGATCGAAATCAGGAAGGGAATGCGCCAGCCCCAGACGGCGAACTGGTCGCCCGACCAGCTGCTGAACGCGAGAATGGCGAGATTCGCAAGAAAAAGTCCGCATGGCACGCCGAACTGCGGCCATGAGGCGATCAGACCGCGCTCGCCATGGTGGCGCGACCATTCCATCGCCAGCAGCACCGAGCCGCCCCATTCGCCGCCGACGCCGATGCCCTGAATCATGCGCAGGATGGTGAGGATCACTGCGCCCCAGATGCCGATCGATGCATAAGACGGCACAAAGGCGACAAGAAACGTAGCGATACCCATGCACAACAGCGTTGCGATCAGCGTTGCCTTGCGGCCGATGCGGTCGCCGTAATGGCCGAAGATCGCCGCGCCGATCGGCCGGCCGATGAAGCCGATAAAGTAGGTGCCGAACGCTTCGAGAGTTGCGGTCAGCGGATCGCTATTGGGGAAATACAGCTTACCGAAAATCAGGCCCGCCGCCGTGCCGTAAATGAAAAAGTCGTACCACTCGATCGTGGTGCCGATGGTCGATGCGATCACCGCCTTGCGCAGTTGCGCGGAATGCTCGGCCTCGGGCAACGGCCCGCCGACCATCGTGGTTGTGGTGGCCATGGACGCCTCCGGATCGTTTCCTCGCTTCTTCCGGCTCTTGGCGGCCGTCTGCGAAGAAAGAAAGATTCGATGGCGAAAGTTCCATGCTGCACGCAACCGGCGCGGATCACAGTACGGTGAAACTTCGGCGGCTCTGAATGAAAGGCTTGGTTGCCGATGTAATCAGCGCTGCGCGCCTAAGCGGTGCGGTGTGAGCCTGGCGACCACGTCTTCGCTGACCGGCGTCGGCACCTTGAGCTCCTTGCCGAGTGACGCGACCTTTCCGTTCAACCAATCGAGCTCCAATCGATTGCCACGCTCGAGATCGTGCGCCATCGACGCTTTCATCCCGGGCTCGACCTTGTTGACGACAAAATCCATGCGCTGCTCGATATAGTCTTCGCCGACATCGACGCCTTTGGCTTTGCCGACCGCGCGCGCTTCTTCCATCAGCGCGCGGAAGAAGGTGCGACCCTCATCGGTCGTGACGATCGGGCCGATCGCCGAATGGCGCGAGGCGGTGGCGCCCGCCATGGCGGTAAGAAAGATGAATTTCTGCCAGCGCTCGACTTCGATATTTTTCGAAACGTCGATGTCGACCTTAGCGGCCTTGCCCGCGTCGGCGAAAGCTTGCAGCGCGGCATCGGGTTTGCCGTCGCCGCGGGCGAATCGCATCGAGGCAAACTGGCTCGTGTGCTTGATCACCCCCGGCTGCGCGATCACCGTTGCGATGTAAGCAACGCCGCCGACCACCTGCTCGCGGCCGAGGATCGGGCCGACGCGCTCGACACTGTCGACCCCGTTTTGCAGCGTAATGACGCGCGTGCTCGGGCCGACGAGCGGCCGCGCGAGCTCGGCCGCTTTCTCGGTGTCCCACAGCTTCACGGCGAACATGACGATGTCTACGGCTCCCACCTGCGCGGGATCATCCGTCGCATTCGGCTTCGGCAGATGCAGATCGCCGTGCACGCTCTCTATTTTCAGGCCGCTTTTCCTGATCGCTTCGAGATTGGCGCCGCGCGCGATGAAGAAAACATCGTGGCCCTCCGCCGCGAGCCGAGCACCGAAATATCCGCCGACGGCCCCCGCTGCCATTGCCGCAATTCGCATTTTTCTGTTCCCCGTGTGCGCGGCAGGGGTATAGCGCCGCGTGAAAGGGCGACCAAGCGGGCAAATAGCCACCACGCGTTGCGCATAAATTCAGAAAGCAAAGAAAAACGCCGGAGCGGCATAGGGTCCTGCCTGACTGATGCGACCCGCGAAAGCCTGCTCCGGCGTGTCGTCCGTGGATGTACCGCTTGAGATGCGGGCCGAACGGTCCCCCAACTCGCTAAGCGGCCTTCTGGTCCGGTGGCGTCATCTAAACCTCCTTGTCCACGTCGAGTTCGCTTCGGCTCCGATCATGTCCGCGACTTGGTCGTCAGCCGAAAAGCGAGGTCGGAAAGTCGGCGGCGTAGCGACGCCGCGGCGATGGATTGCGGAATTTCGCCGCCGGGCATCGCTCCGCGTCGACTGCCTTGCGATAAAGATGCCACGTTGCGTGGCCGAGCACGGGCATAACGACCGCAAGGCCGATGAAGAACGGCAGCGAGCCGAGCACGAGCAACACCGCGACGACCAGGCCCCACGCCGCCATTACGCGCGGATTGTCGAGCACGACGCGGATCGAGGTGTGCAGCGCGACCGCCGCGCCGACCTCGCGGTCGAGCAGCAGCGGAAACGACACCGCGCTGATGACGAGCGCCACGACGGCGAAGACAAAGCCGGCGAGATTGCCCACGATGATCAGTCCCCACCCCGCCGGCGTCGTGAACACGTCGTGCACGAACTGCTCAAACGAGGACGGCATCGCGTAGCCGAAATACGCGACGTAGATTCCATCCGCGGTTGCAAGCCATGTGAAGAACAGGAACATGAGCAGGATGCCAAGCGCGGCGATGGCGCCGATCGAAGGCGAATAAAGCACGTCCAATGCGTGACTCGCGTCTGTCTCGAGACCGGCATCGCGCCGCCGGCTCATCTCATAAAGGCCGAGCGCCGCGAGAGGCCCCAGCAGCGCAAAACCGGCCGCTAATGGAAACAGGAACGGCAGCATGGCGTAGCCGAAAATCAGTTGCGCCAGGACGATGCCGACGATCGGATAGATCACGCAGAGAAAGATCGCGTGACTCGGCATTTCGGAAAAATCCGCCCAGCCTTTTCGCAAGGCGTCCTTGAGATCGGCGATTTCGAGACGGCGGACAGCAGGAGTGGCGGGAGTAACGGGCGCGCCGACAAGCACATGTGACCGGGCCATAAGACACCTCCTGAACCGTTGCGTTCAGTCAGGCCGCGACGTTGGCGCGCCAGTCTTGCGAATTAGCTGGTCACGCAGGGCCGCGACCAATCTATGGAATTATAAACCTCTCTTGCGGCGATGGTTCATCACATTTGTGCGCACAATATGTCCGCGAGTTCCAGCGAATGGATAATGGAGTTCCAA
>JAICMO010000082.1 GCA_025929185.1 Pseudolabrys sp.
CTTGAGCGCGAGCGCATACAAAATCACGCTCGCTGCGAAACAGCTGATGCCGAGCACGGTTTGCCAGCCAAAGACACCCAGGATGGGGGCATGCTTGGCGTCGACGCTCGAACCCATTTTCAACAAAATGTTGCCGAGCACGTTTGCTGTGATAACGGCGGCGAGGGCAACGTATGGCAGCGCGCGCAAGCGGTTTGGCTCCATGTGGGGCACAATGAACTACTCCAAAATCAACATTCGCAGTAGCATAAATGTCCCAAACTGATCGGTTCCACACAGCGATTTGGAAATACAGTCACATGTTGTACGCGCCCGCCGGGGAACGATAGATGCCTATCAGTCCAGATTTCTGAAATCGCTACATAAGGGGGCGGCCAAGGCAATGAAGTATATTCCCGCCTTAGATGGTGTGCGCGCCCTTGCTGTTGCAGCGGTGGTTGCCCATCACATCTTCGGCGCGGGATTCCCTGGTGGATTCATCGGCGTCGATATATTTTTCGTACTCAGTGGATTCTTGATCACACGCCTGTTCGTAATCGAACGAGAAAAGACGGGCACCATACGTCTTTCAAATTTCTTTATGCGTCGAGCGCTCAGACTGGTACCGGCCCTCGCGGTGATGATAACGGTGTCCCTCGTCTTGGCCCGACTTGTTCATGGAGGAGATCGATTTGGCCATGACGCGTTGGAGGCGGTTTTTGCGATCACCTACACAACCAATTTTTGGCTCGGCTTCTTCGCGCCGCCCATGCTGGGACTCTTTGATAACGCTTGGTCTTTGGCCATTGAAGAACAATTTTATGTTTGCTGGGGCATCGGAGCATTTGCCTTGTTGCGATTTGGCCCTCGTCGATTCGCCGCCGTTGTACTTTTTGTTTCAGCGATGATCGTACTCGGGTGGCGATGGTATCTGCTTTTAGCTGGCGCTACCCCCATGAGAATTTACGTTGGGTTCGATACACGAGCAGATGAGCTGTTGATTGGATGTCTTGGCGCGGTTCTTCTATCACTCAGCCCGGCGCCGAAGATGACACGTTACGGCGGCCTTGCGGCACTGGTGGCGCTCATTGCTACCGCTTTTTGCGCCAGAGTTTATTGGATGAGTAAAGCGGCAATGTTCGTAGATTTTGCTGTCTTGATAACGATCGTCTCGCTGCTGAGCCTGGAAGTAATACTCGATGTCGTGGTGAATGCGGGTAGCTTTCTTTCGAATGCGCTTTCATTTCGACCACTCGTATATATCGGCTCGATTTCTTATGGAATCTATCTCTGGCACTGGCCGCTGCTTATAATGGCGGGAAGGGAAGGTTTCGATGATCTGTTCTGGAAACTCGTCATCGGTGCAGGCGGCAGTTTCGTTATGGCGGCAGTTTCGTATCGTTATGTAGAGCGGCCGATACTCGCTTTGAAGCAACGTCTCGCGCCGCATGGTATTTTATCGACAAAACAAAAATTAGAATTCCTGGATCAATCTGTCCGCTAAGCTAATCGGCTATGTGCGCACAAATGCTTTCGTTAATGCCTTTGCGACGCTGACGAAGCTCAAAAACTCCCTCCTGGGCAACCAATTTGAAGTTATGTTCAAGCGCTTGTTCGAACTGCTTTCTTTCTTTCGGCTCAAGGTCACGCATTGCCGGAAATACCAACTTCAGTTTTGTTGGATCCATTGAATATCGATTGATCACGACCCAGGAAGCATGTTGCATCACCGATATGCAGGCATCCCGATATTGGGACGGCAGGACATAGTTTGGTACAAGGGCATCGTACTTCGATACCTGCTCGCGGGCGGTCAGAAATGACAGCATCTGTGGCGTTGGATAGAAGAAATAAGCGTCCGTGCGTGGCGTAGCCGCAATCCGGGCGACGATCTTCGATATCCCGGGCAACCCCAATATCAACGTTGCGCTGCCACGCGGCGTCGACATTGTTTGTCCACGCAGAGCTTCTCGGACCATCGACACGAAAAAATAGGCAGGAGAAGCGCCGATCCAGATTACGATCGCGGTAATCGCGGTAACTAAACAGCGATGTTGCCAACCCTTTGGGCGCTTCCACGATTGAGCAAGGCGGATCGTGCAATAAGCCAACAAAGGAAGAGCTAAAGGTACGATGTAGCTTATGCGGGAAGTGTCGGGACGCGGAAAGCACCCCACCAAACCCGCAAGGCAAAAAGCGGCACATGTCCAAAACAGGCGGTCATGAAGACAAAAGCGCCAGTTGCGGACCCAGACCAAAGCCGCCATCAGCGCAGCCGTCGGGAACACATACGTTAAGGGCGTGTAGATTCCATAGCCGTACGGCACCTTGTTAACGGACGCGTATCGCTCCAAAGGAAACCGGATGACGTCGTCAAATGCAAAGCCGAGTGCATGATGCGCAGCCAAATATAGCAGCAGACCAACAGGCGCCAGTGCGCATCCCACCGCATAAACAACAAACTTCGCCCGCTGTCGCCGTATATCCATCAAGGGAACCGCGCTGCTGCCAGCATGGCGAGCGCCCCAGAATTCGGCGTTACCATCGCGGCCATGCCGGCCGCTGCGCCCGAAGTCAGCCACAACCACCACCCTCGTTGCTCACACTCGTCGCCGGCAAGGCAGGCCCAGAAAGCGCCACCCGAGCGCCAGCGCTGCGGAGAGCGGCGCGCTGTTCGACGCCTGCCGGCAGGTCAGATACGTGAAACAGGCAATCCCGACGATCGTCAGAATCGCCAGCGACCGCGCGGATACGAACGAGATGCCGACAATGCTGAACCACGCTTCCGTGAGGATGAAACCGCCGGGCGGAAGAAACTCAAAAAAATCGACGTAGAGCCTTTCCCCCTTGAGCATGCGCTCGGCACCGTTGAGCAAAACACCTTCGTCTCCTCCCGCTCCAAAAAGCGCATGAAGGAACGGCGCGCAAAGTACGGCCGTAACGACGGCAACAAACAGCAGCCACAAATGGCGTCTCGACAGGACGCGAGCATATTGACGCTCATCGGCGTAATCTGCCCCCGTCAATTGCACGCCTGGATCGCTGGACATGACGATTATTCTCTAATGGGCGGATCGCCGCGCGGCGCCAAGCGTCATGCCGGGTTCGCCGCGGCCGCGCTCGAAACTTTGACGCCCTTCGGGACATAAGCGCGTTCGACTGGCTGCTGGACCGTGGATTGAAACGCAAGCCAGCTCCAGAGAAAAAGACGCTCGTCGCTCATACCCGCCCGATGCTGTGTCCAACGCTTGGCGACGCGCTCCATTCGCACGCCATCGACGGGGACAAGCGGGGGCTCGCTGGGCATTGTCTTGAGCCATTGGCCGGTCGGGATGCCGAAACCTTTCTTGGGCCGCTTCAATACGTCGGCGGGCACCAGGCCGCGGACGGCCCGTCGAAGCAGGTACTTCCGCTCGCCGCGGCGCATCTTGAACCGATTCGGCAGGCGCCGGCAGAAGTCGACCAGGTCGTTATCCAGAAAGACGGCGCGAGTCTCGAGCGAGTTCATCATCGACGCGCGGTCAACCTTCATCAGGATGTCGTCCTGGAGATAGAAGTTCGTGTAAAATTCGAGCGTGCGATCGACCAGGTCCTTGCCGTCGCCGGCGTTCCACAGCGCCAGCACCTCTTCGTACAAATCTTCCGGAGGCAGCGGCCGCTCGAATATCTCGGCGATTTCGCCCGGCCCGAGCGGCGCGAGCCAGACGGGATTCCAAAAGCGCTGGGCGTGCGACAAGCCGGCCAACGCGCGGCGCAGCTTGAAGTCCAAGCTCATGTTGGCGGCCGATATCGGAATCCGGCCGACCAGGCGCCGCAGCAATGTATGGAGACTGGAAGGCACGAAACGCTCGTACAGGCGCGCGGGAGCAAGCGCCTTGAACGGATCGTAGCCGGCAAAGAGCTCGTCTCCTCCGTCGCCCGACAGCGCGACTTTGACCGATTTCCGCGTGAACGCACTGAGCAAATAGGTCGGCAGCAGCGACGGGTCGCCAAGAGGCTCGTCCATCTTGCCGAGTACGATCGGGCCAAGATTGCGAGCCCTCGACAAGTCAAGCAGCTCCTCGCGATGCCGCGAGCCCAAGGCTTTTGCCGTCGCGCGCGCATTGGCCGACTCGTCGAACGAGTCTTCGGTAAAGCCAATCGTAAACGTTTCCACGAAGTCGCGGCCACAAAGCTGTGTCGCCGCGCCGAGTACAGATGCACTGTCGATGCCGCCGCTAAGAAACAGTCCGAGCGGAACGTCGCTCATCAACCGGCGTCGAACGGATTGGATGAGCAGCCCCTCCAACTCACCGGCAAGCCGCTCGTCATCGGCTTCCGTCAACGACTCGTCAGGCTCCAGGCTAAATTGCCAATAGCGGCGGACCGCAAGCTTTTCGCCGTCGATTTCGTAAATGAGGTAGCAGCCGCCCGGAAGCTTGCGGCAAAACTCATAGAGTGCGTTCGGCGCCGGGAGATATCCGTGCGCAAAAAACTTTTGCACCGAGCGCATGTCGAGCGAGCGGCTGGCGTGAGAATGGTGAAGCAGCCCTGTCAATTCGCTGGCGAACGCGAAGAGGCTCGGCTTCACGAGATAGTAGAGCGGCTTTTCGCCGAAGCGGTCGCGCGCAAGAAACAGCCGGCGGCGGCGCTTGTCGTAAATCGCAAATGCGAACATGCCGTTGAGCCGGACGGGCAACTCCTCGCCCCACTCTTCATAGCCGTGCACAAGCACCTCGGTATCCGAGTGGTCCGTTCTGAACACGTGCCCGCGCTCAACCAGCTCCTGCCGCAGCTCGGCATGATTGTAGATTTCGCCGTTAAAGCTCACCAGGACGGTTTCGTCTTCATTCGGCATCGGCTGGTAGCCGCCGGCAATATCGACGATCGCAAGCCGCCGATGGCCGAGAAAGACACGGTTCGCCAGGTCCTGGTAAATTCCTTCGCCATCCGGTCCGCGATGCTGGAGCGCCCGCGTCATGGCGAGCAAGTCATCGCGGTCTCCGTGGCCGACGAAGCCGGCAATGCCGCACATGTTTATTTCTGCTCGGGGAAGTTGATCATCTCGCGGACAAAATAGGCCGCGCGGCCCTGGCTCTCGAAATAGGTCCGCACAAGCATTTCCGCCAACAGGCCCATCAACAGACTCATGAACCCGACAAGAAACGTCAACGCGGTGAGAAGAGGCAACGGCGTCGAAATCATCGATATGTCATGGACAAATTTCAAATAGAAAACCGTCAATCCCGACAGGACGGAAACAACCAGAGAAAACAGACCGAAACCGCCAAAGACGTAGATCGGCTTCACAAAGTGCCGATCGAGAAACTTCACCACCATCAAGTCGAGAACGACCTTCGCGATCCGGTTAAGCCCATATTTTGAACGTCCATATTGGCGGGCATGATGACGAACCGAAATTTCGGTCGTTCGGGCCCCCATCCAGCTGGCGTAGATCGGGATGAACCGATGCATTTCGCCGTAAAGGCGGATGCCCTGTAAGACATCCCTTCGATAGGCTTTCAGCGTGCAGCCGTAATCTTTCAGTCGAACGCCCGATATCGAGGAAATCAGGCGATTAGCTATTCGACTTACAAGCTTTCGTCGGATCGCTTTATCCTTGCGGTCCTCGCGCCATCCGGACACCACGTCATAACCTTCGTTTAATTTATCCAAGAGCGCCGGAATGTCCTCGGGATCGTTTTGCAGATCGGCATCGATCGTGATGAGAACGTCGCCGACTGCATAATCGATACCTGCCATGATGGCAGCCGTCTGGCCGTAATTGCGCCGGAAATCAATTACTCTAAGCTCAGGGATCCTGGCACTCGCTGATCGCAGCACCTGCAGCGAAGAATCGCGGCTTCCATCATTGACGGCAATGATCTCGAAATCTTGCCCGAGATTGCGAAGGACGGGCAAAAGATCGGCCAACAGCAAATCGATGCTGTCCTCCTCGCCGTAAATCGGCGTGATCACAGACAACATGCTCTTTCGGACATCCGGCTTTTCAATCGATTTGGGCAAAGCACCAATTTCGTCCAGCGGGCGACTCAATTCTGCAACCGTGCTCTTGGCCATCATCTGAACGGTACCCCCCGTAAGATCAACTGCGTACGGATTCGGCTGTTGATATCACATTCTCCCGGCATTGTTTTTTGTCGCCGTCAGATTCGACTGCTCTGCCCGCGATCTTTTTTCGTTTTTGGTAATGGTAAATCATTCGATTTAAAAGAGATCGTCAACGGGGATTGGCCGCCATTTGCAGTTCCATGACCACCGACATTGTGTTTGCCGAACTCCAATTACCACTGGACTCTCAAGTACATGTTAATATCCCTCTTGATTCTGGCCATGTCGGTTTGAGGACCAATCAATCGTGACCCGGCACGAAGTCAAACGAGGCGGCAATCTGTTCCGATCCGCGGTCCTCGTCCTCTCTCTCATTGCGATGCTGCCAACATTCTTGGTGAAGATTCCCGCCACCGAGGATTATCTCGACCATCTCGGCCGCATGTACATTCTTGCGACCTCCGGAACGCCAGACGCAAATCCCTATTATCAGGTTTCCTGGGCGCTCTATCCCGACCTCGCGATGGATATCGTCGTGCCGCTGCTCGGAAAGCTTATCGACATCGAAACTGCCGGATGGATTTTCTTTTTAACGGCTCAATTGCTTATCGTTTCGGGAGCCGTCGCGCTTGAGTTCTCGGTCAAGCGCCGCCATGAGATCGCAGGATTTGCGGCGCTGCTGACACTTTATTCCATGCCGTTTTCGTTTGGTTTTGTGAACTTCGAATTCGGGACCGGCGTGGCACTTTGGGGGATCGCGGCCTGGATTGCGCTCTCACGAACCGGCAAGCTTCGGCTCCGTTTTGGGGTTCACTTTGTTTCGGTCATCGTGATTTTTCTCTCGCATTTTTTTGCGCTCGGAATCTACGGTTTGACGATTGGCTTGCTTGAGCTGAAAAAGATACTGCTGTCCCCGCGCGATGCTCGATATTCATCATTCACCCTGGTCACGCTTTTGAGCCCGGCGACGGCGATGTTTCTGCTTATGAAGCTATCCGGCGCAAGCGTCGGCGAATTCGACAATGCATGGTGGTTTGCTTGGAAACCAGTTTGGTTCGCGCTGTTTCTTAACGGCTATAATTCGACTCTCGCGATCGGCAGCATTGCCGCGTTGGTCACATTGCTTGTTTACTGCGGAATTACACGCAGCCTGTCTCCATCAATGGACGGCAAATGGATTGCGATTGGATTTCTAATCGTCTTTCTGGCCATGCCGTTCAAACTATGCGGCAGCCGAATGGCCGATATTAGAATGATCACCGCCATTTTTTTGGTGCTGCCGGCATTCATCAACTACTCGCCGCGCACGCAGTCGATCAATTACATTGCTGGCCTTATTACTTCGGCAATCATCCTGATCAATGTCGGCTATGTCGGTCACGTTTGGCTCTCCTACCAACACGATTACGCAGCGATGAAAGCTTCATTTGCAGACGTTCGCAAAGGCTCGTTCATATTGGTTGGCGCTCGTGACCGCGAGGAAACAGTTTCAACAGGTCTAGCGGGCGTCCCCATGTATCGGGCGCCCGCATTGGCGGTCTACTATGCAAAAGCATTTGTAACATCTTTGTACACAATTCCGGGCACTCACGCCGTCGAAGTCAAACCGGATCTCAAACGTCTGGACGTAAACAGCAAGTCGGAAACGTACGCTCCGCCCTCCTCGTCCATCCTGCAAACGATCGCGCTCGGCGGCAAAGCGCCGGATGCGCCGCAGTACATTCGTCATTGGACGCAAGATTTTGACTATTTGTATCTGTTGGGCCCCCGCGGCCCCAACATCTTGCCCGATAGGCTGGACGAATTGGTCGTTGAGCGACGGTTTACGCTTTATCGTGTGCGAAGGTAAACGTGAGCGACGTTTCTGAAACTGCCGGATTCTTGTCCAGTCTTACTGAGCGAATCAGGACCGAAGCGCCGCGAACGTTTGCAGCATGCCTTCGCAATTGATGAGGCCGTGCATCAGCATCGTCAAGATCGTGGAGCCGCTTGCCCATCGAAACCAGCCGAACAGCAGCCCGCACAAAAACACCTGGACAATCGTATACAGATCGTACTGCAAATGGATGGAGGACCATAACAGCGCGGTTGCCGTGATTGTTCCCCAAGCATTATGCGGCGATCGATGCCAGCCGCGAAACAGAAACCCGCGAAAAAGCGTCTCTTCGCCTATAGGAGCAACGAGCACAACCGTCAGCCATAGCAGCGACAGCAGGCCGGCGGAATCAGAAGTTCGATAGATCTCGAATTGAAATTCGGTGACGACCTGGCGGCCAAGCAGAATGCTGATCCCGTCGCTTAAGACGGCAAAGACGACAACTGCAATCGTGCCATACAAAGCATCGCGCACTCGCGGCAATGAAAGTCCGAGATAATCCGCGGCGTTCGCACACCGTTGCCGCGCGAAGTACGCCAGCAACATAATTTGAATGGGAGTCGAGATACAGAGACTTAGACTTACAGCGGTCCCATCATGAGCAAATCTGGTCCAATCACCGGGACCAAAGCCACTTCGCCAGGCCAAAACCGTCAGTGCAACCAGTTGTCCAATCAACAACGCGGCGAGAGCAAGACCAAGCGTTGCGGCGCGTCCCCAAGGCTTCCGATCGCCGGTCATTCCGTTAGCGCACCGATATGTCGTTCGACCCACTCGACCTGCTTCAATGGTGACAGAACGCTATGCCAGAGGCTGCAAAATCAAACCAGATCCCAAAAATACGTGGTCGGCGGAGAACGGCACGGACAGCGAAAGAGCAATCATCTGATTTCGCGCGTTCGCATAAAAGAAGTTGCTGACGGAATTGGTATAGCACAGTTTGGCCGCCGAAATATCTCCAAGCGATGCATGACTGTACTTCATGCCGCTATTTGCCGGGCTCGACCGACTAAAAGCGAGGCCGCTCCCCTCGCGGCCGCCCTCGATCACCGCTTCCGATGGCCATCCTGCATAAATCTCCGGGAGGAGCCTGTGGGCCGCCCGGACCTTGTCACGCGAACTCCCGAATTACATGTCGCGTGGCAAGCACGCATCAGATTTTCGTCGGGAGTTCAAGGGTTTCAGGGCTTGCGGAACACCGCCCTCCGCAGATCGTTGACGGACAAGAACCAGGGAGGCACTCATGAGATTTTCGATGCTGGCGCTCGGTGCTGCGGCAATGATTGCGGCTTCGCCGGCCGTTTTTGCCCAAGGCTCCGCGACAAAGGCGCCCGGACAACAAATGCAAGAGAACGGCTCCGTCAAAGGAAGCCCTGGCGCATCGGGCTACGCACCGGGGCAACAAATGCAGGATAGGGGGTCGAAGCCCGGCACCAATGGCGCATCCGGCTATGCTCCCGGCCATTCCACGAGCGGTTCGGCCGCAAAGTCCGATCGCGATAAAAACGATTCAAAGAGTTCAAAATACAAATAGCGCCATGATCGACAAGAAAGCCCCGAGCGGTGGTCGGGGCTTTCGCTTGCAGCCGGCCTAAATAACTTGTGACTTTAAATGGTGCTGGCGTTGGGGAGCGACCAGCCGCTCGAGCTTGATCCCGGCCTGGCGGTCTTTTCGCCATTTGGTGTAGGCGCGGTAGTGAGCCCGCTGATGCGGCACGTGAAGCTCGAAGACCTGTGGAAGCGGCGCGGCCGTTTGAAACGTGATGCGAGCGCCGAAAGCTGAGGTGTCGCAAATCAAGCAGTCGCCAAGCGTCCGCTGGCTGTAAAAGACGATCCCGCTCAGATCGGACGCCGAACGTCGGTCCTTCCGCCGCTCGATCATGGGGGCTCCTTCATTCGCTAGATCGAGCGGTAGCAAATCAGTTCGGATCGCTTGCGCAAGCCGCCTAACCGCTAAACCTTAATGATCAATCCTAACGCGAGCGGTTGACTTCTTCCGAACCGATCAAGCTGTGCGGCGCTTACTTCAGCCACTGAATTTATGCGAGCTCAGTCGTGTCGGATTATTCTTAGGTATTTAACAGATTTTCCGAAGAACCAGCGGCAAGCTGGCCGCTGGAATCAACGTGACGCGCACCTAAACCATCACCAGCTTTTTGCAAAATCAGCCGACGTGTCTTGCTAACACGACGACCTTTGTGCCGATGGGAGTCCGATCGTAAAGATCGATAATATCCGCATTGGTCATGCGAATGCAGCCGGCGGACACGTCCTTGCCGATGGTCCATGGCTCATTCGTTCCATGAATCCGGTAAAGCGTGTCTTTGCTTCCTTGCCACAGGTACAACGCTCGGGCGCCGAGTGGATTGTTGGGCCCGGCGACCATTCCCAAACCGCTCTGCAATTCGGTCAGGCTGGATTGGACTTCGGGACGATGCGCCAGGTAGTCGTTCGTCGGGTACCAGTCCGGCCATTCTTGCTTGCTATGGACCGTCGCTGTCCCGGACCAACCATATCCTTCAGCTCCGACCCCGACGCGATACCGCAGCGCTGCCGCATTCTCTTGCACGAAATACAAATAGTGCGCCGCCGGATCGACGACGATAGTGCCGGGCCGTTCGCGGGTGACGTAAGCGACGCGCTGAGGTTCGGCCGTATCGCGGTCCGCCGCGTGGATAACGCTGCGAGCACATCCAGCAAGCAGCCAGTCAGCACCAACTAGCGAACAGCCGGCAACAAGCAATCGGCGGCTTAAGACAATCATCGAGAGAGTTCACCTCAGTCAAACGATCCTATCGGTTCGACGGGGTCTTTCAAATCGGCACGTTTTTAAAAAAGCTCACGCGACAATGCGGCGGCTAACGGGACCTGATAGCTCTATGATCGATTGTGATCCGCTTGCCGCGCTGCACGCAGGCGGAAAACAGACCGCACTCATAGCTAAACCTCCTCGTCACAAATGATTATGAATAATGTCAATTAACGTTCCGGCGTGGATCGCATCAATACAAAACTCGAACAATTTTGACTAAATTGCCGAATTGCTTCCTCGCCTCCCAAGCGAGAAATATCGGACCGTATTTCAAGCCCCGGCCGCGCTTGCACGGCGCGCCGGGGTCTTTTTATGCGCGCCATCACGGGTGAATTCTTGTACCGCCCTTTGCGAAGAATGCAGTCTAACCAGCAAGCGATGCCGATCGTGTAGCAGAGCTTACGATCGAGCGACACGCATTAGGATGATTCAAACGATGAACCGAGATCGTGGCAAGCTTCGTCGCAAACGGTCGTATACTGCGGCAAAAGGAGTCCTTTCATGCGCAAACTGAATCTCGCGGGGGCCGCCATACTCGTCGCGGCATGCGCCACTCTCGGCACATCGGTCGCTTTCGCCCGTGGGCCTGGTGGGCCGGCAATGTCCGGTAGCCGCGGTGGCGGACCGGCCGTGTGGCAGGGCGCAGCGCCGCCCGGCTTCGGCAGAGGCAAAAAGACGGGCTGGCGAGGCGGGTCGGTGCCGCCCGGATGGTCCAGGGGCCAAAAAAGAGGCTGGCAGGCACAAGGTATGCCGCCAGGGCTCTTCGGCCGCTGATTCGCTCGGATTACGACGCAGGCGATGGGCCGCGCGTTGCGCGGTTCATCGCTTTTCACAGTGTCGCGAGCGGCTAAGACCATCTTGAGGGTCATTGCATTACCCAATGGTGATGGCCCCAGCCGGGGTCGTTAACCATTTCGATACGGTTCGTGTGCGAGCGTTCGCCGTTCGGTCACCCGCCGCAAAGGGAATCGGCAATGCACATTTACATGTACATGTACTTTCCGGTGCTGATTACGGCCTGCATTGCGACTGCCGGATGTGTTGTGGCCTGGGCGTTGAACGGCGGCGGAATTGATCCCGGCCCGCCTAATGCCCGCATCTGAGACTTTCGATTGATTATCTAAGCTGCGAGCGAAATCGAGCCGCTCGCCGACGGCCGCTTTCTTGATATCACGCCAGTGATCCCGTCGACCGGCCTCGTCAGCCGCGCTTCGCGTTGAACCGCGCGACTCGACCGTGAAATCGATTCCCGGCAATAGAGCCTACTGGGCCAATTGGTGATGGGATACTAAAGCTCCGAGCTCGCCGCGATCTCCAGCCTGCGCGCGATAATTTTTTCTGTTCGGATATATTCAATCCTCCGAAAGACGAGGATCGCCGTAGAGGCGACGGTTGCGAACACGAGAATCGTTCCAAGCGCCACGAGCATGCGACTTCTCCGAAAGCCATTCAGCTAACGAGCCGGATTGGAGACTGGCAGAGTCGGGTTAACGGCAAATTGCAAATACTGAGGGCAATCTGCGGTGGGACAACGGGGACAAGCGGATTGATGGCGCGCCGGAAGGGATTCGAACCCCTGACCCCCAGATTCGAAGTCTGGTGCTCTATCCAGCTGAGCTACCGGCGCGTGCCCCAGGGCGGATGGTTAGCACAAGTTGAGGCAAAAGCGACGCCCGCATGCAGGCTCGCTCGATCGGCACGGGCCGGTTTGCGCCAAGATGCGGACCCAGGCCCTTGCGCCAACTGTGAAAGGCCGAGCCCGGACCCGAGCAGATGATGTGGCCCGATTTGCGGGGCTGACCGGCTGTCGCTTATTCGACGGCCAATCTTGCGCGCGACACGGCACGATCGAGATCGTCGCGGTGAAACGGCTTTGACAGAATGGGTCTGTTGCGGAATCGCTCGGCAACCCCATCCGTGCCGTACCCGGTCGCAAAAACGAACGGAATGCCGCGCTCGTGCAAAATTTCGGCGACAGGGAATGTGTTCTGCCCGTTCAGGTTTACATCCAGGATGGCGGCGTCGATTTGTTCGCTCCGCGCCATCGCGAGCGCCCTCTCCGGTATCGTCGCAGGTCCGACCGTCTCATATCCAAGCTCCTGAAGCAGGTCTTCCAGGAGCATGGAGATCATCATCTCGTCTTCGACAATCAGAACGCGGCCAGCAGGCGCCTGCCTTTGCTCAGTCATGTCGCAAATCCTTCTCTGTTTGTGCTCTCAGATCCCTGACCGAAAGCCCCCCGCGCAAATCCAAAGGCGTTCTCACGTTGGCGACAACACCCGCCGGCCGGTATTCAAGACGCGCCTCGCCGCTGAGTTCGCTCGCGAGATTGCGCTCGATCAGCCGCGAGCCAAACCCCTTGCGCTTCGGCGGCGCGACAGGAGGACCGCCTTCTTCGGTCCAGGTCAGATCGAGTTCGCCCGATCCGTTGCTGGGCGCAAGCTGCCACTTTACTTCAATCCGCCCGGCATCGTTCGACAATGCCCCGTATTTCGCGGCATTGGTCGCGAGCTCGTGCAGCGCCATCGACAAAGCGAGAGCCTGCCTGGCGGACAGGCGCACGTCCGGTCCCCGGATTGTTACGCGGTCCTGCGCCGTTCGATAGGGATGGAGCGCCTGGTCCACGACCTCGCGCAAATCCGCCCCCTCCCAGTTTTGCCGCGTGAGCACGTCGTGCGCCTTGCCCAGCGCCACAAGGCGGGAGTCGAATATCGCGCGCGCATCGGCCATGCTTTTGGCGTTGCGCAGCGTCTGACTCGCGAACGACTGCACGGTCGCCAGCGTATTCTTAACGCGGTGGTTCAATTCATTGATGAGGAGCGTGCGGTGCTCTTCCATCTGCTTGCGCGCCGTGATGTCGATGGCCGTGCCGATGACACGAATACAAACGTTCTGTTTGTCAAATACGCCACGCCCTTTCGCCGCGACCCATCGGATGATGCCGTCCTCCTTTCCGACGGTCCGATATTCGACATCGTACAGCGCCCGCTTTTCGGGATCGGTTGCGGCGGCGAAAGCCGCGCTCGTTCGCTCGCGGTCGTCCGGGTGGAGGCCGGCATAGAAATCGGCCAGCGAGACCGGCACGTCAGCGGAGATGCCAAACATGGCCTTCACGCGCGCCGGCCAGAATAGCGTGTCGTTGACGAGGTCGACGTCCCACAGCCCTACATCGGCGACTTCGACGGCGAGCCGCAGCCGCTGCTCGCTGTCGCGCAGCATTTCCTCGGCGCGGGCGCGCTCGATGAGATCGGCGGCCTGGCGCGCCAGCAAGTCGAGCCGCCGGAGTTCGCTTTCGGTCGGATTGTGCGGCTTGCGCCAATGCGTCGAGATCATTCCCAGCAAGCGGCCGGAGCGCGAGAACAAAGGCGTACTCTGCGCCGCATACATGCCGGCTTTGAGATAGGCCATGCGGTCCGGGGTGCCGGCCATGAAATCGCAGGTCTCGACATTTGCCGCGACAGCCCGCCGGCCGGTGCGCATTGCCTGTCCGCAGGTGCAGCCTGAATTGGCATGCACCCATTCCCAGAACTTCGCGGCGTGCGGATCGAAGCCGCGGAAGGCCAAGAGTTGGAGTTCGCCCTTCTCGCCACGCTCCGGATGGTACATCTGCATGCTGGCAAAATCGGCGCGCATGATGGAAGCGGCCGCGTCGACGATCTTTTCGTAAAGCTCTTCGGTGCCGCGCTCGTGAACAAACGCGCTGCTGATCTCCTGTAGCCGGCGCGTCGCTGCGAGTTCGGCCTCCAGAGTGGCCTCGTTGTCGCGCAGCGAGTCTTTCACATCTTCCAGCTCGGTCAGCATGCGGCGCACGGATTCGCCGGCCTTGACCCGCTCGGCTTCCGACATGTCGAGAAGAAGCCGCGCAAGCTCCTCATGCCGCTTCATCACAGCGACCATGTCCGGCTCGCATGCGATCTCCGGATGGGTTTCGGTCCAGTAATGCGCGCTCCGGATGAAGGCGAGAAAGACCGTGAGAATTTCAAAGCGCGTGTCGCCGACGGCATGGCGCACGGCGCCGCGGGCGCGCTGCGATCGCATGGGCTCGAGAAAGATCACGGTCAGCGCGTCGAAGAGGTCGCTTTCCGCTTGCGCCCGCGCAGCCGGCATTTCACCCAGTGTAGGCCCGCGTTCCAGTCGCGCCAAGGCTTCGTCAAGGGCGCGCGCGTCCGGCAGCGGCCGCCGGAGCAAGGCGATGACGTCCTCGATCGTTTCAGCGCGCACGGCGGCGTCTCCCGCCGGCCGGCCATGACCGATCAGAAATCCCAAATGCCGAATGATGCAGTAACGCACCACACAAAAGCGGGAGAGATAAACGAACAGACGTTCCTTGAAGACCGAGGGTAGCGGGCTGTCGAGA
>JAICMO010000179.1 GCA_025929185.1 Pseudolabrys sp.
CTAGCCTTATCGATTGAACGCTGGCGATCGGCAATTCACGATGCGGCGTTTCGCCCTTGCCGCGGCGAGACCGCGCGGCCGCTCATTTCCGAATGACTTTGCCGACCCTATGTATCCGCCGTCAATTGGCTGTATCTTGCAGAACCGAGTGCGAGGACTTTGACGATATGCCCGTGCGCATGCCCGAGGTCGACAACGAAGTGCTGGCGCGGCGCGAGCGCATTATCGCGACGCTGCGCGCGATCGTGCCCGGCGAGGGCGTGATCGTGGGCGAGCGCGAGATGAAGCCCTACGAAACCGACGGGCTCACCGCCTACAAGCAGTTGCCTATGGTCGTCGTGCTGCCGGAGACCACCAAGCAGGTTTCCGAAGTGCTCAGCTATTGCCACAGCGAGGGTATCCGGGTGGTCCCGCGCGGGGCAGGCACATCGCTGTCCGGCGGCGCGCTGCCGCTCGCCGACGGCGTGCTGCTGGGCATGGCCAAGTTCAACCGCATCCGCGAGATCGATTTCGACAACCGCGTCGCCGTGGTCGAGCCCGGCGTGACCAACCTCGGAATTTCGACCGCCGTGGCGCATGCAGGCTTTTATTATGCGCCCGATCCGTCTTCCCAGATCGCCTGCACCATCGGCGGCAACATCGCGGAAAATTCCGGCGGCGTGCATTGCCTGAAATACGGCATGACGACGAACAACGTGCTCGGCTGCGAGATCGTGCTGATCAACGGACACGTGCTCCGCCTCGGCGGCAAGCATCTCGACGCCGGCGGTTACGATCTGCTCGGCGTCATCACCGGTTCGGAAGGCCTGCTCGGGGTGGTCACCGAGGTGACCGTGCGCATTTTGAAGAAGGCGGAGGCCGCGCGCGCGCTGCTGGTCGGGTTTCCCACATCGGAAGATGCCGGCCAATGTGTGTCGTGCATCATCGGCGCCGGCATCATTCCGGGCGGCATGGAGATGATGGATAAGCCGGCAATCCATGCGGCGGAAGAATTCGTCCACGCCGGCTATCCGCTCGAGGTCGAAGCTTTGCTGATCGTGGAGCTCGACGGCCCGCAGGCTGAGGTCGATCACCTGATCGGGCGCGTCGAGGCGATTGCGAAAGAGTGCAAGGCGGTGTCGTGCAAGATTTCGCAATCCGAGGAGGAGCGGCTTCTCTTCTGGGCCGGACGCAAGGCTGCGTTCCCGGCCGTCGGCCGCATTTCACCGGATTATTATTGTATGGACGGCACCATCCCGCGCGCCAGGCTGCCGCTGGTGCTCCGCCGTATGAAGGAGATGTCGGCAAAGTACGGGCTGCGCGTCGCCAACGTCTTTCACGCCGGCGACGGCAACCTGCATCCACTCATTCTTTATGACGCCAACAAGCCGGGCGAACTGGAGAAGGCGGAAGAATTCGGCGCCGAGATTCTCAAGCTGTGCGTCGAGGTCGGCGGTGTCCTGACCGGTGAGCACGGCGTGGGCGTCGAAAAGCGCGATCTGATGCCCGTGATGTTTTCCGAAACCGATCTCGATCAGCAGCAGCGGCTCAAGTGCGCCTTCGACGAGAAGGGCCTGCTCAATCCCGGCAAGGTCTTCCCCAAGCTGCACCGCTGCGCCGAGCTCGGCCGCATGCACATCTCCGGCGGCAAGCTGCCGTTCCCGGATATCCCGCGGTTTTAGTGGGCCTATCCCTGTGCTAGGATTACAATGATGAATATCCGTCTAAAAGAAGTGCTCGCGCGCGCAGAGACCTGGTCCGAGCAGGACCAGGAAGAGTTGGTTCAAGTTGCCTTGGGAATTGAGGCGCGTCAGCGCGGCCCTTACCGCGCCAGCGAAGCTGAGCTCAAAGCCATCGACGAAGGGCTGGCCGCCATCGAGCGGGGCGATATTGTCAGTTCGGAAGAGGTCGACGCGCTGCTCGCGAAATATCGCCGCGCATGAAGGTCCGGCTGGTCGGTCCTGCCTTTGCACAGCTTGGCGCAATCCTTTCCGATCTGGCGGCCAAAAACCCCAACGCAGCTAAGCGGTTTGTCGCGCGTGTCGACGACGTCATTGATTGCATCAGCCGATTTCCTGATGCTTTTCAAGAAGTGGAAGATCGTCCCGGTGTTAGGCGTGTTCCCTTGCTGAATTATCCTTATCTCTTGTTTTACCGTGTGCTGATTGATGAGGTTGTTGTGGTTGCGATCGTGCATGGAGCCCGTAAAGAGCCGTGGGAATATCTGTGACTGACACGCTCAAACCCCGCGACGCCAGGGAGGTCGAGGATGCCGTGCGCTGGGCGCTCGGCAATGAAAAGGCGCTCGAAGTCACAGGCTCCGGCAGCAAGCGCGCGATCGGCCGCCCGAGCCAGACCGATCTGACGCTCGATTTGTCCGGTCTTTCCGGCGTGACGTTGTACGAGCCGGAAGAGCTAGTGCTCTCTGCCAGAGCTGGCACGCCGCTCTCTGAAATCGAAGCGTTGCTTGAGCAAAATGGTCAGGAGCTTGGCTTCGAGCCGGTCGATTACAGCCCCGTGCTCGGCCGCGCGAGAAGTGAAGGCACCATCGGCGGCGCCATCGCCGCCAATCTCGCCGGCCCACGCCGCATCAAGGCAGGCGCCGCGCGCGACCACTTCCTCGGTGTTCACGCCGTTACCGGCCGCGGCGACACGATCAAATCGGGCGGCCGCGTGGTGAAGAACGTCACCGGCTACGACCTGTGCAAGCTGCTCGCGGGCTCCTGGGGCACGCTTGCCGCGATGACGGACGTCACAATCAAGGTTCTGCCGAAATGCGAGACGGAAGCGACCGTGATCGTCTCCGGCCTCGACGACGCGCGCGCGGCGCAGGCGATGGCGGCGGCGATGGGATCCTCTTGCGACGTGTCCGCCGCCGCGCACCTTCCCGATCACGTAGCCTCCGCATTCGACGGCTTGCCGAAGCCTGAGGCCTCCACGATTTTGCGCCTTGAAGGTTTCGCGCCCTCGGTCGCGCACCGCAAAGATCAACTCGCAGCGGCGATGAAACCGTTCGGCGTCGTGACGATCGTGGATGAAGCATCCTCGCGCGCGCTCTGGCGCGACGTACGCGAGGTAAGGCCATTTGCATCCGACGGCGAAGCCGCGCGGCCGCTGTGGCGAATTTCTACCGCGCCGACGAGCGGTCACGTCATCGCCGCGCAGATCACGCCGGCGGCGCAGATGTTTTACGATTGGGCCGGCGGATTGATCTGGATCGCGATGCCGTTTGCCGACGAGCCGGATGCCGGCGCGATCCGCCGCGCCGTCGCCGAGGCCGGCGGCCATGCGACGCTCATTCGCGCGCCGGCCTCCGTGCGCGCATCGGTCGACGTATTCGAGCCGCAGGAATCCGGCGTCGCCGCCTTGAGCAAGCGCGTGAAGGAAAGCTTCGACCCGAAAGGCGTGCTCAACCCGGGCCGCATGTGGGCGGGCGTGTGATGGTATTCACCGGCACGACAAGCACCGTTGTCGTCCCCGCGAAGGCGGGGACCCATACGCCATGCACGCCCGATAGGGTACGGAGTATGGATCCCGGCCCTCGGCGCGATGCGCCTCGGCCGGGACGACAGACAGTGCAAGTCAGCGTGTCGTAACAAATGCAAACCTCATTCACCCTCGCGCAGCTCGCCGATCCGAATGTGGCGGAGGCCGACAAGATTCTGCGCGCTTGCGTGCATTGCGGCTTCTGCACCGCGACGTGCCCGACTTACGTGCTGCTCGGCGACGAGCTCGATTCGCCGCGCGGCCGCATCTACCTCATCAAGGAGATGCTCGAGAAGGAGCGCCCGGCGACACGCGACGTGGTCAAGCACATCGATCGCTGCCTCTCATGTCTCGCCTGCATGACCACGTGCCCATCCGGCGTGCACTACATGCATCTCGTCGACCCGGCGCGCGCGCACATCGAGAAGACCTACAAGCGCCCGTTTGCCGACCGCGTCATGCGCGCGTTGCTCGCGCGCGTCCTGCCCGACCTGACGTTGTTTCGTCTCGCGCTTGTCGGGGGCCTTCTCGCACGCCCGTTCGCGCCACTACTTGATGTCATCCGGCTGAAGCGTCTCGCCGCGATGCTGCGCCTGACGCCGAAGCGAATTCCGGCCGCGCCAGTGGACCGCATCGGCAAAACATTCCCGCCGCAGGGCGCGCGTCGCGGCCGCGTGGCGCTGCTCTCCGGCTGCATCAATCCCGTGCTGTCGCCGTCGACGCTCGACGCGACCATCCGCCTGCTCAATCGGCACGGCGTCGAAGTGGTGATCGCCGCGGGCGAAGGCTGTTGTGGCTCGCTGGTGCATCACATGGGCCGCGAGGACGAGGCGCGGGCGCAAGCACGCAACAACATCGACGTCTGGACGCGCGAAATCGACGGAAAAGGGCTCGATGCGATCGTCGTCACCGTCTCCGGCTGTGGAACAACCATCAAGGATTACGGCTTTATGTTCCGGACGGAAGCGGCCTATGCGGAAAAGGCTGCGAAAGTCTCGAAGCTGGCGATGGATGTGACCGAATATCTCATGCGCATTGAGCTTGATGCAGGCGAGAGCAAAGAGCTTGTCGTTGCGTATCACTCGGCCTGTTCGTTGCAGCACGGCCAACGAGTGACGGCTGCGCCCAAAGATCTATTGTCCAAGGTTGGTTTTATTGTGAGAGACGTGCCGGAGGGGCATTTATGCTGCGGCTCGGCAGGCACCTACAACATCATGCAGCCGCAACTGTCGAAGAAATTGCGAGAGCGCAAGGTCGCCAATATCGAGACTCTGAGTCCTGACGTGATCGCCGCCGGCAACATCGGCTGTCTGACGCAAATCTCCGCCGGCACCGCGATTCCCACGGTTCACACGGTCGAATTGCTCGATTGGGCGACCGGCGGCCCGTTGCCGGAGCAACTTAAGGCGATACGGCGGGACGCCGCCGCCTATTGAAAATAGCCGTCATTGATCGGAAGGATACAATGAAGACCGCAAGGAAAAAGAAAGCGGCCGCTGCGAAGAAGTCGGCTGCGCGCAAATCGAAGAAAAAAAGCCGCAGGGCAGCGCCCCGCAAGGTCGCAGCAAAGCGCAAACTTGCGAAAAAGGCCGTACGCGGTCCACGCGCTCATTCCCGCGCAAGCGGGAATCCAGCGCGACGTGGCTCTGGGTCCCCGCTTTCGCGGGGACGAGCGGACAAGTCGAGTGCTGCCGAAGGGCGGCGGCAAATGGGCCTCGTCATCCATGGCCAGATGCGCACGCGTTACAAGGAAATCCTGAGCGATGACGCGCTCGCCTTCCTCACCGAACTGCACCGCCGATTCGACGGCACGCGCCGTGAATTGCTGCAAGCGCGCGCCGAGCGGCAGGAGCGTTTCGATGCCGGCGAACTGCCGGATTTCCTGCCCGACACGAAGCACATTCGTGACGACGATGACTGGAAAGTTGCGCCCATCCCGCCCGACCTGCATCAGCGCCACGTCGAGATCACCGGTCCGGTCGACCGCAAGATGATCGTCAACGCGCTCAACTCCGGCGCGACCGACTACATGGCCGACTTCGAGGACGCCAACGCGCCGACCTGGGACAACAACATCGAAGGCCAACTCAATCTGAAGGACCGTTGGGCCGGCAAGATCGACTTCACCGATCCGCAATCGAAGAAACGATATGCGGTCGGCGATGCGCCCGCCGTGCTGATCGTGCGACCGCGCGGCTGGCATCTCGACGAGGTGCACGTGACCGTCGACGGCGCGCCGATCTCGGGCTCGCTGTTCGATTTCGGCCTCTATTTCTTCCACAACGCCAAGACGGTGATCGGAAAAGGAAGCGGGCCTTACTTCTATCTACCCAAGCTCGAAAATCACCGCGAAGCGCGGCTGTGGAACGACGTGTTCGTCTTCGCGCAGCAATACATCGGCATCCCGAATGGAACGATCCGCGCCACCGTGCTGATCGAGACACTGCCGGCGGCCTTCGAGATGGACGAAATTCTTTATGAGATGCGCGACCACATTGCCGGGATGAACGCGGGCCGCTGGGATTACATCTTCTCGTTCATCAAGACGTTTGCAAAAAATCCCGATTACGTGCTGCCCGATCGCGGGCAGGTGGTCATGGGCGAAGCCTTCCTCGGCGCCTATGCCGCGCTTCTAGTTCGTACCTGTCACCGCCGCGGCGCTTTCGCGATGGGCGGCATGGCGGCGCAAATTCCCGTCAAGAACGACGAGAAGGCGAACGAAGCGGCTTTCGCCAAAGTGCGCGCCGACAAGGAGCGCGAGGTGCGCGACGGCTACGACGGCACCTGGGTGGCGCATCCCGATCTGGTGCCGGTCGCGCGCGAGGTATTCGACCGCATGCTCGGCCAGCCGAACCAGGTCGATCGCGTGCGCCTGCACGTCAACGTGCGGCGCGACGACCTGCTTAAAATTCACGAGGGCACGAAAACCGACGAAGGCTTTCGCCTGAACTTGCGCGTCGGCGTGCAATACATCGAAGCTTGGCTGCGCGGGCGCGGCGCGGTGCCGATCTACAACCTGATGGAGGATGCCGCGACCGCGGAAATTTCGCGCGCGCAGAACTGGCAGTGGCTCAAATACGGCGCGGTGCTCGAAGGCGGCATCAAGGTCACGCGCGCCTATTTCGAGCGCGCCATGCATGAAGAGATGGAGCGCGTCAAAAAGGAAGTAGGCGCACGCAACTTCGCCAACGGCCGCTTTCCGGAGGCGATCAAGCTGTTCCGTGATTTATCGCTGTCGTCCGAATTCGTGCCGTTCCTCACGATCCCGGCTTACAAGCTGATCGCGTAACTAGGCAGCGTAGCGGTCTCGCTGCCTCTACCGTTGGAGTGGACGCAGAGCTATCGGTGAGCATGCTGGTCTCAATTGCCGCATTTGTTTTTGATGAATCCGCTGATCTCGCTTGGGTCCGAAAAGATCGCGTCCGAGCGGTCGCCCAGCATGCCTGCCGGAAGCAGGACCGGGGCGTTCTTATCCGGCCCACGGGCGCTTGAATCCGTCATCAGGCGAA
>JAICMO010000112.1 GCA_025929185.1 Pseudolabrys sp.
CGCACGGCGGCGTCTCCCGCCGGCCGGCCATGACCGATCAGAAATCCCAAATGCCGAATGATGCAGTAACGCACCACACAAAAGCGGGAGAGATAAACGAACAGACGTTCCTTGAAGACCGAGGGTAGCGGGCTGTCGAGATAGGCCGACTGGGCGAACGCCCAGAGTTCTTCGATGAGGCCGGGGGCGGCCGAAGCCGAGCGGAAGAAGTTGGGCATGATGCCAAAGCGGCCCGCGACTTCGGCCTCAAATGCATTTTCGGCAGGGCGATCGTCTGACCGCCGCCCATTACGTTTGATGCCGCCTTCACGATGATCGACTATGCTCATCGGCGCGCCGCTTTCTGCGCAGCGAAATTGAGCAGCGCATTCACCTTGCCGCCGATGGGATGCTGCTGAAGCAGGCTAACTCCAATCTCAATTAGGCCTGCCCTTGTTGCGCAAAGACCCATTTCTCACTCGCACTACGAAGGGTCGCGAACTCAAAAATTGCCGGGATAAGAATTGATCTCAGTATACGCCGCATTGTGTCTGAACGGCGACTCAAATTGCAAGTTATGTCCGGAGCGCGACTCTGCGGGCCGACAAGGTCAAACCGCGGGTTGTTTGCGCGGGGAATCGAACCCCGCTGACCCCAGTCAGTTCGGGCAAGCGACGCAGATATCTTGCCGCGAATTAGATCGGAATCGGCTGGTTTGCGGGAATCTGCGAACCAAGATCGTCCGCCAGCCGCGAAAGTCCAAACCCGGGCCCGAGCAGCCGGCGTAACCGCACCAGGGCGCTGCGCGCGGCATAGGCGTCGACGCCCAACTGTATAAGGGCGGGCAATTGCGACGAGGAAGAGAAGATGGCGCGCAGGATCGGCGTCATATTCACGCTGCCGTCGCCGTTTGCGGCCAGAATTGCAGCTTCCGGCAATGCGCGGTGCGCCGGATCGAGCACGACGCGGATCGCGGTGAACGCGAGCTTATGATCGGCGGCGACCCGCGCGACGATATGAGATTCCATATCGACGGCCACGGCTCCCGTGCGCAGATGCAACTCGCGCTTGACGGCCGGGTCAGCCACGATGGAGTTGGCACCGACGATGCGGCCGATGCGTGCTCCCGGTATAGCGTCGACGAGGTTGCGCGACCAGTTCACATCGGTCGCGTGCAGGCGCCCCGTATCGGCGATATCCGAGGCGATGATGCAGTCTCCCGCTCGCAGGTCGGGATGAAGCCCGCCCGCTATTCCGAAGCTGATGAGGTTGCGGCAACCGGCCCGCACCGCGCGTCGAAGGGCATCGGCAACATCGGTTTCCGCGCCGCGGCAGACGACCAGAACTTCCGGGTCCGCGGCGATGCGCGCCTCGAACGTCAGGCCGACCAAGGCAACTACCGCCGCAGCGGAAGCCGAGAATCGCGCCGCCAAACTATCGCCTCGATGGAGATCACCCGAAAAGCGCAGCCGCTCATCCGGTTGTCCTGCAGCCGCTATTTCCAAAGGTAAACCCAGCAGTTTGGAGGAGCCTTGCTTCGCCTTCAGCAAGGCCCAGATTGCAGATAAAGCACGACCCCGGCCCGAACCAATGAGCGACCATAGCAAAAATTGCCGGCCACAATGAAGCCATTCAGGGTGCACCACAGAAAAATTCTCGCAAAGCAGCCGCCGCCCTTGAAACACTCAAGCGACCGACACCGCCGGAAATCGTTTCTGATATTGTTCAACGGCGCCTCGCCTCCATTGGTTCCTGTTAAGCCCGGCACGATTAGGGCGGACGAATCTTGCGCATGACTGGTCACGACATCGTCTTTCTTACCGGCGCGAGCGGATTTGTGGGCGGGGCCGTTCTGCGGACGCTCACGCAAGGCGGTTTCGCGATTCGCGCTCTCGTTCGCTCGACAAGCCGCCGCGATCACCTTGCGGGCTCGGGCGCCCATGTCGTCGAAGGCGACCTGCGCGACCAATCGGGCATTCGGAAGGCGATGAGCGGCTGCCGCTACGTGTTCCATGTCGCCGCCGATTACCGACTTTGGTCGCGCGGGCGCGCCGAGACATTTGCGAGCAATCTCGCGGGCACGCGCCACGTCATGGAGGCTGCACTGGCAGCCGGCGTCGAGCGCGTGGTCTATACCAGCAGCGTCGCCACCCTCGCTCAGCCCCACGATGGGAGCGTCGCCGACGAAAGCGTCTCGCTGCCCGAGCAACACGGCATCGGCGCCTACAAGCGCAGCAAGATCGCGGCCGAGGACCTGGTGCGCAACATGGTCGCCGAACGCGCGCTGCCGGCGGTGATCGTCAATCCGTCGACGCCGATCGGGCCGGGCGACCTGCGGCCGACGCCGACGGGCCGGATCATCGTCGAAGCGGCCTCGGGGCGGATTCCGATGTTCGTCGAGACCGGGTTGAATCTGGTGCACGTCGACGATGTGGCAGACGGCCATTTGGCTGCGCTTCAACGCGGCACAGTCGGCGAGCGCTACATTCTTGGCGGCCAAAACGTGCTGTTCTCGCAGATGCTCGCCGACATCGCCGAGATGGTCGGGCGAAGGCCGCCGCGATTGCGCATTCCCTGGTACGCGACCCTGCCGGTCGCCTGCGTTTCGGAAGCGCTCGCCTTCTTCAGCGGGCATGAGCCGCTCGCCACGTTGAACGGCGTGCGCATGGCGCGCGAGCGCATGTTTTTCAACAGCGCGAAGGCGGAAACAGAGCTGGGATATCGCGCGCGGCCTTATCGTGACGCATTGCGCGATGCGGTGCGATGGTTTTACGAAGAGGGCTATCTTGGCCGCGGCGTTCGGCCGATTGCCGGTGGCGCGGCGGGCGCATAACCGGCGGCGCGAATTTAAGGCATGATCGCCGCAGCGTCATTGCCGGACTTGATCCGGCAATCCATCATCTTGGAGAAAAGTCTTTCTTTGATGGATGCGCGGGTCAAGCCCGCGCATGACGGTTCAACTGGAAACTGCTTTAGTGCGCGACGCCGTGACGCTGCCGGAGGAAATGGAAAAACTCGATGCCTTCGCGCAACCGGCGCCGAATCATGTCGGGGCTCATCACCATCTCGGAAACGATCGACGCGATCTTCGGCGCGCGGAAATAGAAGCGGCGATAGAAGTCCTCGACCGAATCGAAGATTTCCTGATGGCTCAGGTGCGGATAATGCAGCGGCGCGATCTGCACGCCGCGACTGTCGATCAGTCCGGCGTTTGCCTCGTCGAGCCAACCGTTCTCCAGCGCCTGCCTGTGCAGATAGGTCCCCGGGTAAGGCGCTGCGATCGATACCTGGATCGTGTGCGGATTGATCTCGGCCGCGAAGCGGATCGTTTCCTCGATCGTTTCCTTCGTCTCGCCGGGAAGGCCGAGGATGAAGGTGCCGTGGATGGTGATGCCGAGCTCGTGACAGTTCTTGGTGAAGGCGCGTGCGACGTCGATCCGCATGCCTTTCTTGATATTGTGCAGGATTTGCTGGTTGCCGGATTCATAGCCGACCAGCAGCAACCGCAGGCCGTTGTCGCGCATGACCTTCAGGGTCTCGCGCGGCACGTTTGCTTTGGCGTTGCATGACCAGGTGATGCCAAGCCTGCCGAGCCCGCGCGCGACGGCTTCGGCGCGCGGCCGGTCGTCGGTGAAAGTATCGTCGTCGAAAAAGAACTCTTTCACCTGCGGAAACGCGCGGCTCGCCCACGCGATTTCCTCGAGCACATTGTCGACGCTGCGTGTGCGATAGCGGTGGCCCCCGACCGTTTGCGGCCACAGGCAGAACGTGCAGCGCGATTTGCAGCCGCGGCCGGTGTAGAGCGACATGTAGGGGTGCTTCAGATAGCCGATGAAATATTTTTCGATCGTCAGGTCGCGCTTGTAGACGGGCGTGACGAAAGGCAGCCGGTCCATGTCCTCCAGCACCGCGCGCGGCGGATTGTGCCTGATAACGCCGGCGCGGTCGCGATAGGACAGGCCCTCGATGTCCTTCCAGTCCTTTCCTTCGGCGACCTCTTTGACCGTGAAATCGAATTCGTTGCGCGCGACAAAATCGATGCTGTTCGAGCTTTCAAGGCTTGCCTCAGGCTCGACTGCCACTTTGGCCCCGATGAGACCGATTCTGATCGCGGGGTTCGCCGCTTTAAGCGCTTCGACAGCACGCACGTCGGACGCAAACGAGGGCGTGGAGGTGTGCAGGATCGCAAGCTCGTAGTCGCGCGCCTCATGCAAGATGGCCAGCAATGAGACGCCGTGAGGAATGGCATCGATCAGCTTGCTGTCCGGCACCAGCGCAGCCGCCTGCGCCAGCCACGTCGGATACCAGAACGAGCGGATTTCGCGCCGCGCCTGGTACCGGGAGCCGGCGCCGCCGTCGAAGCCGTCATAGGACGGCGCTTGCAGAAAGAGCGTCCGCATCATGGGCCGACACTCTTCTGGTCGGCAAACAGCTTGCCGTCCGCGCCGACGCGGTAGCTGTGGCCGCGCCACGTCACCGTTGCACCGAAGAAGCTTGCGATGAAGACGCTAAACGACAGCAAGTCGCACAAAGGAATCTGCCAGTAGCGCTGGCGCGGCACGGCGAAGGCATGCTCCACCGCCAGACACAACAGCATCCGGCAAGACAGCGCGAAGACCACGAGCGGCATCGCGTCGGCGGCGCCGAGCATTGCCGCGAGAAGCGCCAACGGAAACGGATGCGTCAGAATCGTGCCGGCGTGGCCGACCGGATCGATGCTTCTGATCGTCCGCGCCGTGCGCAACTCGTGCGCCAGCAAGGATTTCAGCCGATCGTAGAAGCATGCATGTCCGACGGAAAAGGAGGGGATCGCCACCGCCGCGCCGTGCGAGCGCAACGCTTCGCCGATTGCGAAATCGTCGGCGAGGCAATCGGAAAAGGCGCGGAAACCGCCGAGCCGCGATAGCGTGCCGCGCCGCATTGCGATGGTGGAGCCAAAGCAAGGCTTCGCGAGGCGGAAGGTCAAGCCGACGACGGCGTTCGGCAAAAAATGCGAATTGATGGCAAGCGCCGCCTGATCGGACCAGCGGCCCGGTCCGGCCACGCCGTGATAAAGGCAGGTGATGCCGGCTACATCGGGCGCCTGCAATTCGGACACGATGTTCGCCAGATAGCGGGGGCCGACTTCGATGTCGCTGTCGCTGATGACAAGTACGTCGTGCTTTGCGGCCAAAAGCATGTTGGCAAGATTCGAAATTTTCCGATTGCTGCCGCACTCGGAGCAATCCGCGATCAGCGTAATGGGCGTCGCGGGATTCTCTCGCCTTACGGCATCGACCGCCTGAACCGCCGCGTCAGTGCGGTCGCTCACGCCGCAAACGATCTCGACGGGGCCGCCATAATCTTGACGGCAAAACGACGCCAGCCGCTGCGGCAAGTCCGGCTCGCCCCCGTGCAGCGGCTTGAGGACCGTCACCGGAACGGCCGGCTGAAGCGAAGCTTTGCGCGCGCGCGGAAAGCGAAGCACGGCAACGGACGCTACGACCAGGTAGGCACAGCCGAGTGCGGCGCCGTCCAAACAAAAATCAGAAATCAGACGCAACAGCGGATATTCAACCGACACGTCACGATGCTCCAGCAAAAATCGGTCGCGGCCCCCTTGTCAGTCGCGTGAATGGTTCCTCAATTCATAACGCTGCATCAATGACCGGCGTGAAAGAAAGACCACGGTGCAATCGCGCCACAGGCCGCTGAAACGAAAGGCGGCCGCGTTACGGGCGAGCACCATCATGCAGATGAGAATGCTCTCGCCCAGGCGGCGCAGACGCTCGCCGGGCGACGCAGGAGGCCGTGCCGGAATTCGCTCGAAGCCATATCGGCCGGAAATACGCGCCAATTGATCGCTCTGCTCGGCGCTGCCAAATTTCATGTTGGC
The DNA here is from genome assembly GCA_025929185.1 of Pseudolabrys sp. GTDB lineage: Bacteria > Pseudomonadota > Alphaproteobacteria > Rhizobiales > Xanthobacteraceae > Pseudolabrys. Next base: position 5,855 of record JAICMO010000112.1, read on the forward strand.
GCGGATTGCGACGACGTCGTTCAGGTCTTGGCGTCGTTTCAAGAGCTCGGCAAGCTCGCGCAACGAAAAGTCGAGCGCGCGATTCATTTGACGGGCCCAGGCCAACGTCGGACCACGGGGCGGCATCAAAGGCACATGCTCATTCCAAAGATGCAAATCGACGACGCGATCGTTCGCACGCAAGCGCGTCCCGTCGGACAGCACGACCTTCTCGTTTGCGCGTGAAATCTGGATTCGGAAGATGCAGTCTTGCGAGCGGCTAAATTCCTTGACCCCCTGCCGAAGCCGCAATCGGTCGTCGATTGCAGTGACCAGCGCCCGAATCCACGTATGATCGAAATCGGTCCCTTGCGTTTCCGCAATCGGGAAAGTGGACCTGCGTGCTGCCATTTTCCGTCCCTGCGTCTCTTGCAAGTAGAACGAGGGCTGGCCCGAAAAGTTGCACCGGTTTGCGGCGAGGCTATGTCGTGCGCTGCGCTTCCCAATTCAAAGCGGCGGCCATCGGGGGCTTTGCATCGGCGGCATATTGATAATCGCGCGTCCATGGCCTTGCGATGAAGCCGTCGGCGCCGCGCCTGAAGGCCAGCGTCTGCGCAATCGATAACCACCCTCGATCAAAGGCATAGGCCATTCCGGCCAGATAAACGCGCCATATCCGGTAACGCTCGGCGCCGGCGGTGCGGATCGCTTCGTCGCGGCGAGCCTCGAGCCGCCGAACCCAATGGAGCAAAGTCCGCGCATAATGCGGCCGGAGGTCTTCGATATCCGCCAGCTCCATTCCGGCTTTCGCGACTTCAAAGACAACACGGGAAAGATGCGGCACAGAGCCGCCTGGAAACACGTAACGGTCGATGAATTCGCCGCCGGGCGGGCCCTGCGCCCTGCCCTGAGGATCGGTCGCAACGATCCCGTGGTTGAGCAGCGCGCCCCCCGGCCGCAAAAGATCGGCAATAATCTTGAAGTAGACGGGGTAATTTTGCGCGCCGACATGCTCATACATGCCGACGGAAGCGATTTTGTCGAAGGGAGCTTCCCCCGCCAGCTCCCGGTAGTCCTGCAAGCGGATGTCGATCTTGCCCGCCAGGCCGTTGGCCGCAATCCGTTCACGCGCATATTCGTACTGCCGCCGGCTCAGCGTAATGCCGACGCCGCGAACGCCATAATGCTGCGCCGCCCAAAGCAATAAGCCGCCCCATCCGCAGCCGATGTCGAGCATTCTCTCATCCGGCTTCAGCAGCAGCTTGCGGCAGATATGATCGAGCTTTTGCCGCTGCGCAGCATGGATGTCCTCCGATCCGTCGCGAAAATAGGCGCACGAATAGACCATGTTTTCGTCGAGCCAGAGCCGGTAGAAGTCGTTCGAGACGTCGTAGTGATAGCCGACATCGGCGGCATCCTTTTGCCGGGAATGGCGGCGTGGTAAGAGCCGCGCAATGCGGCCAAGGTGCTTGATCGCGGACGATTTGCCCACGCGCTCGGCGAGCGCCACGCCAATGCGCAGCACGTCCTCGATCGCGCCGTCGACGGTCAGATCGCCCGTTACGTAGGCATCGCCCAGCCGCGCAAAATTGCCGCGCAACAGGCTTTTCATCGGCGCAGGCGAATGCAATGTGATCGTTACGCGCGGCGCCGGCGCAAAATCGAAGCGATCGCCATCCCAGAAGACCAGCCGCAAAGACAACGCCTCGCCACCGAGGCGCGAGCGAAGATAGTTGAGCATGCGTTGACGAAGCGGCACGCCGTCAGCCCTCCGGTTTGGCGTCCGCACGCGCTTTTGGGTCGACCTGGGCCTGCGGATCGTCGTACAAGCTCGCCAGCGTCACTTTGGTAATCAGCGCGACCGGGGCGGCCATGATGACGCCGGTGATCCCGAACAGAAGGCCGCCGGACAGAAAACAAAAGATGATCAGCACCGGGTGCAGGCGCGCCGCCGTGCCAAGGGCGATCGGCCCAAGGAGCTGGTCGATGGAGAGCCGCAAGGCGGCGGCATAAATGGTGTAGCCGATGATCGATCCGATGCCGGTCGCATAACGCACCGCAACAAGCCCGGCGATGACTGCCGCCGCTCCCGGCCCGACGATCGGGATCATCTCGAGGAGACCGGTCAACAGCGCCAGCACTACGGCATGGTGGATGCCGAGCACGAGTCCCAGACCGATATACGATGCAACGATGGCGTATGCGACCACGACCAGAACGCCGATGAAATAGCGTCGCAAAACCGGGTCGAGCCGCGACCAGATATGCTGAATGAAAGGCCGCTGTTGCGGCGGCACCAGCCAGAGCAGGCCGCGCATGATCGCCGGCCCACTCATGATGAAATAAAAGAACAACACGATCGTCAGAAATACGGAGAAAACGCCCGCGAACGCCAGGCCGCCGAAAATGACGACCTTTCCTGCCTGGCCGATCCAGCTCTGCACGCCGGAGACCGCCGCTTGCGCCAGTTGGCTTGCGTTCATCGATTGGCCAAAGAGGCTCACCGTGCGGTCGCCGATCATCGTCTTGGCAAGACTTTCGACGATGCCCTGGAAATCGGTCACCAACCGTGCGAGTTCGCGTATGAGCGGTGGCACGCCCAAAAAGCCCATGAGCACGCCGATGCCTACGATGACCAGGAAAACGCATGCGGCCCATAGCGCGCGCGGCAGCCGTGTCCGCGCGCTCAGCCAATCGACGAGCGGCGCGCAAATAAACGCGACCAGCCCCGATATCACGAACGGCAGCAGCACCCATTGAATGGCATGGAGGAGGACGGCAATGACGACGAGTACGAAAATCGTCGTCTGCGTGGAAATTCTGCCGACGTGTTCGTGATCCCTGCGCGAGAGGCGGGCCGACCCTCTGGTCATGGGTAGGTTCGACCTTTCCAGCTCACGCGGCCGCGCATGCGCTTTCGAATGCTGTCGAGCGCAATCAGCGCGCCGGCGCTGTAGCCGAGCGGAAAAAGCAGGCCGTACCAGATAGGGATTTTGAAGTAGAACGTGCCCGCGACGTGCAAGCCGGTAATCGACGCCGAGCCGACAAGCGCGGGGAGCAAGGCGCCGCAACCGGCACCGCCCTTGACGCAACTCACGACGTCGGCGGCCGGAATGAGGTAGGTCGCCCAGGCAAGCACGACGGCGGCGATGGCGATGACGACCGTGGAGGCGGGCCCGCCAAACATATCGACGAGATTTTTGGCAAAGCCCGGCCATAGCGTGCGCCAGCCGGTGTACATGCGTGTCGACAGCAGGCCGTTGTGCCCGCGCAGCACGACCTTGCCCCCGCCACGTTTCACCAGGCGGGCAAGCTCCAAATCCTCGCAGATCGTGCTGGAAATCGCGGCGTGGCCGCCGACCGCATCATAAGCCTGAGCACGGATCAGCATGAACTGTCCCGTTGCGGTCACGTCGTTGCTTTGACCTGCCTGAACTTTCCGCAGGTCCTGGCAAAAGCTGAGCGCAAAAAGCCCGCACGGGATTACGAGCCGCTCGGCAAAGCTTTGCAGGTCCTGCCGCGGCGCAACCGACAGCAAATCGAGGCCTTCCGACTGCGCCGCCGCAAGCGCGCTCGAAAGAAGAGGCGGCTCGGCCCGCACGTCGGCGTCGAGAAAGCAGAGCCAATCGACGCCGGGCACTGCCCGCGCGCCGATCCAGCAAGCGTGCGACTTGCCAACCCAATGTGGCGGCAAAGGCGGGCTGCGTAGCACCCTCACATGCGGATGCTTTTCCGCCAGGCGCGCGGCAATCGAGGCGGTTGCGTCGCGGGAATGATCGTCGACGACGAGAATGCGCAATCTGGAGGCAGGAGAGTCCTGCGCGACAAGCGTTTGCAGGCACGGCCCGATGTTCTCGGCTTCATCCCGCGCCGGTACAATAACCGCGACACTCGGATCGCCGGCGATCGCCGAGGGCGGCTTGGTCGCGAGCGGCTGAAGCAAACCGCGCTGATTGAATGCGCGAAGGATGAGCCAAGCCGCTATCGCCAGCCAGGCCCAGGAAAAAATGAGTTCCACGGCTGCACCGTTGGCGGGAATGGCAAGCCTGTCATTGGAACATCAATCCCAGCCGGCGCTGTTCGGTTCCGCGATCGCGACCTGTCCCCGCGAGCGGGCTTGCGTATCGAGACAGCGACCCCAACTAAGCCACCATTCGGGCCTACGCTTGCGGCAAAACCCTGTTTAGAAAGCCGATGCTTCAGCAAGAATCGCGAACGCGCGTCGATGCCCCGGGCGAGGAGCACGACGACATCATCTATCCGTCCGCTATCCCGTTTTTATTGGTTCACGCGGCGTGCTTTGCCGCGATCTGGACGGGTGTGACATGGACGGCGGTGGCCATCTGCATCGCGCTTTATTGGCTGCGAATCTTCGGGATCGGCGCCGGCTATCACCGCTATTTTTCACATCGCGCCTATTCGGCCAGCAGAGCGTTTCAATTCATTCTGGCGGTATTGTCGCAAAGCACGGCGCAGAAAAGCGTCTTGTGGTGGACGGCCAAGCATCGGCACCATCATTTGCATTCCGACACCGAGCACGACATCCATTCGCCGCGGCATAAAGGCTTTATCTACAGCCATATGGGCTGGATTTTCTCGCGCAAGCACGACCGGGCAGACCTGAGCAGGGTCGCCGATCTGGCGCGCTATCCCGAATTGATGTGGCTGCACAAATATGAGCTTGTGCCGGCGGCCGTGCTGGCGGTTATTTGCTTTCTTATCGGCGGCTGGTCGGGCCTGGTGGTCGGCTTCTTCTGGAGCACCGTGCTCGTCTATCACGCGACGTTCTGCATCAACTCGCTCGCTCACGTGCGCGGGCGCAAGCGCTATGTCACCGGCGACGACTCCCGCAACAACTGGCTGCTCGCGCTCTTCACCATGGGCGAAGGCTGGCACAACAACCACCACGCCTGCCAGAGCAGCGTGCGCCAGGGATTCCGCTGGTGGGAAATCGACTGCACGTTCTATCTGCTGAAGCTGCTGTCGTTCGTCGGCGTCGTCTGGGACCTGAAGTCGCCCTCGCCGGCCGTGTTGCGCAACCAGCACCGGCTCGGCTCGCGCACGATCGAGCGTGCCGCCAAACATCTCGCCGAAAGCTTCAACGCCGACCACATCGCCGCCTCGATCCGCTCGGCGGTGGGTCATGCCACCCTTTCGGCGCTGCAAGAACGGCTTGCCGCGACACAGGTGCGCGCGGCGGACGCGCTCGCCGCATTCTCTTTGCCTAATCTCCCGACTCGGGCGGAAATCCGCGGCCGCGCCCAGCAAATGTTCGCAAAGACGCCCTCGATCGACAGCGTGGTCGACCGCGCGCACGCCTTGCTTCTGGAGGCCGTTGGCTTCCGGCTGAGAACCGTCAGTCCTCCCCTGGTATAGGCGTGCGCTCGCCGAGGCTGTCGCGCACGTAGAGCTTCTTGACCAGCACGAAGATCACCACCGCGATGGGCGTGGCAAAGACGATCGCGACCGTCCCGAACATGAAGCCGATCGCCACAATTCCCAAAAGAACGAGCGCGGGCGGGATATAGACCATATGCCGCTGAATGAGCGGCACGATCAGATTGCCTTCGGTCTGGTGGATGATGATGTAGGCGACGATCGTCCAAATCACCGCGTGCAGATTCTGGGTCGCCGCGACGAGCACAGCGGGAATCGCGGCGAGAATCGGGCCGAGATAGGGAATGAACTCGGTTATGCCGGCGATGACGCCAAGCGCGAGCGGCGAAGGGAGCCCGATCAGCCACACCGCGATCGTGGACAGGATGCCGACCAGCACCATCTGGATGAGCTGGGCGAGCGCCCAGAGACGAAGCGCGTTCGCCACGTCTTCGGCCGTCTCGCGGACGTTCGGTCGCATGCGGCGCGGGAAAAGCATGAGAAGGCCGTCGCGATAAAGCTTCGGCTGCGCGGCGATGTAGGCGCCCGCGATGATCGTCACGACAAGTGCTTCGAGGAAGTTTGCGCTGATCGTGAAGATGCGCGTCGCGACCGTGGTGATCGAGAGGTTTTCGCCCTTGACGTGCGAGAGGACGAGCTTGCCGAACTCAGACCCTTGCATTTGCGACATGATGCTCTTTTGAGCTTCCGCCGCGCGATTGAAGACATCCAGAAATTCCGTGGAAATCTGCGCGCCGAAAAGGTAACCGGCGCCACCCACGACGATGATGATGAACAGGCCGGAAAGGCAGAGCGCGATGCTGTGCGGCAGCTTGAGCCAACGCGTGAGCGGCTCGGCGCCGAGCCATAAGAGCACCGCGACAAGAACGGCGCCCATCGCGATCAGGATGACTTCAAACAGGTACCAGACGAGCACCGGCACGAGCGCGACCGCGACGACGATAACCGTTCGCTTGAAAAACTCGGCGGTGTTGGATCGCATGGGCTCGCTGCTCTCGAGCACGCGGCGCGGCGATGCTGGATCGCGTCAAGCTGCCAGGTCGCGCTTGGGCCAACGTGCGACGCCCATCCAACGGCCAGCCGGGAACAGTCGTTCCTTGCGCCACGATCGCGCCCGCGCGCGGCGAACAGCCTGCGCAGCCGAAGTGCCTATCTCGCAGAGCGCGGACAATTCGCGGCCCCGCGGCTTCCGAACACGAAAAACATGCCGCGAGGAAAAAGTGGCGCGCCCGAAGAGATTCGAACTCCTGACCCCCAGATTCGTAGTCTGGTGCTCTATCCAGCTGAGCTACGGGCGCTTGTGCCGCTTACCGAAATCAGCCGCGGCGCGGGCATAGCTATCGTCTCGATTGCCACATGGCA
>JAICMO010000099.1 GCA_025929185.1 Pseudolabrys sp.
GTCCATTTTTTCCAGACGAGATATTGCGCCAGGCCGTCGGCGAGCATCGCGCGCGATGGCGCGGTATGAATGACGTTTGCGCGACAGTCCTTCTGCCGCAGCCGATCGTCGGGAGCCGCGGCGTTGAAGAACAACATCCCGCGAGCCTTGCCTGCGTCGGCCGCCTTGAGCAGAGCGTCGGCGGGGAGATCGGCGACGACGAGCGATACGCCTTGGTTGGAAAGTTGTTCGACGGCGGCGGCGGGATCGTCGCCCGCCTTCAAATGTACATCCACGAGCGAATAACGCTGATTAAGGAAGCGGCCCGTGGTGTCATTGTCCTTGACCGCCATTTGCGCGCCGGCGAGCCCGTCGTCGCGCGGAGGCATCTGAACGAGCGAGATCGTTTCCGGGTGCCGGGCGCGACGCAAATAGCCAATTTTGATGTTGAGGGGCTCGGCGGCCACGGTTGTAGCCGTAACGCTGAACAGGACGGCGAAGGCGACAATCGACAACCGGGTCAAGGCAGCATTCCGCTTACACCGTCGCTCCCGCTCTCCCCCGTCGCTCCCGATGAGACTGCCATTCCTTGTTCAAATCAAGGTCGTATTTGGTAAGCTGGGCTGTCGGTGTATCAGGCCGGAGTGCTGTCCATGAACTGTGCGCTGTTGGCGCTCGCGCTTCCGGCGTTCGCTTTAGCTCCGGCCGTATGGGCCCAAGCTGCCACACTGCCCACCGTTGCTGTATTTGACTTCGAGTTCATCGATACGAGCCTTGAGGGAGCTGTAAACGGCTCGCCACGCGCGGACGAGCAGGCGCGCCTTGCACAAGCGAATGAAGCGCTGCGGCACTGGCTGAGCCAATCCGGCAAAGCGCGTGTCGTCGATGTGGGTCCGGTGGCTGCGCGTGCGCGCGACTTCCGCCTGCAAGAATGTGGAGGCTGCGACGCCGATCTGGCCCGGCAAGTCGGGGCGCAACTCTCCGTGACGGGTACTGTGCAGAAAGTCTCCAATCTAATTCTTAATATGAACATCTATGTGCGGGATGTGACGACCGGACGAATGATTGCGGCCATGAGCGCCGATATGCGCGGCAACACCGATCAATCCTGGACGCGTGCACTCGACTGGCTTGTCCGCTACCGGTTGTCGCCGGCCCTCGATGCGGTGCGCCGATGACGATGTTTTTGGCGAGCGTCACCGGAGTGGCAGAGGCCGAACTCGCGCTCACGCATGGCGCGGACATCATCGATTTGAAGGATCCTGACAAAGGCGCCTTGGGCGCGCTTAACCCCGCTGTCGTGCGTTCGGTTGTCGCCGCCGTTTCAGGCCGGCGGCCGACGAGCGCCGTAACCGGCGATCTTCCAATGAAGCCCGCCATTGTAACCGAAGCGGTAAAAGCGATGGCGGCGACGGGAGTGGATTACGTCAAAGTCGGGCTTTTTCCTGATGCCGAGCGGCAGGACTGTATCCGCGCGCTTGCTCCGCTTGCGGCAACGACAAAACTTGTCGGAGTGATGTTTGCCGACGGCGAGCCGGACAACACGCTGGTCTCTCTGATGGCCGAATCCGGCTTTGCCGGCGCGATGCTGGATACGGCGCGAAAAGGTTCCGGCAGATTGCTCGATTACGCCGACCTTGCAGCCTTGGGACAATTCGTCCATGTCTGCCGCGCTTCCGGGCTGCTGACCGGACTGGCCGGCTCGCTTGAAGCTCCGGACGTGCCGCGTCTTCTGCTGCTTGCGCCAGACTATCTTGGTTTCCGAGGCGCGCTATGCGCCGCGCGCGATCGTAAATCGGCTCTGGATCCGGCTGCTTTCAGCCTCATACGCGCATTGATTCCTCCGGATCCGCGCGGCGCTGCGGATCGCCGGCCAGAGGCGCAGATGGTCGATTACTGGGTTTTGGCAGCGCGAGGCTACTCGGGAAATCCGGCCAAGGACGATACGGCGAAAGATCGCGTGTTCGTCCATGACTTCGAATTGCCGGTCAGAGTCGGCCTCTACGAGAATGAGCACAAAAGTCCGCAGCGTGTACGTTTCAACGTCGACGTCGAAATCACCCGCGCTACCTATACCGCGCAAGATATTCGCGACGTGGTTTCCTACGACCTCATTACGGATGCCATTCGGCTGATCGCCGCCGAGGGACATATTCCATTGGTCGAAATGCTTGCCGAACGCGTCGCGAATTTCGTGCTCAGTCACGCGCGCGTCGAGCGGGTCACCGTCAAGGTTGAGAAACTTGATGTGGGCTCCGGCCGCGTGGGCGTTGAGATCAGACGCCAAAAGCCCGCCGATACCGCCAAGGTTTATCATCTGTATCCCGCCGCGGCGGCAAAGGGCTCAGCAGGGCCTTCCGAATAATGCACGGCGGCGATCTCACCGTCGTCAAGCTCGGTGGAAGCCATCTTGCGTCCTCTCATCTCAACGACTTGCTCGATGTTGTGGCAAGCTGCCGCGGACATGTAATTCTCGTCCCCGGCGGTGGCATTTTCGCCGACGCCGTTCGACGAGCGCAGGCGCAATTGGGCTTCGACGATCAAGCCGCGCATCGCATGGCGCTGTTGGCGATGGAGCAATTCGGCTTGCTGTTGTCGGGGCTTCGCGCGGGCTTAAGAGTTACCCGGTCTCCGGCAGAAATCCAGAACGCGCTCAATTCGGGCGCCGTGCCGGTCTGGTCGCCCGCCGAAATGGTGCTTCAAGCCAACGAAATTCCCGCAAGTTGGGACGTAACATCGGACAGCTTGGCGGCCTGGCTCGCGGGGCAAATCGGGGCGCCGCGCCTCATCTTGCTGAAGCACGGGGATTGGTCGCAGGAGTCGGTCCTCGTCGCCGATTTGGTGAAGGAAGGCATTGTCGATAAGGCCTTTTCGCATTTTTTCCCCGCGAGTGGGGCACAAGGTTCGGTCGCAGGCATCGGCGCGCACGCCGCCATGGCGACCGCGGTCCGCGCGGGAATGCTTATCGGAGCCCGCATCGACTTGCGCGAGCCGGATGCAAGGGGCTTACTCCCGCCATGCCAAAGGTCGAAACGCCGCGGTGGGGATGGGCTCTGACCGGGTCGGGGCATTTCTTTAAGGAGTGTCTCGCGATCGTTCGGGAGCTTGAGGACATCGATCTGTTCGTCAGCCGGGCCGCCGCCGAGGTCGTTCGCATGTACCGGCAGGATTTCAAGCTTCCGAAATCGGTTCGCGTTTTCCGCGACACGACAGCGAGCGCGGCGCCGGTCGGCGCCTTTTATTACGGCACTTACCACACACTGGTGCTCGCGCCGGCTACCTCGAACACCGTCGCCAAGTGCGTCTGTGGGATTTCCGATACGCTCGCGACCAACGTTTTTGCGCAGGCCGGCAAGTGCCGCGTGAAATCCATCGTGTTTGCTTGCGATACGGCGCCCGAGCTCGAAACCGAAGCGCCGAAGGGCATGGTGAAGGTCTATCCGCGTCAGATCGACCTCGACAACACAGCGCGGCTGAAGACGTTCAAGGACGTCGCCGTCGTCGAAACGCTCGCGGAGCTCGGCGACGCATTGGCGCGCCGCAAACATGAGCTCATATGAGCGAACGCATCGCCTTCCTCACCGGACACCTGGCGCAACCGCGGCTGGAGAAGGTGCTTGCCGGCATGCGCGATCCGGGCTTCGGCTGGTCGGTGATCAATGTGGGCGTGAAAGTTGCCGCGCTGATGACCGAAGCGATCATCCGCCGTCGCCTTTCGCGGCCGGTTGACGCCACGCGCGTGTTGCTGCCGGGACGATGCCGCGCCGATCTCGATCGGCTGAGCGCGGATTTTGGCGTGCCGTTCGAGCGCGGGCCGGAAGAGCTGAAGGACCTGCCGGCCTATTTCGGCAAAGGCGGACGCGATCTCGATCTTTCCCGATACGATATCCGAATCTTTGCGGAGATCGTCGACGCTTCTGCGCTCGGTGTTCATGCGATTCTCCAGCGTGCGCGTTCGCTGCGTGTGGCGGGCGCGGACGTGATCGATCTCGGTTGCTTGCCGGATACGCCGTTTCCGCACCTGGCGGATGCCGTGCGAGAGCTTGGCGCCGAAGGCTTTTCGGTCAGCGTCGATTCGGCCGCTGTCGATGAATTACGCACCGGCGCCGGGGCAGGGGCGCAATTCCTCCTGAGTCTCAATGAGAATACGCTCAATATTGCCGCAGAAACCGGCGCCACGCCGGTGCTGGTGCCGGCGAACCATGGCGATCTTCCATCTCTGTTGCGCGCCGCTGAAATGGCCGACAAGCGCGGGATCGAGGCCATTCTGGACCCGGTTCTCGACCCCATTCACTTCGGCTTCATGGCGTCACTCGCGCGCTATGCGGAATTGCGGCAGCGTCTGCCAAAGGCTGAAATCCTCATGGGGACGGGCAATCTCACCGAGCTCACCGACGCCGAAAGCGGCGGCATTACCGCGGCGCTGATCGGCATTTGCTCCGAGCTTGCCATTCGCAACGTGCTGGTCGTGCAGGTCAGCCCCCATACCCGGCGTACCGTTCAGGAGCACGATGCCGCGCGGCGCCTGATGTTTGCCGCACGCGAGGACCACAGTCTGCCGCAGAACTACGGCGGCGCGCTGCTTCAACTTCACGACCGCAAGCCGTTTCCGAATTCGGCTCAGGAGATTGGAGAATTGGCTATGCAGGTGAAGGACGCCAATTTTCGCATCGAAACGGCCGAAGACGGGATTCACGTTTACGCGCGTGGCGTGCACCACGTGGCGACCGACGCCTTTTCCCTCTTTCCAAAACTCGGAGTCGAACAGAACGGGCCGCATGCGTTCTATCTCGGCGCCGAGCTCTCGAAAGCAGAGATCGCCTGGCGGCTCGGCAAGCGCTACATGCAGGACGAGCCACTCGACTGGGGCTGCGCGATCGATCGCGAGACGGAGGACCTCACGCGCTTCCAGGAAGCGGGCCACACGTTGCGCGGGCGCGACGATGCGCGCGTGGAGGAGGACGGCAACAATGACTGACGGCTTTCTCCGCTTGCCGGCCGCACAACCGATTCATTGAAGACGGGATCATGCCGCTGATCCGCGAGTCGATCGTGACGACGGCTGACCGGCACGGCCGCATTCATATCGCGCCACTTGGCCTCATTGCCGAGGGCAACGATTGGATCATCGCGCCGTTTCGTCCCTCCGTGACTCTCGACAATCTCATGGAGGTGCCGTTTGCAACGGCAAGCCATACGGATGACGTTCGAGTGTTTGCCGGCGCCCTTACGGGGCGCAAGGATTGGCCGACCACCGCTTCGGACACGGTACCGGTGCCGCGCCTCGCCAATGCGCTCTCCCACGCTGAGCTTGCGGTGACGGAGGTGAGAGATGACCCGCAGCGGCCGCGGTTTCGCTGCCGCATCGCGCGGCTTGTTTCACATAAGCCGTTTGAAGGCTTCAATCGCGCCCAAGCTGCCGTTCTGGAAGCTGCGATCCTGGTCAGTCGCCTGCATCTGCTCCCACGCGAAAAGATCGAGCGTGAACTTGGCTACCTGAGCAGCGCGATCGACAAAACGGCAGGACCGCGCGAAGCCGAAGCGTGGGGCTGGCTCACCGACAAAGTTCACGCTCATTTCAAGGGCTGATCTATTCACGCCCGTCGAGGCTATTCCTCTTCCTTTTCTTTGTCGTTCGACTTGCTGAGCTCTCCCATATGGGCCAGTTCGGATTCACTGCGTTTTTCCTGTTGCGCGTCCTTCTGTCCGAGGTTCCCTGGTTGTTGTTGTTTCTGGCGCTCGTTTTTGCGTGCTGCTCCGGATTTGCCTGTCATGTTTTTCTCTCCATTGAAGCTTGAGAGACAACGCCAGGTCGTTCCTTTCGTTCGTGGAAAATCACATTGGAACCGCCACCGTCCTCATTTCTTGTTGCCTTTGATATCGAACTGCTTGAGGTAAGCGATCACGTCGGCGCGTTGCTCCGGCTGCTTCAGGCCGGGAAAAATCATCTTGGTGCCGGGCACAAGCGCCCGCGGGCCGCTGAGCCATTTATCCAAAGTCGCCTCGTCCCAGACTTTCCCCTGCGCTTTGCCTTCCTCCAATCCCTTCGAATACGTGTAACCGGGCCATGATCCCCATGGTCTGCCAACGACGCCATTGAGCGGCGGCCCGACCTTGACTTTGGCGTCGAGGCCGACGCTGTGGCAAATATTGCATGTCTTGAAAATTTGCTCGCCTTTGGCCGGATCGCCTTTTTGTTGTGCCGAAGCGAGGCCCGGTAGCGCCAGGAGCGTTGCCGCTAAAGCGAAACGTTTCATCAATTGCTCTCCTTTTTCATTTTGCGGCGGGCCTTCGAGAGCCGCCTCGTTATTCAGCGTGGTTCAGGCAATGTTTCTTCGAGTGGCAAATGCGCACCTGACCAGCCATCGGTGCCTTCCGGGTACCAGATTACATCAGTGTAGCCCAAAGCGAGGGCGCGCTTCGCGGCGTTCCATGACATCCAGCAATCGCGCAGGCAGTAAATCACCAAAGGTTTGCTCCGATCGCCGCCGCTCGCCTTGAGCAGACCGTCTCGGAGGTAGATTTCCGTCGAAGATGCGAGCGCACCATAGCCGGTGTCGGGCAGCCAGATGCTGCCGGGAATATCGAGCCGCGGCCGTTCGCGCCAGATCGTGCCGGGTGGCAGGTTGCGCGGCTTGGGCGGGTGCGGCAGCACGTCGATGAACGCGGCTTTTCCCTGTTGCCAGATCGCCCATGCTTCGCGCGTGGTGACAACGCGTGCGCCGCGCAAGGTCTGCGGCGTCGGCGCCCTGTAATCGTCGAGCCGATAGCCGCTCGGTTCGGATGGATGCGGTTCGCCGCCGCGGGCAAATATCCCTGTAACAAAAGACAAAGCGATGACGGTAAATGCAGCCGCACGCAGGTTACTTCGCAATCGGCGCCGCCTTGATGAGATGATTGCTGTCATCGATCAGCGGCACGCCGTAGCTCTGGAGCAGAGCCGTTATCTCCGGCTGCTTTTTCCGGATGAGCCGATTGAGCTCGCGCTTCCATTGCTGGTCGGAATAGCGCACGCCCATGCCGATGCGGTACGTCATGCGCGGGCCATTGCTCTCCTTGAGCAGCGGCACGACGGTTATCGGTGCGCCTGCCTGCTTGGCATAATAGCCGGCGAGGGGCCCCCACAGGACGCCGGCGTCGATCGTCCCGTCCATGAGGTCATGAATCATCGCGGCCGCCGAGGAATCGTAGCGCGTGTCGATGACGAGCGGATAGGGCTTGGATTTGGCGATCAATCCGTCGAGGACGAGGTTTGTCGCGGGCGGTGTGCCGGCGATAATGCCGATGCGCTTGTCCTTCAACCGGCCGTCGATCAGCGTATCCACGCCATCGAGACCGGTGTTCGGTCGGAACACCAGAGTGTAAGTCGTCTGATAGTAGGGATTGGTGACCTGAACAATGTCATTGCCCTGCGGCATTCCCATAATGACGTCGCATTTGTACAAGGCCAGAGTCTTGCGCACGAAGCCTGGGGCGTTTGGGTAAAAGGTGTAGGAGACGCTCTTGCCCAGCTCCTTGGCGAGCAGCGCAGCGAGTTTGTTCTCGAAGCCCTCTCCCTTCGTATTCGAATAAGGCATGTCGCGCGGATCGGCGCATACTCGAAACACTTTGGGGTCGACCAGTTCGAACGGTCCCTGAGCTTGCGAAGCTCCGTCAGCGCCGTTCGGCGCTCCGCCTTGCGCCAAAGCCATTGCGCACGAGAACATGAGAGGTGCGGCCGCAAGCGACAGAGCCTTTGCGATGGTGGCGCGCTTTCTCAATGCTCCGGTCCCATGCAGCTGTTCTCCGCTTCTTCAGCGGATTTCGATTTGTCTGCGTGCTTCTGCGGCCGCCCGCGGCCCAAAGCGCCATCGGAGCGAGCGCGCAGATAAACGAAAATATCGTCGAGATAGCACATGACGTTCGGGTTCGTGCCAAAGGCCGGCATGACCTTGTCCGCGGCGGTGTTCACCTCCTGCTTGCCATTGACCACGACGTTCATGAAGTCGGTGTAACTGATCGCTTTCAGCGAATCGATCAGCGCCGGCGCGTAAGTCGAGCCGCCGCCGTCCGGCCCGTGGCAGACGATGCAACTGGCGTTGTAGCGGCGAAAGCCGGAAAAAGTGTACCAGTCGACGGTGCCGTCCTTGGCAATGTGGAAGGTCGGCGTGCCGCTCTTGTCGTAATATTTTCCGTCTTCATCTTTCGCCGCGGTCGGGTCACCCGATCCGTCGGCAAGAGCATGGCAGATGCCGAAGGCGAGCGTCGCCGCGACCAGAATTGAGGTCATAAGATCGCGTCGTTTCACGCAATAGGTCCTTTACGCGGGCGGATCGGAAGGGGCCGCCGATCGAGAAATGGTAATAAACCCGGCGCGTCTTGAAACCCGGCGCGTCTTGGCGCGCCGGGCATCTGTGCGTTCAATCAGCCCTGCACCATCAGCTACCCGGCAGCGCGAACACCGTGAGCTGACCGCCGAGCGAGGTGTAGTCCTTCAACGCGGCATAGCCGCCGACTGCGCCGAGCCCGGCGTGCGGATCGGTCAAGCCTGCGGCAAGGCCAATACCGGCCCAACCGCCGACACCCGACAGGATGGCCACGTATTGCTTGCCGCCGTGCTCGTAGGTCATCACGTTGCCGATGATGCCGGACGGCGTCTTGAACTTGTAGAGTTCCTTGCCGGTCTTGGCATCAACCGCCTTGAGATAGCCTTCCAGCGTTCCGTAAAAGACCAAGCCGCCGGCGGTCGCCAGCGCGCCCGACCACACCGAGAACTGTTCGGGGTTCGACCACACGATCTTGCCGGTGCTGGCATCCCACGCGATGAAGTTGCCCATGTTGCTCTCGCCGGGAGGCGGATACATGGACAGGGTCGCCCCGACATAAGGCTGGCCGGCGGTGTAGGAGACCCGGAACGGCTCGTAGTCCATGCAGACGTGGTTCGTCGGCACGTAGAAGAGCTTGGTCTCCGGTGAATAGGCTGCCGGTTGCTCGTCCTTGCTGCCGAGAGCGGCCGGGCACACGCCCTTCGTATTGTGGTCTTCACCGTTATGCTCGGTGGAATACTGCGCGACGACCTGCGGACGTCCGTAGGTCTTCGAGTTCTTGTCCATATCGACCTTGGTCGCCCAGTTCACCTTCGGATCGTATTTTTGAGCGACGAGCAATTCGCCCGTCTCACGATCGAGGGTGTAGCCGAAGCCATTGCGGTCGAAGTGAACCAATGCCTTGTGCGTCTTGCCGCCGACATTCACGTCGGCAAGGATCATTTCGTTGACGCCATCGAAGTCCCACTCGTCATGGGGCGTCATCTGGTAGACCCATTTCGCCATGCCGGTGTCCGGATTGCGGGCGAAAATGGTCATCGACCACTTGTTATCGCCCGGACGCTGCTTCGGGTTCCAGGTCGAAGGATTGCCCGAGCCGTAGTAGACGAGGTCAAGCTGCGGATCATAAGAGGTCCAGCCCCACGTGCAGCCGCCGCCGATCTTCCATTGGTCGCCCTGCCACGTTTTCAGGCTCGAATCTTTTCCGATCGGCTTGCCGAGCGAGGTTGTCTTCTGCGGATCGACGAGAAGCTCGCTGTCGGGCCCTTCCGAGTAGGCTTTCCACGCAAGCTTGCCGTCCTTGACGTCGTAAGCCGTCATGCGGCATTGGACGCCGAATTCGCCGCCGGAAATCCCGACCAGAACCTTGTCCTTCACGACGAGCGGCGCGGATGTGCCGGTCTCGCCCTTCTTCGGATCGCCGTTCTTGACCTGCCACACGACCTTGCCCGTTTTCGCATCGAGCGCGACGAGCGTGGTGTCAGCCTGGTTCAGGAAGATTTTGCCGTCGGAATAGGCGAGGCCGCGATTGACCGTATCGCAGCACATTACCGGGATGACGTTTGGATCCTGCCGGGGCTCATACTTCCAGAGAATTTTGCCGTCGTGATTGAGGTCGAGTGCGTACACCGGATTGGGGAAAGGCCCGTGAACATACATCACGTCGCCGATTACCAGCGGCGCGCCCTCATGTCCGCGCAGCACGCCGGTCGAAAACGTCCAGGCTACTTGCAGCTTTCCAACGTTCGCGGCCGTGATCTGCTTGAGCTCCGAGTACCGCGTGTTCGCGTAGTTTCCCGCAGGCATCACCCAATCTTTTGGGTTCTGCGACATTTTTTGCAGCTGGTCATTCGCATTGGCCGAAGAGACGGCTAGCAGAGCCGCGACGCCAATACAGCCGGTTGAGAGCAGATAACGCATCCTGTCCTCCCTGCGACACTGTCGCGGGTTGACCGGCACAACGGCACTTTCAGTGCCGAGTGTCGGCACCCGTGTATTGGGAAGAGCTCCCGGCAGCGTGTCACAGCTTAGCGTGGCACAAGGGGCACTCCGCTCGATGCCCCGCCTCGCTTCCGAAAAGCGTCAGTATTCCCGTTCGACTGACACCCTTTGAAGCCGGAAACCTGAAAGAAAGTCTAAGCTTGCCTTTTACCGGCCGCAACAGAAAACATGTCTGCTGACGAAAGCGCGCGCGAAAGTGAAATCCAGGCATGCGTTGATCGAAAACCGACCTGAACCGCAACAATTTATGGAATTTTTCGCGCCTACTCCTCGCTGCAAGAGGCTGCCAATGCGAGTCGCGCTAGCGGTAAGTACAGTTTTATCGATTGCTTGCTTCTTCACGCGGGCACCCGCCCACTCGCAAGATTCAACTGCGCCTCTGGACGTGATGCAAATCGCGCCCGGGGTATTCGTTCATTTCGGCACCATCGCGCCGATGACTCGAAAGAACGAAGGAGCGATTGCGAACGTGAGTTTCGTTATGGGTGATAAATATGTCGCGATAATTGACACCGGTGGGAGCGTTCAGGAAGGAAAAAAGCTTTTGGCTGCTGTACGGGCTCGGACGAGCAAGCCGATCCGTTACGTGATCAACACCCACATGCACCCCGACCACGTATTTGGAAACGCCGCATTTGCTCAGATCGGAGCTACTTTCATCGGCCACAAAAATCTTCCGGGCGCGATGGCGACACATGGCAGCTATTACCGGAAAAGCCTCCGTCCCTCGATGGGCGAGAGCTTGATCGCAAATGTTAAGATCATTTCACCGACAGAACTGGTATCCGACGCGCTCGAAATCGATCTCGGAAATCGCATGCTCGCGCTCAGGGCGTGGCCGACCGCGCACACGGACAACGACCTGACAGTGCTCGATCGAACTTCAGGAACGCTGTTTACCGGCGATCTCCTGTTTGTGAGGCACATCCCCGTGCTCGACGGCAGCCTGTTGGGATGGCTGAAGGATCTGGACGAACTGGCGCGCATTCCGGCGCGCCAAGCCGTGCCGGGTCATGGGCCATTGGTCACCCATTGGCCCGAGGGCCTGGCCGACGAACGACGTTATCTCAATCGCCTTGCCGCCGATATTCGCGCTATGATCAAGCGCGGCGTTCCGATTGCCGAAGCCGCAAAGGAAGCGGGAGGCTCGGAACGGGATCGCTGGCAGCTCTTCGATGCCTATAACGCGCGGAATGCGACGGCGGCTTTCGCCGAACTCGAATGGGAATAACAAGCAAGGGCTGCTGCTCCTACTGCTGCTGCTGCTGCCTAACTCCCGGGTGCTGAAATGAAGTCGTTGATCGTTATCGGGAAATGCAGCCATGCCATCTGCGCGGCTGCCGTGGCTTTCGCAATGCTCGGTATCGGGACGCGCACCGGCGCGGCTGCAAGCCATGATCGGTGGCTTGATCTTGCGGAGCAGATATTCAAAAACCGTCCGCTGTCGGACGGCACCCGCCTGATCGCGCTCGAGATGCCGTATCGCGCGGAGGACGCCGCGGTCGTTCCGCTGACGGTGCGCGCCACGTTGCCGGCTAGCGATCCGCGCCATCTGACGGGCTTAACGATCGTCATCGACCAAAATCCGTCTCCCGTTGCGGCGGTGTTCACGTTCGGCAGCAAGGCCAACGTGAACGCGATCTCGACGCGTGTCCGCGTGAATTCTTATACCGATGTGCATGCGGTAGCGGAGCTCAGTGACGGCAAGCTCTATGTGGTGAAAACGTTCGTGAAGGCTGCCGGCGGCTGTTCGGCCCCGGCAATTAAGGATGCGGGCGAGGCGAAGAAGAATCTCGGCGAAATGCGCTTCCGCGAATTTGCGTCAAAACCGGCGGTGAGCCGCTTGCACCAGGCGCAGATCATGATACGCCATCCCAATAACTCCGGACTGCAAATGGATCAGGTCACGCACCTTTACATTCCCGCATTTTTTGTGGCCGATCTGAAGGTCTGGCAGGGCGACGATCTGATCATGGCAATGAGCGGCGGCATTTCGATCTCGGAAAATCCCAGTATCCGTTTCACCTATGTGCCCACCGGCGCGGCGCCGTTTCGCGCGCAGGCGATCGACACCGAGAAACACGTCTTCAAAGGCGAATGGCCAGCGACGCAGTCTGCGATGTAGGAGCGTAGCCGCTCAGAAACAGCGCACTTCTGCTTCCGCCTGCGCCTGCCGGAGGTGCTTGACCGCTTCCTTCGCCGGCTCGGGCGAGCGGAACATGGCGCCAAACCGTCCTGGCACTTGCGCGAGGCTCAGCACGGTCTGCGCCGCCACATAGCGATCATACGGCAGCAACGTTGCGATAACGTCGATCGAGCAGGAGCATTGCCGCAAGGCGACCTGCGTATCACCGTTCGTTTTCATGCAGGCAAAGACGTAATCGGCGCGCGCCTCGGTCGGGTAGTCGTTCAATTTGCTGAGTGTTGCGAAAGGCGCGGCGGAGGCTGCGGTAATCACGGCTGCGGCCGTAGCGGCTGCCGTCCATGCCAGTATTTTCATCGGTGCTGGTCGTTTCTCGATCAAGGCCGGTCACCCATGCGCTCCATGATATGGGCTGCCGCGTCCGACTCAAGCCCGCTCCCGTAAGGGACGCGCCCGGCAGGAATGTCGCAGCCGCCTTGCCAGTGCAGCGGTTTTGAAACGAGAATGGCGACGTGACACGCGCCAGTGCGCGCCATCCGCCAATCGACGCGTTATGTCACCTCTTGCGCTCGGAATTAGCCGATGTTCGGCCCTCGCGTCGCCGCCGTTTGTGTCGTGGCCTTTCTCTGGGCGGGGACGGATCATGCATGTGCCGAAACAATTCGCCTCGCGGTCCAGAAGACCGGAACGGTCAACTGGGAGCTTGATGTCCTGCGCGCGCAAGGATTGGACAAGCAGGGCGGCTTCGCCATCTCGACGCTGGAGCTCGGCAGTCCCGAGGCGGGCAAGATCGCGCTGCGCGGCGGCTCCGCCGATATGATCGCGGCGGATTGGCTTTGGGTTTCGCGCGAGCGCGATCTGGGTGCGAAGCTTGTGTTCTATCCGTATTCAAGCGCGCTCGGCGCCGTCATGGTGGCCGGCAATTCGCCGATCAGAAGCCTCGGCGACCTGAAAGGAA
>JAICMO010000072.1 GCA_025929185.1 Pseudolabrys sp.
CATCCGCCGCCCGCGGTGTCGGGTCGCACGTTGAAGCTCAACTACATCACGCAGGCAAAAAGCCGTCCGCCCACTTTTATCGTGTTCTGCACGCGAGCCGACGCTGTGCCGGAGGCCTACAAGCGTTACCTCATAAACGGCTTGCGTGGCGCGTTCGAGCTTCCGGGCACGCCCATCCGGCTGACGCTGCGCGAGAAAGAGAATCCATTCAGAGGACGTAAAAGAACCCGGTACTGATGCCCGCTTAGCGCAGCGTTGACGCGCAATGCCGCGGCGGGGCCAGATGAAGCCTCTGAGATTCAAGGAAAATCTATAAAGATGTTGCCTGTTGCAGAATTGCAATAACGCCTGTTTTGGACCCGGTATAGTATTGCAGCGTTTGAGAAATAAAGATTTTCCGATGGGCTGAGGGGCGTCATGCAAATATCTTTGAAGCGCCTACTGTTGGCGGCGCTTTTAGCAGCCGCAGGCGTGGCTTCGGCGCAAGCGGCGGACTTGCCGGTCAAAGCGCCCGTGTATAAGGCGCCGGCTTTGGCCGTGCCACCGAGTTGGACCGGCTTCTACGTCGGCGTGAACGCGGGGTACGGCTTCGGTTCTGTGAGCGATACGATGAATGTCGTTCCCCCCATTGCCGGCGTTCCATTCAACACGCTGGATGCCAGCAACGATCTCAATGGATTCATCGGCGGCGGTCAGATCGGCTACAACTACCAAATTACGCCGAATTCGTGGGTGGCCGGTATCGAAGCCGACGTTCAGTACACGCACTTCAGGGGATCCGACACGATCAACGGTATCGATCCCCGCGTACGCATCGGCGGTCCTTTTACCTACACGCAGGATCAACGGGTTGACTGGCTCGCGACAATCCGAGGCCGGCTCGGTTGGACACCGGGCGATCATACATTTCTCTTCTATGCGACCGGCGGTCTCGCCGTCGGCGGCGTGAAGGCTTCGAATTCGTTGAGTACCACATCGCTCGGCGCGACTTTCACTTGGACCGGCGATTCTTCGGAAACAAGGGCGGGCTGGACGGTCGGCGGCGGCATTGAAGCGCGCATTGCACAAAACTGGACGGCCAAGGTCGAATATCTCTTCTACGACCTCGGTCATTTGAACGTGACAGGCACTTCTATTCCCGCGACCGCGGTCGTGACGAACACCGATTTCGAGTTTCGCGGCAACATCGTTCGCGCGGGCCTCAACTACCGTTTCTGAGGCGATTTGTCCGCTCAAAGCGAAAGGCCCCGGTGCGAACCCGGGGCCTTGTCATTTAAGAAGGCGCGTGAAACTCAAAAAATTTCTTTGCGGCGAACTGGTACAACTTCCCGTTCTCCTGACAATCGGCAAGGCATAACGGCACGATGGCCGTTGCGACGTCTTCCGGTGTCGGCAGCGTGCTCTGATCGACGCCCGGCCAGCCGCTTTTATACATGCGCGTTGCAGTCGGGCCGGGGTTGAAGAGGTTGACGCGCACGTTGCTCAATGCGCACTCGTTCGCATACGTGCGGGCGAGCATGTCGAGGCCGGCTTTCGAAACCGCATAGGCGCCGCAATAAGGCTTCGCCAGCCAACTCAATCCCGACGTGATGAAAACGGCGCGGCCGGCGGGGGCGCGCTTGAGCAGCGGGTCCATGGTGCGGACGAGTTGCCAGTTGGCCGTTACGTTGACGGCGAGAATGTCGTTCCACGCCTTCGGCTCGATGTGGCCGAGCGGCGAGAGCACGCCGAGGATGCCGGCGTTGCCGATGAGCACGTCGAGCTTCTGGTAGCGCTCGTTGAGCGCGAGCGCGAGCCGCGCGATGCCGTCGGAGTCCTTCACGTCGAGCGGCACCAGCGTCGCGGTGCTGCCGGCCGCATTGATCTTGTCGTCGAGTTCTTCGAGGCCGCCGACGGTGCGGGCGATGGCGACGATGTGCGCGCCGGCTTGCGCCAGTTGCAGCGCGAGCGCCGCGCCGATGCCGCGCGAGGCGCCGGTGACGAGCGCAATAGAGCCGGCGAGGGGTTTCGATTCACTCATAACTTGAACTTCGCTTTGAAAAAGGCTGCGCGCTGAGGTTATCTGGCTCCCGGCATGCCACGAGGATTTCGCGCGCCATGGCGAATGGCATGAACGACGATCGTATCGCCTGCTATTTCATAAAAGATCAGATAAGGAAAAGGCGATGCGGGGACACGCCGGATTGTTGGATCGTCTGTTTGCGCGCCGAGTTTCGGATGGGAGGGAAGCAGGTCAATAACCGACTGAAGCCGGGAGTGGACACGTGCTGCGCCTTGAGACGACTGGGTGGCGATGTATTCAAGGATAGCGTCCAGCTCAGCGAGCGCCGGTCTGGTATAGCGCAACCTCATCGGCCATGTTTGGCCCAAATTGCGCGTACGTCTTCGTCGGTAGCGAAATCACCGCGCTCCGCCGCAGCTTTGGACTTTCCGATAGCCGCGCGCTCTTCGCTCGTCAGAGGAACCGGCATATCATCGCCCGCGCCGGCGAGTTGCATGATGGCACGCGCGATGTCGTCCTGCTCGTCTGCCGGTAGGCGGCGAGCAGCTTCGATGGCCGTTTCAAGAAGCTTCGTCATGTTCCTTGATAGCACAGGATCGTCGATCACGAAACATCGTGATGCGCTAAATTGCTTCCGCCAGCAATGACAATTGCCGCGGGGAGGCATCTTTGGCGGCCTGGTCGGTGAGCGAGGTCGGATAATCGCCGGTGAAGCAGTGATCGGTGAACTGCGGATGCTCGGGATCGCGGCCTTTCTCGCCCATGGCGCGATAGATGCCGTCGACGGAGAGAAAGCTGAGCGAATCCGCGCCGATGAACGCGCGCATTCCCTCGAGGTCGTGTGTCGCGGCGAGCAGCTTCTCGCGCTCTGGCGTGTCGATGCCGTAGTAATCGGGATGCGTGATCGGCGGGGACGCGATGCGGAAATGCACTTCCTTGGCGCCGGCGTCGCGCATCATCTGCACGATCTTGCGCGAGGTGGTGCCGCGCACGATGGAATCGTCCACCAGCACGATGCGCTTGCCGGACACCACCGCGCGATTGGCTGAGTGCTTCATGCGCACGCCCTGGTCGCGGATGGTCTGCGTCGGCTGGATGAAGGTGCGGCCGACATAGTGGTTACGGATGATGCCGAGCTCGTAGGGGATTTTCGCTTCCTGCGCGTAGCCGATCGCCGCGGGAACGCCGGAATCGGGAACGGGAACGATGACGTCGGCCTTGGCCGGCGCCTCGCGCGCAAGCTCCGCGCCCATCGTCTTGCGGACGTTGTAGACGTGCCGCCCGCCGACGATTGAATCGGGCCGCGAGAAATAGATGTATTCGAAGATGCACGGCCGCGCCGTGACGGGTGGAAACGGCTTGTGCGACTGCGCGCCGTCTTCGTCGAAAATCACGACTTCCCCGTTTTCGACGTCGCGCACGTATTGCGCGCCGATCATGTCGAGCGCGCAAGTTTCGGAGGCCAGTATCGGGCAGCCGTCGAGCTTGCCGATCACCAGCGGCCGGATACCGAGCGGGTCGCGCGCGCCGACGAGCTTCTTGTTGGTCAGGCCCACAAAGGCGTAAGCGCCTTCGAGCTGGCGCAAGCCTTCGATGAAGCGGTCGACGAAGCGATTGCGCCGCGCGCGGGCGACGAGATGCAAAATTACTTCCGTGTCGGTCGTCGACTGCATCATCGCGCCTTCGCGCACGAGCTGCCGCCGCAGCGTAATGCCGTTCGTCAAATTGCCGTTGTGGCCGATGGCGAAGCCGCCGCCTTCCAGTTCGGCGAACAGCGGCTGCACGTTGCGGATGATGGTCTCGCCCGTGGTCGAATAGCGCACGTGGCCGATCGCGCCGGTGCCGGGCAGGCGGTCAATCACTTCTCTTTTTGCGAAGGTATCGCCGACAAGGCCAAGCCGGCGCTCGGAATGGAAGCGCTTGCTGTCGAAGCTGACGATGCCCGCGGCTTCCTGGCCGCGGTGTTGCAGGGCGTGCAGGCCGAGGGCCGTGATCGCCGCGGCGTCAGGGTGGCCGAAGATGCCGAACACCCCGCATTCTTCGCGCAGGCGGTCGGCATTCGGATCGAATGCCGTTTCGTCTATGCCGCCATCGTCTGTTTCAGCCATCGGGCCTCGCGTGGTTAACGGCTTGCGCCCTTGGGCGCCGGCTGCGCCGTCTGATCGGGGCCGGCATCCTGCGGGGCATCCTGGTCCTCGGGTTTCGGCCGTTTCAGTCTTTTCAAGATGGTGCTCTCGGGGTCTTCCGGCAACATGGACATCAGCCACTGTCCGGTCCCTTGCAGTACCACCCTGGACTTTGCGCTGCGAACCCATTGCGGCTGGCTGTGCTCGGGAACGAGCCAGGCGAAGAACAGAAAGGCGATGACAACGATAATAAGCCCGCGTCCGAGCCCGAACAGGAAGCCCAACGTGCGGTCGAGCGCGCCGACGCGGCTGTCGAGAACCATGTCCGAAAGTTTCACCGTGATGATCGACACAACGATCAACGTGCCGAGGAATACGCCGATGACGGTCACCCCGGCCGCGACCATGTCGCTGTTGAAATAGGGCTTCACGCTGGGCAGCAGCTTTGCGTAGGCGTAGAGGGTAACGACGGCCGCGATGCCCCAGGCGGCGATCGACAAAATCTCCCGCATGAAGCCGCGTATCAAGGCGAGCAGCCCCGAGATCAACATGACGGCCAGCAGGATGATATCGAGGAGCGTGATCGGCATCGGCGCGTCAGCTCTTTACGGGGCTTGGGACCACCAGGCAGCGCGAATCCGGCCGGAGCCGGCGAGGACCGGGAATCAGCGGCATCATCGGGTCTAGGTCGTTAATCTCACGCCCTTTTTTAGCGTGGCGAAGCGAAGGCGACACGGATTACGGAACCGTGCTGGTGGCCCGTGTATAGCCGCCCGCGGCGGTGGCGTCACGGGTCTTGTCCACGGCTTTTGCGGTCCTGAGGTTCCGCCGGATGAGCCTTAAGCTTGCTTGGCGCGCGCCGGTCGCGAGCCGCGCGAGGCGATATCGGCGACCAGACTCGAGAGGTTTCCGATGTCGGTAAGTTTAATGCCGCCATCGAAGGCTTCGCCGCGCGCGGACTCCGGCACAAACGCGCGCGCGAAGCCGAGCTTGGCCGCTTCCTTCAGGCGCGCCGCGCTCTGCGACACCGGGCGTACCGCACCGGACAGCGAGACCTCGCCGAAATACACGGCATCCGCCGGCAGCGGCGCGTTGGCAAGTGAAGAGACCAGCGCGGCAGCGGCAGCGAGATCGGCGGCCGGTTCCTGGATGCGCAAGCCCCCCGCGACGTTAAGATAAACATCGTGCCCGCCGAGCTTCACGCCGCAATGCGCCTCCAGTACGGCGAGCACCATCGACAACCGGCTCTGGTCCCAGCCGACCACGGCTCGCCGTGGCGTGCCCAAGGAAGTCGGCGCAACCAGCGCCTGGATTTCGACAAGGACGGGCCGTGTGCCTTCGATGCCCGCGAAGACGGCCGTGCCGGGCGAGCCGAGGTCGCGCTCGGACAAGAACAGCTCAGACGGGTTCGCCACCTCGCGCAGGCCTTCGCCGGTCATCTCGAAGACGCCGATTTCGTCCGTCGGGCCGAAGCGGTTCTTCACGGCGCGCAGGATGCGGAATTGATGCGAGCCTTCGCCTTCGAACGAAAGCACGGCATCGACCATGTGCTCCACCACGCGCGGCCCTGCGATCTGGCCGTCCTTGGTGACGTGGCCGACGAGGATGACGGTCGAGCCCGAGCGCTTGGCAAAGCGAATGAGCGCCTGCGCACTGCCGCGCACTTGCGTCACCGTGCCCGGCGCAGATTCCACCGTGTCGGTCCACATCGTCTGGATCGAATCAATGACAACGAGGCGCGGTATCTTGCCTTCGCTAAGCGTTGCAACGATGTCTTCAACCGACGTCTCAGCGGCAAGCTCGACCGCGGCATTCGACAGGCCGAGCCGTTCGGCGCGCAGCCGCACCTGCGCGACCGCTTCCTCGCCTGAGATGTAGACGGCGCGGTGACCGGCGCGCGCGAGCGCGGCGGTTGCCTGAATGAGCAACGTCGATTTACCGATGCCGGGATCGCCGCCGACGAGGAGCACCGACCCGCGCACGAAGCCCCCACCGGTCACGCGGTCGAGTTCGGCGACGCCGGAAGGCAGGCGCGGCGCTTCATGCGCTTCACCGGCGAGAGGCTCGAGCGCAAACAGGCGGCCTTTGCCCGGCTTGCGGCCGGAGCCGCTTGTCGGCGCCGACGCGCTTTCTTCGGCCAGCGTATTCCATTCGCCGCAGGCTTCGCATTTGCCCTGCCAGCGATTGTAGGCCGCGCCGCAGTTCTGGCAGATAAAGCTCGGCGCGCGGCGGGCCATCGTCAGGCTCCGCGATAAACGCGGTGGTAGCGGCGGCCGAGACTGGTCAACACCTCATAGCCGATCGTGCCGGCGGAGTTGGCGAGATCGTCGACGGTAATTCCATTCCCGATCAGCGTTGCCATGTCGCCGCGTCGGACCGCGCCCTCCGGCAACTCGGTGACGTCGACCGCGAGCAAATCCATTGAAACGCGGCCGGCGAGGGGACAGCGCTTAGCGGAAACGATTGCGTGGCCGCCGGGCGTATGGTCGCTCGCGCTGGCCGCGCGCAGATAACCGTCCGCATAGCCGACTGCGACGATCGCGACGCGCGTGCTTCGCTTTGCTGTCCAGGTCGCGTCGTAGCCGATCGTTCCGCCGCGCGGGACGGTCCGCACCTGAACGATGCGTCCGCGCAGGTCGATGACGGCCTGCATCGGATTGCTCCGTCCCGGCATCGGATTGACACCGAACAGCGCGGCGCCGGGGCGGACCATGTCGCAATGCGCGGCAGCGCCAAGAAAGACGCCGGACGAGTTGGCGAGCGAAGATGGAATGCCGCGATAAAGAATGCGCACCTCGCGGAAGAGCTTGATCTGCTTGTCGTTGAGCGGATGCTCCGGCATTTCCGCGCAGGCGAGATGACTCATCACCAACGTGATGCCGTGATTGCCGGAGCGGATGCGCGGCGCGAGCGCGGCGGCTTCTTCCGCCGAGATGCCGAGCCGGTTCATGCCGGTGTCGACGTGCAGCGCCGCGCCACCGCGCCATTGCTGCGCGGCGACGAAGGCGTCCCATTCGGCTAATTCGAGCATACTGCCGATGACCGGCCGGGCATTGATCTCTGCAAAGGAAGGCGGCGTGCTCGGCATCAAGCCGTTGAGCACGTAAACAGCCGCTGTCGGCGCAGCCGCGCGCGCGCGCCTGGCTTCGGCGAGGTCGGCGACGAAAAAGGTCTTGCAACCGGCCTTGGCGAGCGCGGCGGCGACCGGCTCGATGCCGCTGCCATACGCGTCCGCCTTGATGACCGCCGCGCATTCGGCCGGCATCGTGCGCCGCGCCAGCGCCTGCCAGTTTCCTGCGATCGCGCCGAGATCGATGGTGAGCGCGCCGCCGGCTTCATTCTCCGGCGGGCCGGAGGTCGCATTCGGTGCCACCGGCGGGCGATCGATGTGTGTCATGGGTTCGGCGTGAACCTTGGCGGAGGTCATAGCGGCCTGTTCGTTGCCAGTCCATTGTAGCGCAAACATCATCCAGTCATTCTGGGACGGCGCGCTAGCGCCGGGCCCGGAATCCATACTCCGCAGCGCCGGGATTATGGATTCCGGGTTCGCACGCTGGCGCGTGCGCCCGGAATGACGGTTAGATGCGCTCGGGCAGCCGATCTTCGCGCGCGAGCGAGGAGAAGCGCGTGACCGCGCCCTCGAACTGCAATTCGACCGTTCCGGTCGGTCCGTGGCGCTGCTTGCCGATGATGACTTCGGCCTTGCCGTGTACCTTCTCGCCTTCCGCGAGCCACTCCGCGAATTTCTCGCGGTTTGTTTCGAGCGGCTTGCGCATCTGGTGATAGTATTCCTCACGAAACAGGAACATCACCACGTCGGCGTCCTGCTCGATCGAGCCCGATTCACGCAGGTCGGCGAGCTGCGGGCGCTTGTCGTCGCGGCTTTCCACCTGACGTGACAGTTGCGACAACGCCATGATCGGCACATTGAGTTCTTTCGCCAGCGCCTTCAGCTTGGTGGTGATCTCGGTGATCTCCTGCACGCGGTTGTCGCTCGATCGACGCGTCGAGCCGGTGAGCAATTGCAGGTAGTCGATGATCAGCAGATCAAGACCGCGCTGGCGCTTGAGCCTGCGCGCGCGGGCGGCAAGCTGCGCGATGGAGAGGCCGCCGGTTTCGTCGATGAAGAACGGCAGCTTCTGCAATTCGATTGCATAATCCTTGATCTTCTCGAAGTCGCTTTCGCTGATGCCGCCGCGCCTGATCTGGTTGGAGGGGATACCGGTCTGCTCGGAAATGATGCGGGTGGCGAGCTGCTCGGCGGACATTTCCAGCGAGAAGAAAGCGACCACGCCGCCATTGACCGTGTGCGTGTGCCCGTCGGGTCGTACCTCACCGCGCCAGGCGCGCGCGATGTTGTAGCCGATATTGGTGGCGAACGAGGACTTGCCCATGCCGGGACGGCCCGCAACGATGATGAGGTCCGACGGCTGCAAGCCGCCCATCATGCGGTCGAGATCGTCGAGACCGGTGGCGAGGCCGGACAGCTTTCCGTCGCGCTGGAAAGCATGCGCGGCCATATCGATCGCGGTCGTGAGCGCGCTGGAAAAGCCCTGGAAGCCGCCGTCATAGCGCCCGGTCTCCGCAAGCTCGTAAAGGCGGCGCTCGGCCTCCTCGATCTGGTTGCGCGGCGAGAAATCGACCGGCGCATCGTAGGCGACATTGACCATGTCCTCGCCGACGATGATCAGCGCGCGGCGGATCGCGAGGTCGTAGATGGTGCGGCCGTAGTCCTCCGCGTTGATGATGGTGGTCGCCTCGGCGGCGAGCCGCGCGAGATACTGGCTGACCGTCAGCCCGCCGATGTCGACGTTGCCGTCGAGGAATGTCTTTAACGTGACCGGGGTCGCGATCTTGCCGGCGCGGATCAGGTCGCGCGAAAGCTGAAAGATCTTCTGGTGGATCGGCTCGAAAAAGTGCTGCGGCTCGAGAAAATCGGCGACGCGATAAAACGCTTCGTTATTGACGAGGATCGCGCCCAGCAGCGCCTGCTCCGCCTCGATGTTGTGCGGGGCAGAGCGGAAGGGTGTGGCGGGTTCGTCAACCTGCCTGCGAAGGGCCGAATCAGCGGGTGCCATGAATGATCGTGCTTAACCCAAAGATTGTGGCATAGCACGGGCATCCGCCGGGGCAGGCGTCGCGCAGGCGCCTTCACACGCAATTCACAAGGCTTATTGAGCGGTGGGAAATGCCGCTTTTCGGTTGACCTTTGTCATCGATGCGAGCGCGGGCAGAACCTATTCGCCGGCAAGCCGCAACGGCGGGCGGTGTTCGTCTTCGATCTTGCGCAGGCGCTGCTCTTGGCGGCCGATATAGTCGCGAGTCATCGGCGTCACGCCCTGGCGCTTGGTCAACTGGATTTGCATCACCATCATCGCCTGCTCGCGGAACGACATTTCCGAGGCGGCGAGATAAAATTCCCACATCCGCACAAAGCGTTGGTCGTAGATGCGCTCGACCTCCTCGCGGTGGGCGAGGAAGCGCTCGCGCCACGCCTTGAGCGTCTCGGCATAGTGCAGGCGCAGGATTTCGATATCGGTGACGAGCAGGCCGGACTTCTGGATCGCGGTCAGCACCTCGGACAAAGAGGGGATGTAACCGCCCGGGAAGATGTATTTCGCGATCCAGGGATTGGTGACGCCGGGCCCTTCCGAGCGGCCGATCGAGTGCAGAATCATGACCCCGTCGTCGGCGAGGACCTCCCGCGCCTTGCGGAAATAGGTATCGTAGAAACCGACGCCGACGTGCTCGAACATGCCGACCGAGACGATGCGGTCGAACGGGCCTTCCACGTCGCGGTAGTCTTGCAGGCGGAATTGCGCCCGGTCGCTTAGGCCTTTTTCGGCAGCCCGCTCGTTTGCGATCGCGAATTGCTCTTGCGAAAGCGTAATGCCGGTGACGTTCGCGCCGGCCATTTCCGCCATGTAGAGGCCGAGGCCGCCCCAACCGCAGCCGATGTCGAGAACGCGGTTGCCCGGTTTCACGAGCAGCTTGGCGGTGAGATGGCGCCGCTTGGCCAGTTGCGCGTCGTCGAGCGACTGGTCCGGATGCTCGAAATACCCGCAGCTATATTGGCGGTCGGCATCGAGAAAGAGCGAATAAAGCCGGCCGTCGAGATCGTAATGATGGGCGACATTGCGGCGGGCGCGCTTGCGCGGATTGTACTGGCTCAACCGCCGGTGCAGATACCGCAACACCCGGCGCGGATTGGCCCAGCGGGGCATCTCGCCATTGTCTTGGCCAAGCGCGATGGCAAGCACGTCTGCGATCGTGCCGCGCGCGACCGCGAAACTGCCGTCCATGTAACATTCGCCGAGCTTCAGCTCGGGATCGAACAAAATAGCCCATTCGGCGGCGCGGGTGACAAAACGGACGGCCACGCGCGGTCCCGTGCCGTCGCCCACCGTGAAGATCGTTCCCCGCGAGGTCGTGACCTGAAAAGACCCGCGCCGGATAAATGTACTCAGTAAAAACCGAAGCAACCGGTCCATCGGCCGCCTCCATCACTTACATTACTAGCCGGCCCTCTAACGGGCAGACCGCCGCATTTTTCAATGCCCCAGATGAAAATGCGTTCGGACGGTTAGATTTAATCAAAGTTCCGGCGCGCGAGCAATGACGTAAAATCTTTTCTTCGCTGTGTCCCGCGCGCGGCTCACAAGCCGGCCATATTGCGCTATGGAAACGGTGGGGTAGGCAAGAGCCGCATACGGCACTGCGGGATTGAGGGTCAACATGTCCGTGTTTTGGCGCTGCGGGCTGCTTATTTTGACTGTTTCGGCATTCTTGGATGGGCCGCCGCTTGCGGCGCAAGAAAACGTCGAGGCCGGCAAAACACCGGCCCAACTCTATGCTTCCGACTGCGCAATTTGCCACAAAAGTCCGCAAGGGCTGACCAAGGCCGGCGGCCTGTTCGGCTTGCAGAGCTTTTTGCGCGAGCACTATACGGCAAGCCGCGAAACGGCGGCGGTTATCGCCAGCTACCTGAAGAGTATCGACAGCAAGCCAGGCGCTACGCCGGCGCGCAAGCGCACGGCCGCCCAACGCGCCAAAGGCGACGAGAAGACGAACGACGACAAAGGCAAGGCCGAAAGCAGCGAGGACCGCAAAAAGAAGTCCGCCTCGGCCAAGGGCTCGGCCGCTCCGAACGCGAAGGATAAAGGGGCGGACGGCAAAGCGCATGAAGAAAAGCCGCCGGCGGATACGCCGGCAGCCAAGGAGCCCGCCAAACCTGAAAAGTCGGATTGACGTTCGTCGCTACTTCTCGCCCGCGTCGGCTTTTTTCCTGGTCTTGGGCGCCTTGGCTTCGGCCGCGGCGTCGGCATTCACGTTCTCCTCGCTGCTCTTTTGCTCAGCTGCCCCCGGCTCAAAGAATGCGGCGGCGGCGTCTTCGCCGGTCGCCTCGGGTTCGGCCGCCTCGGCTTCCTCGCGGCGCATGGTGACATCCTCGCCGCGCGCGAGTCGTTCGGCTTCGTCCTGACTGCGCGCAACCAGCACAGTCACGCTCGCGTCGATCTCCGGATGAAGCGCGAGCGGCACTTTATATTGACCGATCGACTTGATCGGCGTGTTCAGCGCGACTTGCGAGCGAGCGACTTCGATGCCGTCCGTGCTGAGCAGGCCGGCAATGTCGCGGGTGGTGACCGAGCCGAAAAGCTGGCCCGCTTCGGAAGCCTGGCGCAGAACAATGATGCTCTTGCCGTCGAGCTTGGCCGCAAGCTTGCCGGCCTCTCCTTTCATCTCGAGATTGCGCTTCTCGAGGTCGGCTTTCATGCTTTCGAAGCGCGTCCTGTTTTCCTTGGTGGCGCGCAGCGCCTTGCCTCGCGGCAGCAGGAAATTGCGGGCGAAGCCGTCTTTCACACGCACCACTTCGCCCATCTGACCGAGCTTGCCGACACGTTCGAGCAAAATCACTTCCATTGTCGTTACTCCTTCATCCGATCTCGTTCGTTCGATTTTGATCCATCAGAACCGCACAGGTGGGCCACTTTTGCGCGCGGCACGGGCGCGCAAGCCGGCGGCCGTCTCGGCAAGGCCCAGCAGGCAGAGCGCCAATATCGGCCAGCCGAAAACGAACACGACGGCATACGTTCCGGCGAGCACAAACGAGCGGCTGCTCAGCCGGCGCGTAATCGCGTGAAGCACGGCAAAGCCCAGCACGCCGTAGGCGATTAGCAGGCTGGCCGAAAGGACCTCGGCCATGATGCCGATGAGCCCGCCCAGAAAGCTCACGACCACAGCCGCGCCCAGCGCCAGTGCGAGGATTTTGGGAAAATCCATCGCGGCGATATCGGGCCACGGCCGTTGCAAGTGGCCGGAGAATTTCACGATCCGCGCCGCGAGCCATAGATTGAGCACATTGCTGATTGTCGCCAGGATCGCCGCGCTCGGCGGCAACGCGGTCACCGTGAAATCGACGAGCCGGTCGAGGTTTGCCGAACCCGCTTCATTCTCCGTCTGAAAAAGGCGCTGCACCGTGGTTCGTAATGCCGCGTGGAAGCTCTCGATATCAGTGCCGAAGTTCGGGATGGCGACGACGATGATGCCGGCGCCGAGCAGGGCAGCCCACACGACCAGCCGTCCGGCGGGATACCATTCGAGCGCGCCCGCCGTATCGCCTTGCGCCGCAGGGCGCGCAAGCATCGTCAGGTAGCCGAGCCACCATGCCGGCAGGCCGGCAACCGCGAGAAAAACGAGAAAATAGAACCCGCCCAGCGTGAGAGCGAGTGCGGCCGCTCCGCCCAGCGCGCCGATCATCGCCGCCCAATGACTCCGGCCGAGCGCCGCAATCAGCAGAGGCAATGGCGAGAACCAGAACAGCATGGTCGACAGCAACGAGCCGGACGCCACCGAGGCGAACAGCAATGCCGCCGCGGCGCCCGCGCCGATACCGATTAATCCGATTTGCATCATCACGAGCTGTCCCGCTCCATTGAGCGGTTAGAGACGGGATTCTTCCGCCCCAACCATCGGCCCTCGGCCATTCCGAGGGCCTCGTTGTCGAGCGATCAGCGTATCACGTAGGGCAGCAGCCCAAGATAGCGCGCGCGCTTGATGGCTTGCGCGAGCTCCCGTTGCTTCTTTGCCGAGACGGCCGTGATGCGGCTCGGCACGATCTTGCCGCGCTCTGATACGTAGCGCTGCAAGAGCCGCACGTCCTTGAAGTCGATCTTCGGCGCGTTGGCGCCGGAAAACGGGCAGGTCTTGCGGCGGCGGAAGAACGGACGGCGGCCTCCGCCTTGCGGTGAGAATGCCATGGCTTATTCCTCCGTTTCCGCGACTGCCGGACTTTCACCCGCAGCATCCTCGCGCGGCCGGCGCTCGCCGCGGTCACGGAAACGTCCACCGCGCTCGCCTCGCTCGCCGCGATCATCGCGATCGCGGTCCGCTTTGCGCATCATGGCGGAGGGGCCTTCCTCGTGTTCTTCGACGCGAATGGTCAGGTAGCGCAAGACGTCTTCGTTGAGCCGTTCCTGACGTTCGATCTCGTTAATGGCAGCCGGCGGCGCATCGAGATTGAGCAGCGTCATATGTGCTTTGCGGTTCTTGCGGATGCGGAACGCCAGGGACTTGACGCCCCAGTATTCGTTCTTGGCGACCTTGCCGCCCATCTCGCCGATGACGCCGGAAAGCTGCGCGGTCAATTCTTCCACTTGCTGCGCGCTCAAGTCCTGGCGCGCCAGATAGACGTGTTCGTATAACGGCATGAATGCCTTCCCTCAGGTTCGATCCATAAGTCCTTGATTCCGGCGCCAAGCCCCTCGAGCCGTTGAAAGGGAAGGCTCGAATGCTCTGAAGGTGGAAGCACGGGACGCCGGACCCAGAAGGTCCTGCCGTTTTGCAAGCGACCGTCCGTTCAGCTTCCAGCCGGGATCAACGGAGCGCGCGGGTTATAGGCAGGAATTCGCATAAAACGCAAGGCAGTCGGTCATGCCGCGCGGGGCCCGGGATCGCCATGTTGCAGCCGGTCCGCCAGCTTGACGGCGAGATCGACACCCTCGCGAATCTGACGCGCATGCGCAGGGCTGGCCTCGCCGGCTTTCCGTATGCGGTTGAGCGCGTCCAACAGGCGATCGAGATTTTCGACCAGGAATTGCTGCCGAAATGCAGGATCGCGGCGGGCGCGCGCCAGATCGTCGTCTGTAACGAGATTATCCATTGCCACGCCAATCGGCCGAATGCTGCATCGTAACGGGCCGCGGTTTGCGCTTCGTTACGCGAGTGGGTGCAACTTGACATGCGGGTGATCGCGGTGTCTTTCGGCCCAATTTCGGCGGCAGGGGCCGTTCAGGAACGGAATAGGCGATAAAGGCTGGTAATGGCGGTCGCATTGATATTCCCCGGGCAGGGCAGTCAATCCGTCGGCATGGGCAAAGCTCTTGC
Source organism: Pseudolabrys sp. (assembly GCA_025929185.1). Classification (GTDB taxonomy): domain Bacteria; phylum Pseudomonadota; class Alphaproteobacteria; order Rhizobiales; family Xanthobacteraceae; genus Pseudolabrys. The sequence goes on from JAICMO010000072.1 coordinate 14,512, forward strand.
CGAGAGCTTTGAGAGCGCCCGTCGCGTTTTCGAAGAAATCGACGAAGCGCTCGGCAAGCGGCTCAGCACTGTCATCTTCGAAGGGCCTGCCGACGTTCTCATGCTCACGGAAAACGCCCAGCCGGCGCTGATGGCCGTTTCTCTTGCCGCCTTGCGCGCGCTCAAGACAGAAGCCGGTTTCGATCTCGCCCGCGATGCGCGGTTCGTCGCCGGTCACTCCCTCGGCGAATATTCGGCGCTCGCCGCCGCGGGCTCGTTGACCGTCGCCGACACGGCGCGTCTCGTGCGCGCGCGCGGGCACGCCATGCAACAGGCCGTGTCCGTCGGCACCGGCGCGATGGCGGCGCTCCTTGGGCTCGATTTCGAACAGGCTGCCGCGGTTGCAGCCGAAGCGGCGCAGGGAGAGGTGTGCGAGGCCGCGAACGACAACGGGGGCGGGCAGGTCGTGGTCTCCGGCAACAAGGCCGCTGTCGAGCGCGCAGTCGAAATCGCCAAGACGAAAGGCGCCAAGCGCGCGATGCTGCTGCCGGTGTCCGCGCCGTTCCATTGCGCGCTGATGCAGCCTGCGGCCGACGTGATGGCGGAAGCTTTGTCGACCGTATCGGTCAAGTCGCCCGCCGTGCCCGTGGTCCCCAATGTCCTGGCCAGGCCGATCACCGATCCCGCCGAGATTGTCCGCTCGCTCGTGTCGCAGGTAACCGGCACGGTGCGCTGGCGCGAATCTGTCGCAGCGATGGCAGGCGCAGGCGTTGACCAGTTTTATGAAGTCGGCGCCGGAAAGGTGCTGAGCGGCCTCGTTAAGCGGATCGCGGAAGGCGCGCGCGCAAGCGCCATCGGCACACCGGACGATGTCGCCTCGTTCAAGACGGCGCGCGCCGCGAGCGCGAGCGTATGATGGCGCCAGGAAGAACCTCGACATGTTTGACTTGACCGGCAAGACCGCGCTGGTAACCGGCGCCACCGGCGGCATCGGCGGCGCGATCGCCCGCGCGCTCCACGCCCAGGGCGCGACCGTTGCAATTTCCGGCACGCGCGAGGATGCGCTCGACGCGCTCGCAAAAGATCTCGGTGGTCGCGTTCATCCGCTCCGCTGCGATCTTGGCGATAAAAAGCAGGTCGAGAAGCTGGTGCCCGCGGCCGAAGAAAAAATGCAAAGGCTCGACATTCTCGTCGCCAACGCCGGCGTCACGCGCGACAATCTTTTCGTTCAGCTCAGCGACGAGGATTGGGAGCGCGTTATCGGCATCAATCTGACCGCCACCTTTCTCCTCGCGCGCGCGGCCGTCAGGAGCATGATGCGCCGCCGCTTCGGCCGCATCATCGGCATAACGTCGGTTGTCGGCGTGACCGGAAATCCCGGGCAGGGCAATTACACCGCGGCAAAGGCTGGCATGATCGGCATGATCAAGTCGGTGGCAGCCGAATATGCCAAGCGTGGCGTGACCGCCAATTGCATCGCCCCCGGCTTCATCGACACTCCGATGACCGACAAACTCAATGAGAAACAGCGCGAGGCGATCCTCAATCGGGTTCCGGCCGGCCGTCTCGGCACGCCCGATGAAATCGCGGCAGCGGCAGTCTATCTCGCATCGGACGAGGCCGCGTATGTCACCGGGGCAACGCTCCACGTGAACGGCGGAATGGCGATGTTGTCCTAGGAAATGCCTGCTTTGCAGGGGCTGCCCGGCTACGCTTCCGCGCGCTAGTCAACGCATTTGAAGTGTGGTAACCGAAATTCGGCCAGGCTGGGGCGGCCCGATAACGGCGAGCGAATTGGTGCGCTGCAATCGGAGTGCGTCTCGCCAGCGTCTGCCACGACGAGGCCGTACCGCGAAGGCGGCGACCCATGCCTGTGGTCGCAGCCCAATCCAGAAACGCACGAGGTTGGAACGATGAGTGACATTGGCGAGCGGGTTAAAAAGATCGTCGTGGAGCATCTGGGCGTCGAGCCCGACAAGGTCACCGATTCCGC
>JAICMO010000107.1 GCA_025929185.1 Pseudolabrys sp.
ATAAAGGATGAACGTCACCGAAGGCGGGATCAGAATGCCGAGCGTGCCGCCGGCGCAGATCGATCCTGTAGCGACTTCATCCGGATAGCCGCGGCGGCGCATTTCCGGGATGCCCATCTTGCCGATGGCGGCGCAGCAGGCCGGCGAGGAGCCGGTGAGCGCGGCAAAGATCGCGCACGCCCCGAGATTCGACAGCACCAGTCCGCCGGGCAGCCGGTAAAGCCAGCGGTCGAGTGCTTCATACAAATCCTTGCCCGCCGGCGAAGAACCGATCGCGGCCCCCATCATGACGAACATTGGAATCGCCACCAACGTGAATTCGTCGAGACCCGAGTAAAACGTTTCGGCGACGACATGCATGCTGCTGAGCCCCTGGAAGATCAGCAGGAAAACGATCGAGATTGCGCCCAGCCCAAACGCCACCGGCACGCCGGACAGCAGCATCACCAGCGTGACGACAAGAACAATAGCGCCTTCCTGTGTAACGCTCATGAATGCGTCAACCTGTCTTCGGTAAGGCCGAACGGCGGTGCGCGGCCGGTCACCAGGCAAAGCAACTCGACGATGTATTGCAGAACAAGAAGGCCGAGCCCGATCGGCATCGAGGCGAAAGGCACCCAAAGGCGCGCGCGCCACACCGTGTCAGAATGCCAGTTTTCACTCCAAGCCTCATACCAATACGCCGTGCAAAGGACGAACAGCACGATGCAGAAGCTCATCGCCAGCAGAACCGTGAAGAGCGCAAGCCAGTAGCGCGCGCGCTCACCGAGATGAAGCGGCAAAACGTCGACATTCACGTGACCGCGCGTCATCAATACATAGGCGCTGCCGATGAAGGTCGCCCCGACGATGCAGTACGTCACGACGTCGATCTGCCAGATGCTCTCGCGATTGAGGCCGTACCGCTCGACCACCATGTCGCAGATGACGAGCACGGCGGCTCCGATAAGCAGGGCCGCGAATACGCCTGCAACGCGCGACAGGAATTGAACTGCGCGTATATACGTTTCCATGAGGCTTGATTTTTAAGCGACGCCGTACCGGCGCCTTCCGAGAATTAGAATCGGCCGGCCGGCAGATTGCATGCCGGCCGGCCGATTCTCGGTATGTTTATTTGACCGCGAGAGCCTCGTCGATCAGCTTTTGGCCGTTCGGCACGTCCTTGGCGAATTTGGCATAAGCACTCTTCTTCGCCTCAGCGATCCATGCCTTGTAATCTGCGTCGTCCAAGGTCACGACCTTAACCTTATGATCCTTGAATTGCTTGATCGTTTCCTCGTTCATCGCGTCGGCTTTTTTCTGGTAAAAAGCCTGCGCATCCTTGCCGGCTTTCAGGACAGCGGCCTGTTGCTTCTTGTTGAGCTTCTCGAAGCTCTTCTTCGACATCAGCACCGGCTCATACATGAACCACAGCGCGTTGTCGCCGGGTGCGGTCAGGCAGCCGGAAACCTCGTAAAGCCGCATGGAGCCGAAGCTGCCCAGGCTGGTATCGGTGGCGTTGATAACGCCGGTCTGGAAGGCGTTATAGATTTCGTTCGACGGCGGGCTGACCACGCTCGCGCCAGCCGCTTGCCACATCGCCGCAAAGGTCGGGCCGGCAGAGCGAATCTTGAGCCCTTTGAGGTCGCTCGGCTTCAGGATGCATTTGTCCTTGGAGGCGACGCCGCCCGCGAACCAGGCGTCGGACAGCACAATCACGCCATGCTTCTCAATGTCGGCGCGAATGTCCTTCATGAACTTCGAGTCATTGATCCGCTTGGCGCGCTCCTGGCTGCGGATCAGGCCGGGCATCAAGGTCGCGCTGAACGATGGCACCTTGCCGCTGGCGTAATCGAGCGGGAACAGCGAAATGTCGAGCTGTCCGTTGACCATCGCGTTCCACTGCTCTTTCGGCTTGAACAGCGAGGCGCCCGGATAGACCTGCACGTTAAGGCCGACATTGGCGTCCTTCGCTTCCTTGGCGATCATTTGCACCATGTCGTCGCGCACGTCGTGCTTGCCGCCGGGGAACTGGTGGGAAGCCTTGAGCGTGACTTGCGCCTGGGCCGTGGTTGTCAGCATCAGTGCCGCTGCCGCGCCGACAAGAAGTGTCGATAGTGTCCTCATCGATATTCCTCCTTTGGACCTCTTTTTGTTGCAACGGCTCGCCGCCGCGCTTGCTCTAAAGACGCTACAATAGCCAAAAACCGCACGCCGCACCCGCATCTACCTTAGCGGCCCATGCGACACAGCGCCATAGCGCCGATGCCGAATACCGTCGCAAAGCCGCACGCCAGCGGAGAAATTCCTGCTCTGGTCAGCGCAAAACGATCAAATTATAACCCCGGTAACCATCCCTCCCACCGACCACCCCGGAGTTTTCTGAAATGCCTAAGCCGTTAACTGGTCTGCGCGTGCTCGAACTCGCCCGGATCCTTGCGGGTCCCTGGGCCGGCCAGATTCTGGCGGATCTCGGCGCGGACGTGATCAAGGTGGAGCGCAAGGGCACGGGCGACGATACGCGCGGCTGGGGGCCGCCGTTTGTCGAAGGCGCCGACGGCAACCACATCGGCTCGGCTTATTTTCATTGCACCAATCGCGGCAAGCGATCGATCGAGGTCGATTTCGATACGGATGAAGGCAAGCGCCTTGTGAAGAAGCTTGCCGCACGTTCGGATGTTCTGATCGAAAACTTCAAAGTCGGCGGGCTCGCAAAATTTGGACTCGACTACAAAAGCCTCGCGCCGGAATGCCCGCGACTCGTCTATTGCTCGGTGACAGGATTCGGACAGGACGGCCCCCATGCCAAGCGCGCCGGCTACGACCTGATGGCGCAAGGGACGGGCGGCGTCATGGACCTCACCGGCACGGCCGACGGTGAGCCGACCCGCGTCGGCATCCCGATGTCCGACATCTTCAGCGGAGTCTATTCGGTGGTCGGGATCCTGGCGGCGCTGCAGGAGCGCGGGCGCACAGGCAAGGGTTGCCACGTCGACACGGCATTGGTCGACTCCACCGTCGGCGTCCTGTCGTATCAGGCGCTCAATTATCTTGTCTCCGGCAAAATACCCAAGCGCATCGGCAACGCCCATCCCAACATCGTGCCCTACCAGGTATTTCCGACCGCCGACGGCTACGCGATCGTGGCCACCGGCAATGACAATCAGTACGTCAAGTTCTGCAACGTGCTTGGTGCAGCGGAACTCGCGGCCAACCCGGAGTACAAGGACAATGTCGGCCGGCTGAAACATCGCGAGGAGTTGGTTGGTAAGCTGAGTGCGTTGACCCGCAAGATGAAACGCGACGACCTGCTGACCAAACTTGAAGCGCAGGGCGTACCCGCGGGGCCGATCAACGATCTCGAACAGGTGTTCAAAGACCCGCAAGTCATTCATCGTGGCATGAAGCTGGAAGTGCCGAGCGCCGCCGCCAAGAACGGCAAGATTCCCGGCGTGCGCACGCCGATCGTGTTCGACGGCTGGCGCGCAGCATCTGACAAACCGGCGCCGCTTCTGGGTGAGCACACGCAGGAGATTCTGCGCGAGATCGGAGAAGCCTGAAAGTTCCAGCAACGCAAAGCACCCCCTTGACCCGAGCCGGGCCAAGCCGGAGCATTGTGCTCACGCCGTTGTCTTCCGTTGTCGGCGTTCGGGGGAAATTAATGAAATTCGTTCCAGCGCTTTTGGCGTTGGCGCTTTCGATTGCGCCCGCGTTTGCCGGCGATCCGCCCAAATTCGAGGTCGATGCATCCTGGCCGAAACCGCTGCCGAACAACTGGATCATGGGCCAGGCTGCCGGCGTCGCTGTCGACGCGCAGGATCACATCTGGAGCATCCAGCGCCCGCGCACGCTGACCGACGACGAGAAGGCGGCGAATTTTAGTCCGCCGCGCGCGAAGTGCTGCAAGCCGGCGCCACCGGTGCTGGAGTTCGACGAGGAAGGCAATCTGCTCAAGGCATGGGGCGGGCCAGGAAAAGGCTACGACTGGTTCGAGAACGAGCACGGCATCAATATCGATTACAAAGGATTCGTCTGGGTCGGCGGCAATAGCAAAGACGACGGCCAAGTGTTGAAATTCACGGAGGACGGAAAATTCATCCTTCAGATCGGAAGGCCGGGCTCAAAAGTCGACAGCAATGACGTGACCAAGCTGGGCCGCCCTGCCGACACCGAAGTCGACCCGGTGGCGAACGAAGTTTACGTCGCGGACGGCTACGGCAACCACCGCATCATCGTCTTCGATGCGGATACGGGAAAATACAAGCGGCACTGGGGCGCTTACGGCAAGAAGCCGACCGACGAAAAGCCCGCTGCATTCGATCCGAACGGAGCACCGCCGCAGCAATTCGCAAATCCGGTGCATTGCGTGCGCATCGCGAAGGACGGCCTTGTTTACGTTTGCGATCGGCAGAACAACCGGATTCAGGTGTTTCACAAGGACGGCACTTTTGTGCGGGAGTTCTTCGTCGAAAAGAACACCAAGCTGCAAGGCTCGATGTGGTGGCTCGCGCTATGGCCGGACGCCAAGCAGAGCTATCTGATCGCCGCCGACGGCGCCAATAACGAGGTGCACGTGCTTTCGCGCGATACGGGCCAAGAACTCAGCTCGTTCGGCCACAGCGGGCGCAATGCCGGGCAATTCCATTGGGTGCACAATCTCGCCATCGACAGCAAAGGCAATGTCTACACGACGGAAGTGGACAACGCGAAGCGCGCGCAGAAATTCCGCTACGTTGGGCCGCCGCTCCGATGAACGCTATTTCGCGGCCGCATTCTGGCGGTTTCGCGCGTGGGCGCGACGGCGTGCCTCGCTGATTCTTGCCTTGAGCGTCGCGGCATCGAAGGGCTTCTGCAGCACGATAAAGCCCTGGCGGACTGCGTCCTGCGCGCTTGCGCTATAGCCTGTAGCAAGCAGCACGGGGATTGCGGGATATTGCTCGGCGATCTCGCGCGCGAGGTCGAGCCCGTTCATGCCGCCCGGCATCAGGATATCCGAGAAGACAAGATCGAAGAACTGGCTCGTCTTCAACACATCGAGCGCCGCGCGCGCGTTGCTGACGATGTTCACGGTGTAACCAAGCTGGTGAAGATAGCCGGCGCCGACTTCGGCAACTTCGGCGTTGTCTTCGACGAGCAGCACCGTGCCGGCGGCAATCGGCTGCGCTGGCGCAGGCTCGCTTGATGGTGGCGGATTCGGCGTTTCATGGCTGCGCGGCAGATAAAGCGTGATCGCAGTGCCGCGCGCCTCCGCGCTTGTTATCGTCGCGGTGCCTCCCGATTGCTTTGCAAATCCATAGACCTGACTGAGGCCGAGACCCGTCCCCTTCCCCACCTCCTTGGTGGTGAAAAACGGCTCGAACACGCGCGGCAGGATGTCGCTCGGAATGCCGACGCCGGTGTCGGTGACCCGGATCGCGACAAATTCCCCGCGCAGGCTGTCGGCTGTTGCCTCGCCTTTTAATGTCACGGGCTTTGCGCGGATTGAGAGCATCCCGCCGCTCTGCATCGCGTCTTTGGCGTTGATGGCAAGATTGAGAATCGCGAGTTCGAACTCGCCGGGATCGACGCGGACGGCGCAGACCTCCTCCGGCACCTCGACCTTGATCTCGATATCGCCGCGCAGCGAGCGCGCCAGCAGTTCCTTCAGCATTGGCAACCGCTGGGAGAGGTCGATGACTTCCGGCGTCAGCGTCTGCCGCCGCGAAAAGGTCAGGAGTTGGCGTGTCAGGCTTTCGCCACGTTGCGTTGCCGTCGCAATCATGTCGAGCAAGCGAATATGCTTCTTGTCGACCAATTCGGCGCGCAAGCGTCGCACGCTGCCGTTCACAACCATCAGCAAGTTGTTGAAGTCGTGCGCAACGCCGCCCGTCAATTGCCCGAGCGCTTCAAGCCGCTGCGCCTGGCGCAGCGCGCCTTCGGCAACTTCGCGCCGCTCCGCTTCCTCGTAGAGGCGCCGCGTTCGGCGCAAGGCGATCCACAGAACCACGAACAAAAGGGCGGTGATGGGAACGCCAAAGATCAAGTGGCTGCTCATGTAGTTCAGCCACTCCGCGCGGATGGCGGATTGCTCGGTGCCGGCGAGAACGTAAACCGGAAAACCGGTGAGTTTCCGGTATTCAATCCGCCTCTCGATGTGGTCGACCTGCGAGTTCGCCCAAAAGATGTATCGCTCGAGGCCCTTGCTAATGCCGATACGGAACTGGCTCTCTTCGTTCAGCTTTGCCTTTCGATTGGCCGGAACGGGATAACGGGCGAGAAAGCTGCCATCGGCGCGCACCATGGCAAAGTAGTTGCCTTCGTTGCGGGCCATCCGCGCATAAAAATTCTCGAAGTATCCGGGCAACACGGCAACGGCGATGACGCCATTGAACGTGCCATCGGGCAGCGCGCGGCGGTAGGAGAGCGTGAAGAAGGATGTGTTAATCCCGCTCATCCGGGGAGTGTGCATGTCGCTGATGTAAGTGCCCGCGCCGGCGGCTATTTGCGCCTTGAAATAATCGCGGTCGGCAAAGCTCGCGTTCTTCGGAACGGGAAACGAATTGGACGACACCAGCGCATGACCATCGCGACCGATAATGACGATACCCTGCAACTGCGGCATGGTCTCGGCGATCTGCTTCAGACGCTCATGCAGGGCCGCCTGGTTGTTGTTGATGCCGATATCGGTCGTGCCGCGCAGCACTTCGTTTACTTCGGCGAAGGTGCGCTCCACCGTTTGAAATACCTTGAGCGCATGCTCATGCAGAATGTCGAGCGAACGATCGATACGTTCGTCCGCGACTTTCTCCATGTTGCGGTAGCTAACCCACGCGGCGAACAAGAACAGCAGTGCCGGCAGCACCAGAGATGCCACCATCATCAGCTTGAGGAGCCGAATAGCCGCGTGCTGAGGCGTCAGCATGGACTTTATGTTTGTGGAACTTCCCCGGCGAACCTCGACAGCTTTTCACGAAATACACGATTATACGAGTGGTTTGATTCTACCAGCCGCCAGAATTTCGACGAAATTCGAGTGAGACGGCGCGAATCGCCGTTCAAAGGGGAACATTAAAGCACGCCGTCAAGTCACCGCCGTTGGCGCCAACGCCTCGATATCGGTTGCCACGTCAATCACCGCGGGGCGGTCCGCTGCGAGCGCCTGCTTGAGCGCAGGCGCGATGTCATCCGGCTTCTCTACGCGGATGCCGAGCGCGCCCATATCGGTGGCAAGCTTCGCGAAGTCCATTTTGTTGTACGTCCACAACTCGCGCGCCTTCTCCGTCTGCGCGCCCCCATAGGCGCGATCGAAGCCGCGCTTCGACTGATTGCCGCCGCCGTTGTTGTTGACGACCGTCACCGAATTGATTTTCCAGCGCACCGCCGTCTCAACCTCGGCGATGTGATACCAAAAGCCGGCGTCACCGGTGAAAACGACAACGGGGCGCTCCGGGCACGCCGCCTTCGCGCCGATGCCGGCGCAAAAGGCCCAGCCGAGATGGCCGGCGCTACGTATGTAGCTCTGCGTCGCCGTGCGCAGGTCATACATGCCGCCCATCCACATGCCGGCATGGCCGGTGTCGACCACGACAATCGCGTCGTCCGGAACGTTCTTGCTCAATTCGTGGCAGATACGCGCCGGATGGATCGGCACGGCATCCGATTCCAGCATCGGCTTGTATTTCGCATACCACTCGGCGCGTATTTTTGTGATTTCGTCGATCCAGGCCTTACGCTTCGCTGCACTGGCCTTGTCCGTCTGCGTATTCATGAGCGTGAGAACGGCTTTTGCGTCGCCGAGCACGCTCGCTTGCAGCGGGTAGTTACGGCCGAGCGACTCCGGTTCGATATCGATCTGGATCGCCGGCGTGCCGATCTTCGGCACCGCCCAGAAATGCGTGGTCATGCCCCCGGTTTCGGTGCCAATAAAGCAGACGAGATCGGCGCGGTTGACAGCGCGATTGGCGCTCTCGCGCGAATAGCTGCCGACGACGCCGACCGAAAGCGGATGCGTGCCGGGAATGCTGTCCTTGCCGTTGAGCGAGGTGGCGACCGGGATTTGCAACGTGTCTGCAAGCGCCACAAGTTCTTTCGCGGCGCCCGATGCGCGCACGCCGCCACCGGCCACGATTACAGGCCGCTCCGCTTTTTGCAGGATGTCGAGAACCGCTTTCACGTGCCCCGCTTGCGGTTCCGGCCGGAACGGTGGCACGTGCGCAAATTGCGTTTCGACAAGTCCGTCCATTTCGGCTTCTTCGAGATCGACCTGCCCCTCGTTGCCGCGGAATTGCAGATGCACCGGCCCCGGCGTGCCGGAGGTCGCGACGCGGAACGCCTGCCGCACCATGTCGGGAATGCGCGCGACATCGTCGATCGTGGCGTTGAACTTGGTCACCGGCTCGAACGCCGGCACGTCATCGATTTCCTGATAGACCTTGCGGAATTTCGTCTTCGGATCGCGGCCACCTGTGAACGCGATCACAGGAGAATGAGCAAGCCACGCATCGCGCAAACCTGCCGCGAGATTGAGTGCCCCGATCACCTGCGCCATGCAAATGCCCGGCTTTCCCGACGCGCGCGCATAACCGTCGGCCATGTAGGCAGCGGATTTTTCACCGTGGGTATGGATGCGCTTGATCTTGGTGCGCCGCTCCATCTCGGCGAAGGTGCGGCGCAACACTGCCGGCACCATGAAGACGTGGGTGACGCCGTAGCCGGCGAGCATCTCGGCAAGCACTTCCGCGCCGACGCGTTTGATGTTGTGGCCTGGAGTCGATGTCATTGACCTTCTTTCTCTACTGTCATGCCCGGCCTTGTGCCGGGCATCCCGCTTAGGTGAGCACGGTAGCTGTCTAAGCGGGATGGCCGGGACGAGCCCGGCCATGACAGACCGTGACAGATGTTCGCCGGGACAGCCTATTTGATCGCCAGTGGATTCACCGGCGAGCCGACGGCGCCGGTGATCGGGATTGCGGGCGCGACGAACATGAATTCATAGACCTTGTCGGCGGCGCAATCATCCGCGAGTTCTTTCAGGTTGAAAATCTCGCCCATGGTCATGCCCATGATCGGGATCGTGATCCAGTGCCAAGGCTGGTTGATCCCCTGCTCGCTTTCGTTTGGACGCACCTCGCAGCCCCAGGTGTCGCTCGCCAGCGCCGCCAACTCCGTCTTCTGCACGAAGTCGAGCGTCTCGAAGGAAAAGCCCGGCGCATCGCCGCCCGGATAACCGTCCCAGCTTCCCGCTTTCTGGCAGCGTTCCATCATGCCGGTGCGCACGATGACGTAGTCGCCGCGCTTGAGCGCAAGGTTTTGCTTCTCGGCCGTGTTGTAGAGATCGTCGTTGGTGATGCCGTAGCCATCGTCGAGCGATTCCACGCCCTTGTAGCGCGCGACATCGAGCAGCACGCCGCGGCCGACCATCTTGTTCTTAGTCTTTTCGATGCCGCACTTCTGCGCGCCGGCACTCGTCACCTCGCGGCAATCGTAGCCGTTCCACATGTAGTTTTCGTAGAAGACATGGCCGAGGCCGTCCCATTGCGTACCGCATTGCAGCGGCATGGTCACCATGTCATCGGCGGCACGGATGCCGCGCTTGTCGAGCACGCCGGAATAGGCGTCCGTGCCGGTGCGCAGCATGGTGTGGATCGGATTGGTGCGGCCCATCGCGGGGTATTTGCTTTTTGCACCCTGCGGCCCGGTATGATCGAAGTTGAGTGCGAGTGAAATCACCCTCCCTTTTTTCACCAGTTGAGCGGCGGCAATGATGTCTTCCGCCGTGGTGAAATTAAGCGTGCCGATCTCGTCATCCGGGCCCCACTTCCCCCAGTTCTTGTATTTCTCGGCGGCGTCACGCAGGTCCTGACGGGTCACTTTACGAGGCGGCATCGGATGTCCTTGTTTGCGGGCGGATAGATAGGAGGGAAGACGAATACAGCCTGCTCAAGGGTTCAAATGCAAGGCCCACTGGCGCGGTCCTTGGGCAATGCTACGATGCAAAAAATCGAATGGAGGAATGTAATGCGCCTGATTGCAAAAGTGCTTGCCGCTTGCGCGGCCTTGTGCGCGGCTCACCTGCCCGCCTCCGCCAGCTGGCCCGACCATCCGGTCAAGATTATCGTTCCGTTCGCGGCCGGCGGGCCAACCGATGTGATGGCGCGCCTGCTCGCGGCCAAAATGTCCGAAAAATTCGGCAAGCAGTTTTTCGTTGAAGACCAGCCCGGCGCTGGCGGCAACATCGGGACGGCGAACGTCGCGCGCTCGGCGGGCGACGGCTACACGATCCTGGTTGCGTCCTCGAGCTTCGTGGTCAATCCGAGCTTCTACAAGAATTGCCCATATGACCCCTACAAGGATTTCGTTCCGGTTTCGCTCGCGGCCATCACGCCGAATATCCTGATCGTCAATCCGAGCGTCCCTGCAAAGACGGCGAAGGAATTTATCGACCTCATCAAGAAAAAGCCGAACACGGTCACCTTCGCCTCGCCCGGTCTCGGCACGACGCCGCATCTTGCGACCGAGTTATTCAAAACCGTTTATCATCTCGATTTCGCGATCGCAGCCTACCGGGGCGGCGGCCCGGCCGCGCAGGCGGTGCTCGCGAACGAGGCGCCGGCGAGTTTCGTCGCGCTGACGCCGACGACGCAATTCGTCAAAATCGGCAAGCTGCGCGCGCTCGCTGTCACGACCAAGAAGCGCTCGCTGGCGCTGCCGGACGTGCCGACATTGGCGGAGGCCGGCATCACCGGACAAGATTCCGAGACGATGCAAGGCGTGTTCGTGCCGAAAGGAACGCCGAAGGAGATCGTGGATGCGCTCCAGAAGGAGATCGCCTTGATCGTCGCCATGCCGGACGTAAAGGCGAAGATGATCCCGCTCGGTTTCGATCCGGTCGGCAGCACCTCGGCGGATTTCGCGCAGTATGTGAAATCCGAGATCGAAAAGTGGAAGAAAGTCATCGCCGACGCGCATATCAAGCAGATTTGAGGCGACCTGCCCGGATGCTGCGCAGCACATAGCGCTTGCGGAGTGCTGCGCTGCTAATCCGGGGCCGTTCCACCCGTTTAGTTCGTAACGGTCCCGGGTCTGCAACGCACCACTTCGTGCTGCGTTGCGCCCCGGACAAGCTGTGACCACATGCGCATCACCGACATCCGCGAAACGGCGATTCCGCTCAAATCGACGCTCGCCAATTCGAGCTTCAATTTCTCCGAGATGACGACGTCGGTAGTCGCCGTGATTACCGATGTGATGCGCGACGGAAAGAAAGTCTGCGGCTTCGCGTTCAACTCGACGGGGCGCTATGCCTGCGGCGCGCAGATGCGCGCGCGATTCATTCCGCGCATTCTCAACGCCGAGACGAAATCGCTTTTGAATGAAGCGGGCGATAATTTTGACCCGGAAAAGATTCTCGCCGTCATGATGCGCAACGAGAAGGCCGGCGGGCATAGCGAGCGCTCGGTCGCGATCGGCACAATCGAGGTCGCGGTGTGGGACGCGGTCGCGAAGATCGAAGGCAAGCCACTGCATCGCGTGCTGGCCGAGCGCTACAACGGCGGAAAGGTCGTGGACAAGGTGTTCTGCTACGTCGGCGGCGGCTGGTATGCGCCGGGGAAAGCCACACAGGATTTGCAAGACGAGATGCGCCGTCATCTCGATACCGGCTACACAATGGTGAAGATGAAAGTCGGCGGCGCGCCGCTCGCCGAGGACATGAGCCGCATCGAAGCGGTGAAAGCGATCATCGGCAATCGCGGCGAGCTCGCCGTTGACGCGAATTGCAAATTCAGCCGCGACGAGGCGATCACTTACGCGAAGGCGATGTCGCGGTACAAATTGCGCTGGTACGAGGAGCCTTGCGATCCGCTCGATTTCGCGACGCTCGCGGAAATCTCAGATGCATACGACGGTGCGCTCTCGACCGGCGAGAACCTATTCTCAACGCAAGATGTCGAAAACCTCGTGTGCTTCGGCAGTCTGCGGGCCGAACGTGGCGACGTGATCCAGGTCGATCCGCCGCAGGCCTACGGCATCGTGCAATATGCGCGCACGCTCGACATGCTGGCGCGCCACGGCTGGCCACGCTCCGGTCTTTTCCCGCACGGCGGCAACCAGATGTCGCTGGCGATCGCTGCCGGCTTCGGGCTCGGCGGTGCCGAGTCCTATCCCGGCGTGTTCGGCCCGTTCGCGGGTTTTGCCGACGATGCCAAGCTCGAAAACGGTTACCTCAGCCTGTCGGATCGTCCCGGCATCGGCTTCGAGGGCCAGGCCGGGCTTTATAAAATCATGCGGGAGTTGGCCGGAATCTAGTTGCGCGCCGACAACTCGAGGCGCTGCCAGAACGGTTTGCGAGCTTCTGCGTCAGCATCGGCCTCACTCAAGCGCATTTCGGAAAGCTCCGGCTGGCTGAGCATCATGAGCTCGCGGCGTTGACGTGCACGGATACCCCACATCCGAAAGGCTGCAACGAGTGCGGTCCGTGCACGTCCTGGTAGCCCATCAAGCCCAATATGCGCCCCTGAACGGCTTATTTTAGGTAATCCGTTGTCTGCATACGCTGTCATGCCGCGGCTCATCGGCTGCATCCTTTCGACGCCTGCAGATATATCCATGTGTTCGGTTGAATGGAGAGCACCAAGATTGCGAATCCTGCGCGCAAAAGTGCATAACCATTGCCGGCACAATGGTGCTTGATTTGCCCATGTTCGATTGGAACGACCTGAGGCATTTTCTGGCGGTCGCGCGGCGCGGCAGCACTCTCGCGGCGGCCAAGGCCTTGAGAGTAAGTCAGTCGACTGTGCATCGGCGGATCG
>JAICMO010000239.1 GCA_025929185.1 Pseudolabrys sp.
AGCTCGCCGCGCCCTTGCCCGAGCTTGTCGTGCCGGCAACGCTCGCGCCGGCGCGCCGCGTCAGCGTCGGCGAGAAATTGGTCATTGCCGGCTTCGGCGTCACGCTTGCCGGCACCAAATTCGGTTTGGGGCTCCCGCGCGCCGCGACGCTCAGCGTCACCGGCCACCCGGGCTCATTGCAAATTCGCCTGGTCGACGAGACGACACACAACAAACGCAACGGCCTCGGCGCCTGCACCGGCGATTCCGGCGCGCCGGTGTTCGAGCTCGGCGGCCCGAACGTGATCGGGGTCGTCAGCTGGTCCACCGCGCCCAACGACGAAGAAGGCTGCGGCGGGCTCACGGGCGTCACGCCGCTGTTGAGTTATCGCGGCTGGATCGAGGAGGCGGAGCGGAAATTAAGTCACTCGCGAACATTCGGTTCTGAGAGAAACAAATAGCAATACTATTCTATTCCGATAAGCTGGCGCCCTCGTTTCAGCTAGTTTTTGCAGAGCGATCGACTACCCTAACCCGATGACAACTCTGTCGGTGTCACGCAATCCATTTGTCCAAATGCATACGTGCGTTATCGTTCCGGATACGTCTTTTTCCAGAATAGTTTGACCAAGAACCGTCGTCACGTGGATTTTGCGACTTGGTGTTTCTAAAAACCCATCGAATACCAGTTTTTCGCTAGCTTTTTCGATATCCGATGAGGCACCCAAGTCTACTTCAGTAATGCCGTCGCAGTCCGGCATGCAACTCACGGCTACGCATGTTGCCGTCTTCCAAATCGAGCCGTTTCCGTCGATCGTCGGCACATCTTTTGTATTCGCATCTTGGATGAACAGAAGCGAATTCAGCACTCGTACATGAGCTGCAGCTATTGTCATTTGCCTACTCTCCGGCCGTTAACCCATCCACCTTGCCGCACGCTACAGCTCAAGCACTGCGGAAACAGCCGCTGTGGCTCGTTCAAGAAATTTAGCGCGCTCGGCGGCTGATGGTCTGCTACGAAGTTGCCGCCACTCGTTTCTGGATTCTTCGTGCCGCACGTGTGGCAGCCAGTATCGTATCCGATACTGTTAAGTTTCTCACGCTCCTCCCGGGTGAAATAGCGCCCAGA
Organism: Pseudolabrys sp.; assembly: GCA_025929185.1. GTDB lineage: Bacteria > Pseudomonadota > Alphaproteobacteria > Rhizobiales > Xanthobacteraceae > Pseudolabrys. The sequence continues at coordinate 1,109 of JAICMO010000239.1, forward strand.
GCCCCGCGCCGGAATTGACTTGCCGGCGTACGGACCGGGACCAATTCCGTTGCGGGCCAGGTCCGAGAGTCTCGCCTCCGCTTCTTGCGCTTCCGCTCGGGCGGTCGTAATTCGACCTTCTACGGTGTCGTCGAAACTCGGCGTCGGTTTCCAGTTAGGATCGAGCTTCCTAACCCGAGCAAGCGCGTTTCGGGCGCGGGCTTCGGCGATAGTAAGGCGGACCTGTTGGCCCGGCGTCGCATCAAGCAAGCGACCATTGACCATCAGCCGGGGCGGACCGCGGCGGCGCTGCGCACTTAATTCAGTCGTGTCGCCGTCATTTGTGTCCGTCGAGCCACGCGCGTCGCCACCACGTTCGTCCGCCCACCGTCCCCGCTCGTCACGCAGCTGATCGGGCCTATATTTGCGTTCGCAAAATTCCTGCCGGAATTTCTCAACCTGGTCCGGCCGCACGAAGCGACACCAGTCCGCTCGAAGGAATCGATGCGCATCCGGGCGCATCCAACGCTCGCGCTGCCGCGCAAGCCAGGCGGAATGCAATTGATTCATGGACGAATTTCGGTTGAAGGGGCCGCGAAAAAAACGGTCACCGCAAATTCAACTGTCATGCCCCGCGCAAGCGGGGCATCTGGTATTCGCGGGCGTGATTACTGGATCGCCCGGTCAAGCCGGGCGATGACAGGCGGAAGGTACGCGGCTTACGACACCGCAAACTTCAGCAGCTTGATCGCGTCGAAGTCCTGCACGCCGCCGCCGACGCGCTTGGTCGTGTAGAACAAGACGTAAGGTTTCGCCGTGTAGGGATCGCGCAGCACGGTGACGCCGGCGCGGTCGACGACCAGATAGCCGCGGTTGAAATCGCCGAACGCAACCGACAGCGAACCTGCCGCCACGTCCGGCATGTCCTCGGCTTCGACCACCGGGAACGTCATCAGCGACGCGCGCCCACCCGCAACGGCCGGCGGCTGCCAGAGATAGTTACCGGTCGAATCCTTGAACTTGCGGACCGCGCTTTGCGTCTTGCGGTTCATCACGAAGGCGCCATTCTGCCGATAGCCCGCATTTACCGCATAGATGAGATCGACCAGCACGTCGGACGGATCGGAGGCCGGCCAGCCGCCGGCGACGCCGGTCGCGATGGTGCCGATGTTGCCCCAGGTCCACGAGTCGTTCGCAACCGTCGTGTACGAGAGAAAGCCCTTCGGCTTGTTGGTGCCGTCGCCGGTCACGAAGGCCGCGCCTTCCTGCGCGGCAAACACCTGCTCGACCTCCTGCGCGATCCACTGGTCGATGTTGACCGCGGAGTCTTCGAGCAGCGTCGCGGTCGCCGCCGGCATGGCGTAGAGCTCCATTGCCGGAAACGACAATTCATCGAGCGTCGGCGAGGTCGTCTGCGGCCGCGCATCCGTCTCGCCCACCCAGCCGACCGCCGGTCCTGCCGTCATGAACGGCTTCTTGTAAACGTTGCCGCTGATGGTGCGGCTGCCGGCGATCGAGCGGATCGGCGAAATCGCGGTGAGCCGCTCGCCGATCTGCGTCTCGATTTCCGGCGGCACCAGGTAGCCGCCGTCTGGATTGGAGCCGACCGACAGCGCCTTCACTTCCAGCGCGCGAAGTCCTGCGCTTTCGCCCGAGCGGACGTAAGCCTCGAACGCCGCCTTGTGCTCGATGGCGCTTTGCGAGCGCACGGCTTTGCTGTCGTGGCCGATCTGCGGTCGCGCCGATTTGAGCGCGATGGTGTCGAGCCGGCGCTGCGTTGCGTCGAGCGCGGAATCGATGCGCGCGAGCTTTTCTTCCAGCACCACGTCGCCGCGCTTTTCGAGCCGCTCGTCGTTCGTCTCCTTGAACGCCTCGAAGGCGCGCATCATGTCGCCGTGCGTCACCAGCGCCTCCGGCGGCAGGCCGGCCTTGGTTTCGAGTTCGGCAAGGGGAATTTGCGTATCCATTCTTCATCCTCTGGTTTGGTTGTCGTGGAGAAACAAAAAGCCCGCGCATGCGCGGGCTTCAAATTTACTTTCTTAGTCGCTCTCTCGTTCGACTTGCCTTGTGACTGGCGGCTCCAGATTGAGCAAAGACCATCATCGATCAGCGGCCGGCGTCAAGTCCGCACGAAAATTGGAGCGTCAGCGCAGTACCAGTCTGAATAATTTGCTCGAATCGGTGTCGATCAACTGCTCAACACTCCGGGCCAGAACGTCCGCGGGAATTTTGACCGCGAATTCGACACCGTCGATCATCTGCGTGAACCCCATCGGAATCTGCCCACGACGATAGGCTCCAAGCATCAGGCAGTCACCGACTTCTTCTGAAGGCGCACCGACTCGGCGCTTGACGCTAACCGATTGGGCCCAATCAAACGAGACAACCCAGTCGCCTTTTTGGCTGCCCTTTACGGTATGATCGAGATCACGCGCAAGCTTCAGCGCCGAGGACGACACCGTGACACTGCCAGGCGGATTAAATCCGCTATCCCTTGCAATCGTAGGCTTCATCGAAATGCGCAGCTCGTTTTAAATGTAATGATGTTACCTATTGGAATGGATCGATTACAATACCCGGAAAGTCATGACCTAGTCATCTGGAACGCAAGTTCGTCACATTATAAAAAGAGCGCTCTGAGCGATTAAAGGAGAGCGCTCATGGCGAAAGCAGGTGTGCGAGGCCGGCCGATCGCGCCGTTGGTGCTGAGTGCTCGGGAACGG
>JAICMO010000160.1 GCA_025929185.1 Pseudolabrys sp.
CGCGCGCGCGCGAAGTGATGAACGAATTATATCGCCCGCTTTATCTCAACCGCGCTCCCATCATGTTTACCGGACGACGCACGGCGGAGCTTATCAAATACGCGGCGAACGGCTTTTTGGCTGCGAAGATTACCTTCATCAACGAGATCGCAGATCTTGCGGAAAAGGTGGGCGCCAATGTGCAAGAGATTGCGCGCGGCATCGGTCTCGACAATCGCATCGGCTCGAAATTCCTGCATGCGGGTCCGGGTTTCGGAGGCTCGTGCTTCCCGAAGGATTCGATTGCGCTGATCAAGACGGGACAGGATTACGGCGCGCCCTTGCGCATCATGGAAACGGTTGTGGCTGTCAACGATGCACGCAAGCGGGCGATGGCGCGCAAGGTATCGGCCGCGCTCGGCGGCGAGATGCGCGGCAAAACGATCGCGGTGCTCGGCCTCACGTTCAAGCCGAACACCGACGACATGCGCGAGGCTCCGGCCATTCCGTTGATCACGGCCTTGCAGGACATGGGCGCCAAAGTGCGCGCCTACGACCCGGTGGGGATGCAGCAGGCAAAAGCGGCCGTTTCGGACGTCACATTTTGCACAAACGCGTATTCGTGCGCGGAAGGTGCGTCCGCGCTGGTGATCGTGACGGAATGGGAGCAGTTTCGTGCCCTCGATCTCGAACGGATGAAGTCGGTGATGGAGCGCCCGGTGCTGGTCGATCTGCGCAACATCTATCCGCCTGAGGAAGTGGCCCGCTGCGGCTTCGTGTACGAAAGCATCGGACGGCCCAAAAAGCCCTAAGCTGTCATTCCGGGGGGCGCGGCCAAAAGGCCGCGAACCCGGAATCCAGATACACATGCTGCGCCTGGCATCTGGATTCCGGGTTCGGCGCTGACGCGCCGCCCCGGAATGACGAGTTTTGAATGCGCGAGTTTCCTGAATCTCTGCCTATCGACGACGCGCTGCCGCGGCTGGCCGCCGCGGTCGGTGCGAACAATTGCGCCATACTGGTAGCGCCCCCGGGCGCCGGCAAGACCACGCGCGTGCCGCTGGTGCTGCTCGATGAGCCGTGGGCGGCTGACAAGAAAATTCTCGTGCTTGAGCCGCGCCGGTTGGCGGCGCGCGCGGCTGCGGCGCGCATGGCCTCGACCTTGCGCGAAGAGGTCGGCGGTGCCGTCGGCCTCCGCGTGCGTTTCGGCTCGAAAATTTCCAGCCGCACGCGCGTCGAAGTCGTCACCGAGGGCGTGTTCACGCGTCTCGTACTTGAGGATCCTTCGCTCGATGGCGTTGCGGCTGTGCTATTCGATGAATTTCACGAGCGTTCGCTGGACGCCGATCTCGGCCTGGCGCTCGCGCGCGATGTGCAGCAAGGCCTGCGCGACGATCTGAAGATTCTGGTCATGTCGGCGACGCTGGACGGTGCGCGCGTTGCGGCCTTGCTCGGAAATGCGCCGGTCGTCGACAGCAAAGGCCGCAGTTTCGAGGTGGAGACGCGGTATCTCGGCCGCGACCCGCGTGCACCGATCGAGCGGCAAGTCGCGGATGCGGTCGAGGGGGCGCTGCGCGCCGAGGCCGGGTCGCTGCTGGTGTTTTTGCCTGGCGCCGCCGAGATCCGCCGTACCGAAAGGCAACTGAGAGAGCGCATTTCTGCTGACGTCGATATCGTTGCGCTGTTCGGCGCGCTCGATGCCCGCGAGCAGGATCGCGCCATAGCGCCTGCACCTGCCGGACGGCGCAAAGTCGTGCTGGCGACCTCCATCGCGGAAACCTCACTCACCATCGAAGGCGTGCGTGTCGTTATCGACAGCGGCCTTGCGCGCATGCCGCGCTACGAGCCGGACGTTGGCCTCACGCGACTTGAGACGGTGCGCGTCTCGCGCGCCGCCGCCGACCAGCGCCGCGGCCGCGCAGGACGCACGGAGCCCGGCGTTTGCTACCGGCTGTGGGATGAGCCGCAGACCGGATCGCTCGAACCCTTCACCCGGCCGGAAATCCTTTCCACGGATCTGTCATCGTTCGTGCTCGATCTGGCGCAATGGGGCGTACGCGATCCGGCCAGGCTTTCGTTTCTCGATCCGCCGCCTTTGGCTGCCTTGAGCGAAGCGAAAGCACTGCTGGCCGGGCTCGGCGCTATCGATGGAGAGGACCGCATCACTGAAGAAGGCCGGAAACTGCGTCAATTGCCGCTGCCGCCACGGCTCGCACGCATGGTGGTCGATGCGGCGGCGGAAAGTGCCGGCCCGTTGGCGGCTGAGATCGCGGCTGTACTCACGGAGCGGGGGCTCGGCGGCGACGATCCCGACTTGCGCCATCGCCTGGAGCAATTCCGCCGCGACCGCTCGCGCCGCGCCGAGGACGCGCGGGCGATGGTCCAACGCTGGGCTTCTATTGTCGGGACATCACCGGATGCGCAGCGCGCTCCCTCCCCCGCAAGCGGGGGAGGCGAAGGAAATTTGCTCGCGCTGGCCTATCCCGACCGCATCGCCAGGAATCGCGGTGGCGGAGGCGGTGCCTTTTTGCTCGCCAATGGCAGAGGCGGCGTCATCGATGCGGCCTCGCCGCTCGCGCGCGAGCCGTTCCTTGCGGTCGCCGAATTGACAGGTGCGGCTGTGGCCAGCCGCATCGTGCTTGCGGCTCCAATTACGTTCGCCGAAATCGAAGCGCGTTTCGCCGCTGACATCGAGGAGACCGATCAAGTCACATTTGATCGCAGCTCGGCATCTCTGCGGGCGCGCCGCAGTCGCCGGCTCGGCGCGATTGTGCTGAATGAGCAGATGCGGCAGGTCGCGCCCGATAATGATACTGCGAAGCTTTTTGCCGAAGGCGTCGCTACGTTAGGCATTACGAAGTTGCCCTGGAGCAAAGCACAGCGGCAATTGCGCGAGCGCGTCCTCTTTCTGCGGCGCGCTGAAGGCGACGAATGGCTGGACCTTTCCGATGACGCCTTGGCGCGCGGCGCCGCCGAATGGCTCGCGCCGTTCCTCACCGACAAGACGGGGTTGTCACAAATCGGCGCTGACGATCTTGCCGCGGCGCTCGATGCGCTTGTGCCGTGGAATTTGCGCAAGCGTCTCGACGCCGAAGCGCCGGCGCACTTCACCGCGCCATCCGGCTCGAGCGTGCCGATCGATTACGCAGCCGAGGAGGGACCGAAGCTTTCCATCCGCGTGCAGGAATTGTTCGGCTTGACCAGCCACCCCTCGATTGCCGGCGGCCGCGTTCCGCTGGTGATCGAACTGCTTTCGCCCGCCCACCGGCCCGTGCAGGTGACGCGCGATCTGCCCGGCTTCTGGCGCGGCAGCTATGCGGACGTGAAAAACGAAATGAAGGGGCGCTACCCCAAGCATCCGTGGCCGGACGATCCGCTGACGGCGCCGGCCACGCGCCGCGCCAAGCGTCGCGGCGAATAACTCAATTTGGCGCCGCCGCGTTAATCGGCCGCTCACTATCGGCGAAGAGACGGCGGGCGCCTTTAAGGGACCTGAACGCCGCTCGGTTTAAGCTCGGCCCATGCGCCACGTGGTCATCCTTGCGGTCGCCGTCCTTGTGGGCGCCAGTTACGCCGCCAAGTTTGCGGACCGGGAGACATCGCCGCAGCCGGCCGAGCAGTCGGCCTCAAGCGAGCCAACCGCCGTCACAGCGCAGCCGGGCGCGGGCAGCCGTACCGTCGAATTATCCAGCGATCGCCACGGGCATTTCCCCGTCGATGCGGATGTTGACGGCCAGCGCATCGACTTCATTGTCGATACCGGCGCATCGCTCGTCACACTTCGCGAATCCGACGCCGCTTCCCTGGGCATTCACCCGATGCCTGCGGATTACAGCGCGGTGGTTTCGACCGCGAACGGCCGCATCAGGGCGGCGCGCGCGCGGCTTAATCGAATCGAGATCGGCGACATCACGGTCTACAACGTGAGCGCGCTGGTGCTGCCCGACGAAGCCCTGGGCAAAAGCCTGCTCGGCGTCTCTTTTCTCTCGCGGCTGACGCGTTACGAATACGCCAACGGCCGCATGGTCCTCGAGCAGTAACGTCACTGTCATTCCGGGGGCGCGTCAGCGCGAACCCGGAATCCAGATGCAGCGTCGGAGTTGGCCTGGATTCCGGGTCCGGCCCTTCGGGCCGTCCCGGAATGACATTCTTTCGGGATCGCTTTGCGCTATCCTGCGTTGGTACTCGATTTCTTTCCCACCGTTTCTCTCCGAGGACTTGATGTTTCCGAAGCCGAAGCCTGCGCTGTCGCCCAATACCTATGCCTATGAGTCCTCGCCGCTCGTAAAGCCGACCGGCTTCCGCGAATACGACGCGCGCTGGCTGCTCGAAAAAGAAATCAACCTCATGGGCGTGCAGGCCCTCGGCATGGGCCTCGGCACGCTCATCCGTGAGATGGGCGTCAAACCGGAGATCGTCACGGGGCACGACTTCCGCAGCTATTCGGCCTCGGTGAAGATGGCGCTGGTGTCGGGGCTGATGGCGGCAGGTTGCAAGGTGCACGACATCGGGCTGGCGATCACGCCAATGGCCTATTTCGCGCAGTTTGCGCTCGACGTGCCGTGCGTCGCCATGGTGACGGCGTCGCATAACGACAACGGTTGGACCGGTGTGAAGATGGGCGCAAACCGGCCGCTGACCTTCGGTCCCGATGAGATAACGCGGCTGAAGGAAATCGTGCTGGATGCCAGGTTCGATCTGAAAGGCGGCGGCAGTTACGAATTCGTGGAGAACTTCCCCGATCGCTATATCGCAGATCTCACCAAGCGGCCGAAGATCAGGCGCAAGCTGAAAGTCGTCGCGGCCTGCGGCAACGGCACGGCCGGCGCATTCGCGCCGCGCATTCTCTCGGTGATCGGCTGTGAGGTGGTGCCGCTCGATTGCGAGCTCGATCATACCTTCCCGCACTACAATCCCAATACCGAAGACATGAAGATGCTGCACGCCATGCGCGATGCCGTGCTGGCCAACAAGGCCGATGTCGGCCTCGGTTTCGACGGCGACGGCGACCGCTGCGGCGTGGTGGATAATGAAGGCGAGGAGATTTTTGCCGACAAGGTCGGCGTGATGCTCGCGCGTGATATGTCGTCGCTGCGCAAGAATGCGACGTTCGTCGTGGACGTAAAATCGACCGGCCTTTTCCTCACCGACCCGGTGCTCAAGCAGAATGGCGTCAAGGCCGATTATTGGAAAACCGGCCATTCCTACATCAAGCGCCGGGTCAACGAGCTTGGCGCGCTTGCCGGCTTCGAAAAGTCCGGCCATTTCTTTTTCAACAAGCCGTTCGGCCGCGGCTATGACGACGGCATGATCTTCGCGCTCGCCGTCTGCGATATGCTCGACCGCAATCCGGGAAAGAGCATGGCCGACTTGCGCCGCGCATTGCCGCAGACGTGGGGTTCGCCAACCATGTCCCCGCATTGCGACGACGAGAAGAAATACGGCGTCGTCGAGTCCGTCGTGAAGCACTTTGAAACGGCGAGGGACAAGGGCGAGAAAGTCGCCGGCCAGCCGATCCGCGATCTGATCACCGTTAATGGCGTGCGCGTCACGGTGGAGGACGGCACGTGGGGCCTGGTGCGCGCGTCCTCGAATAAGCCGGAGCTGGTGGTTGTGGTCGAAAGCCCGGTCTCAGAGGACCGCATGCGAGAGATGTTTGCGGCGGTCGACGGCGTGCTGCGCAAGCACCCGGAAGTCGGCGCGTACAATCAGACGATTTGAGCTTTACCTCTCCCGCTTGCGGGAGAGGTCGGCCGCCGAAGGCGGGCGGGTGAGGGGCCAGAGCATCCGTGCGCTAACCCTCACCCGGCTCGCTTCGCTCGCCATCCTCTCCCGCAAGCGGGAGAGGGAAATGGCGTGCGTTCGCCCCCCGTGACACACTCAATTCATGCGCGTCGTCATCATCGGTGCCGGTCCGGCCGGGCTTTATCTTGCTTATCTGCTGAAGCGTCGCCGTCCCGACGCTGATATCAAGGTTGTCGAGCAGAACCCAACCAACGCCACCTTCGGCTTCGGCGTGGTGTTCTCCGATCGCGCACTGGATTTTCTCCGCGCCGACGACGAAGAGACTTATGCCGCGATCTCTCCGCACATGGAATCGTGGGATGACATCGCGCTCGTGCACCGAAACGAGCGCATCGTCATCGACGGCATCGGCTTTGCCGCCATCGGCCGGCTCAAGTTACTTCAACTTCTGCAAGAACGCCTGCGGTCGGTCGGCGTCGAGCCGCAATACCAGCGCGTGGTGAAATCGCTCGATGAATTGGGAGACAACGACCTGATCGTCGGCGCCGACGGCGTCAATTCGCTGGTCCGGCGCACGTTCGCGGAAGCGTTCGGCGCTCGCGTGCATCATCTCGCCAACCGCTTTGCCTGGTTCGGCACAGGCAAGACGTTCGATACGCTCACGCAAACTTTCCGGCACACGCCCATCGGCGACTTCAACGCGCATCATTATCGTTACGCGCCGGGCCGCAGCACGTTCATCGTCGAGGTTGATGAGGCGACATTCGCGCGCGCAGGGTTCGAGCGCATGGAAGATGCCGATGCGCGCTCTCTCTGTGAAAGGGTGTTCGCCGACGCGCTTGGCGGAAGCCGGCTGATTTCGAACAATTCGATCTGGCGGCGTTTCCCGCAGGTGTCAAACGAACGCTGGCATCACGGCAAATACGTGCTGATCGGCGACGCCGCGCACACCGCGCATTTCTCGATCGGGTCGGGAACGCGTCTGGCGATGGAAGATGCGATCGCGCTCGACCGCGCGCTAGCCGAGCACGCGGACGACATTGCGAGCGCCTTGCCGGCCTATGAGGCCGCGCGGCGGCCCGTCGTCGAAAAGATTGTCGCCGGCGCCGGCGCCAGCGCCGCCTGGTACGAGCGCTTTGCCGAGCAAATGCAGCTCGAGCCGATGGAATTCGCGATGAGCTACGTCATGCGCTCCGGTCGCGTCGACCTCGATCGCCTTCGTCAGCTCTCGCCGCGGTTCGTCGCGCGCTACGAGCAGGCCCGTGCTTAGGTCCACCAATGCGTAAATGGACGTTTGACAGCAGTTTAAGTTGGGCAACATCTGGCCGCATTGATCGCTTATTCTGCCTTGCGCCAGAAGCCATGAGGAGCGTTCGCCATGCAAATCGATCCGTATCTGTTTTTCGACGGCCGCTGCGACGAAGCGATTGACTTTTACGGCAAAGCGGTCGGCGCCAAGGCCGAGATGCTGATGCGCTACAAGGATGCGCCTGACCAATCGATGGTCACCAAGGGCAGCGAGAACAAGGTGATGCACGCGAGCCTCAATATCGGCGGCGTGCGCGTGCTCGCCTCCGACGGCCACAACAAAGGCAATCCGAAATTCGAAGGCTTCTCGCTTGCGATCACGGCCGACGGCGAGCCGGAAGCAGAACGCATGTTCAATGCGCTGAGCGACGGCGGCGAGGTGACAATGCCGCTGGGCAAGACATTCTTCTCCCCGAAATTCGGCATGCTGAAGGACAAGTTCGGCGTGCAATGGATGGTGCTGGTGCAACGGTAACACCGGCTGGCTTTAACAGGCTGCTGAGCCTTCCAACGTCATTCCGGACGCGGCGATCCGGAATCCAGAAACGCATGCAGAGCTGGCCTCTGGATTCCGGGTTCGCGCCTATAGCGCGTCGAAGACGCGCGTAAACGCGCTTATGGGCGCGCCCCGGAATGACTGTCTGACGGGTATTGTCAACAGCCCGCTACTCCTTCTCTTCCTTGAAGGTCTCGCGGTACGCGTGGGCGGGATAGACGCCGAGCACGATTAACTCCTTGGAGAAGAAGGCGAGCTCCTCGAGCGCGAGCACGAGCGCGCG
>JAICMO010000068.1 GCA_025929185.1 Pseudolabrys sp.
CCCGGCCGATCGAATGCAATCACCCGATAATTCTGGGCGGCCAAATCGATAAGGCCGCTGCTCTCGAAGTCCTGGATCATGGTGCCGCTGCCATGCAGAAGCAGCAGCGGTTCACCTTCGCCGCGTTCCACATAATGGAGCCGGGTGCCCCGTATCTCGATGAATCGACCGGCCGGCGGATTGGCGCGTTCGGCGTTTCTGGCGAGCCGTGCATTGATAAGCGCCGAAAGCGCCAATAGCCCGACGACCGCTCCTGCTCCGGTGACGTATGGATGTGCTTTGAAGGTGTGCAGGCTACCCGCGGAGTAGGTTCTCCCCGTCGGTGTCAAATGCTGCGGCCGGTTCATTGGGCCCCTCCGTTAGCGTGCACATGATTAGGAGGCTCGCCGAGAGGTGTTGCGATGCAACGTCAACCTTGGCAACCTGGCTTCGTTCCCCGCGGCAACACGACAAAGGGACATGATCGGCGGTGGAGGTGCGAAAGCAAGGCGAGGACGGCGGCGCCGTTCCGGATGCGCGCGGTGCTGACTGACAAAACCCCGCCGTTTCGGGCGGGGTTTTTCTTTTTCCGATAGATTGCCGGGTCAGACCCGGCAATGACGAGAAGGGCGACCTCGCAACGAGGGCAGGGGCGCTTACGCCGGGATCCGCTCCTCGTGTTCGCTCGGCTCGCGCAGCACATAGCCGCGGCCCCACACCGTCTCGATGTAGTTCTTGCCGGAGGAGGCGTTGGCGAGCTTCTTGCGCAGCTTGCAGATGAACACGTCGATGATCTTGAGCTCCGGCTCGTCCATGCCGCCGTAGAGATGGTTCAGAAACATCTCCTTGGTGAGCGTCGTCCCTTTGCGCAAGGAGAGCAGCTCGAGCATCTGATATTCCTTGCCGGTCAGGTGCACGCGCTGGCCGCCGACCTCCACCGTCTTGGTGTCGAGGTTGACGACGAGATCGCCGGTGTTGATGACCGACTGCGCATGGCCTTTGGAGCGCCGCACGATCGCGTGGATGCGCGCGATCAGCTCGTCCTTGTGGAAGGGCTTGGTCATGTAGTCGTCGGCGCCGAAGCCGAGGCCCTTCACCTTGTCCTCGATGCCGGCCAGTCCGGAGAGGATCAGGATCGGCGTCTTCACCTTGGAAACCCGCAACGAGCGCAGAACCTCGAAGCCCGACATGTCGGGCAGGTTCAGGTCGAGCAGGATGATGTCGTAGTCATAGAGCTTGCCGAGGTCGACGCCTTCCTCACCGAGGTCGGTGGTGTAGACGTTGAACGCCTCGGATTTGAGCATCAGCTCGATCGACTGCGCGGTCGCGCCGTCATCTTCAATCAGCAGTACGCGCATGCCAGTCCCCTTCCTCGCCTCAAGGGCCCCAGGCGCGCCATGCCAAAGCGGCGCCCTATCGAAAAACGCGTTGGGACAAACCGATTCGACACTAGTCCGGTATGGTTAACAAAACCTAATTCTCTTACGCAAGAGTCTGCTAGGCAAATCTGACCGAATCGCCGTAAGATATTGCGCAGGAGAGGTTTTCTGGCCACGTGCCGGCTCATGCTCCACGTTAAGAGTCTTTACTAACCGACTCTCGCGACTGCGCCCTTACCGGAAGCCGGGAATGGGGACAGTCCTTGTCCCGTAAACGGTGACGCAATGATTAACGACGCGGGTAAACACCGGGTTAAGGCGACGACCGACTCGGTAAGACTAAGGGCAGGTTTACACAGGTTTCAGGCCCGGCGCGGACGCCTGCTCGATCGCGTGACCAGGGCGGCCGAGGCGTTCGCGAAGCTCGACGCCGCGCAAAAGAAAGTCCGACGGCAGTGAACGCGGGCGGCGACATCACGATGCTTCCTTATCTCTTTCCCCGCGAAGCCGCGTTTCTTTTTTCACCTCCCCCCTCGAGGGGGAGGTCGGCGAGCAAAGCGAGCCGGGAGGGGGGTAAGCCACGCACAAATCCAACGCCGTTTACCCCCCTCCCTAACCCTCCCCCGCAAGGGGGGAGGGAACGCGTTTGTGGTGGTGGCAACGTCCTCGAAGCAAGCGAGCGCTCACAAAAATGAAAGCCCTCGCCGAGCAGATAAACGATCTCGACGCGGTCGAGACCTACGGCCGCGTCGTCGACGTGCGCGGGCTGATGGTGGAAGTGGCGGGGCCGATTTATGCGATGTCCGTCGGCGCGCGGCTCAATATCGAGACCGGCGCGGGCGCGCCGATCCCGTGCGAGGTAGTCGGCTTTGCCGACGGCAATGCGCTGGTGATGCCGTTCGCCGCGCTCGATGGTGTGCGGCGCGGCTGCCATGCTGTGGTCGTGTCGGGCGCCGGCACCATCCGGCCTTCCGAGCGTTGGCTCGGCCGCGTCGTCAACGCTATGGGCGAGCCGATCGACGGCGGCGGGCCGCTGCCGCCGGGGCCGGCGCCGTTTGCGTTCCGCGCCGCGCCGCCGCCGGCGCACGCACGCCGGCGCGTGGGCGAGCCGCTCGATCTCGGCGTGCGCGCGCTCAATACCTTCGTCACCTGCTGCCGCGGCCAGCGCATGGGCATCTTCTCCGGCTCGGGCGTGGGCAAGTCGGTGTTGTTGTCGATGCTGGCGCGCAACGTGGCCGCCGACATCTCCGTCATCGGCCTCGTCGGCGAACGCGGCCGCGAAGTGCAGGAGTTCTTGCAGGACGATCTCGGGGCTGCTGGTCTTGCGCGCTCGGTCGTGGTCGTTTCGACATCGGATGAGCCGGCGCTGATGCGCCGGCAGGCTGCGTACCTCACCATGGCAATCGCCGAGTTCTTCCGCGATCTCGGCAAGGACGTGCTGGTGCTGATGGACTCGGTCACGCGCTTTGCGATGGCGCAGCGCGAGATCGGCCTTTCCGCGGGCGAGCCGCCGACCGCAAAGGGCTATACGCCGACCGTGTTCACCGAATTGCCGCGGCTGCTGGAACGCGCCGGTCCCGGCACGGAGCAGGGCACGATCACCGGCATCTTCACGGTGCTGGTCGATGGCGACGACCACAACGAGCCCGTGGCGGACGCCGTGCGCGGCATCCTCGACGGACACATCGTGATGGAGCGTGCCATCGCGGAGCGCGGCCGCTACCCGGCGATCAATATCCTGAAGTCGATTTCCCGCACCATGCCGCGCGCCGCCGATCCGGCCTACCTGCCGGCGATCACGCGCGCCAAGCAGGTGATGGCGACCTATGCCGACATGGAGGAATTGATCCGTCTCGGCGCCTATCGCCCCGGCTCGAGCGCCGATGTCGACGAGGCGATCGCCCTGCACAAGCCGCTGGAAGCTTTTCTCGGGCAAAGTAAGGAAGAAGCAACCAGTATGGCGGAGGGATATCAGCGCCTTGAGCGGATTCTCCAGGGCACGGAAACCGAAAACTAACGTTATTGGGGCACCTTCGGCTCTGTTAGGTCCGGTCCGTCCGCCTGGCCGTTCGCCGTATTGGCCGGCGCTGGCGCGGTTTCGGGGCTTCTGGGGAGTACCAAGTCGATGAAGTCACGCGAGACGCTCATTCGCCTGAAGAAATTCCAGGTCGACGAGAGACGGCGCAAGGTCGCGCAGATCGAAGCGATGATCGCCGAGTTCGACCGCATCGCCGGCGAACTCGACCGCGAGATCAAGACCGAGCAGGACCGCGCCGGCATCCACGATCCCTCGCATTTCGCCTATCCGACCTATGCCAAGGCCGCGATCGCGCGGCGGGAAAATCTCAAGCGCTCGGCCGACGAGCTGAAGGTGCAGCTCGACGATGCCAAGGCGTTTTTGGGCGAGGCGTTCGAGGAGCTCAAGAAGGTCGAGATGCTGGATGAGCGCGACCAGGCGCGCGAGCGCGCCGAAGCCAATGCGCGCGAGCAGACCGAGCTCGACCGCATCGGTGCGATGCGCATGCATGTGGGCGCGCGGGCCTGATTTTCGTTTCGCTTCTTCCTGTTGTTGTTGATCTTCGCACCTGCGAAAGCGCCCCCGCATACGGGGGCGCTGCGCTCGCATTGACGGCGAAAGGGCCCCTGGGCTTGGGTCCACCTGATCGTTAATTGCGCGTCGTGACTGTGAGCCAGTTCACAGACGACCCAGCCCCGATGCTATATTGACAACAATTGTACGGCTCGTGCCTTGACCACGTGCCGGCTGTGACCTTTGCAGACGCATATTCGGACGAACGGCAGGGTAGCACCTCATGTTTACGGAACAGGAGATGACGCGGCTTAAAGACGACATCTACGACGCGGCGCTCGATGCCCAGCGCTGGCCGTACCTGTTGGGGCGTCTGGCGCAAAGCTTCAACAGCTCGTCCGCCCAGCTCTCGGAAGACAACTTCACAATGACGCAAGGCAAACTGATTTCTTTCGGAACCGATCCGGCCTTTGCGAAAGATTATGCCGACTATTACGCCACGCGTAACGTGCTGTGGGAGAGAACGATGCGGCGCCCGCTCGAGGAGATCACGACCGACCGCATTGTCATGCCGAAAGATGAGCTACGGCAGTCGGAGTTCTACAACGATTTCCTGCATCCTCACGGCTGTGAAGAACTGCTGATCTCGGTTGTTTGGCCGCAAGCCGATAAGGCAAACATCATTACACTGGGGCGGCCGGAGGGGCTCGGCGCCTGGCAGCCGGCGGACATGAAAGCCTTTGCGTCGCTGAGACCGCATCTTCAGCGCGCGCTTCAGACGAATGCGCATATCCACGGATTACGCGTTCTCATTGAGGGCGCTGTCGATGCGCTTAACACGCTCGATCAGGGCGTCATCCTGGCGGGAGCCGAGGCGCAGGTTTTGTTTGGAAACGAGGCCGCCGAAACGTCGCTAGCGAAAGCGGATTGCTTGCTTGTTGAATCGCGCCGGCTGGCGGCGCGGCGGCACGCGGACACGACGACTCTGCACCGGCTGATCGCGGACGCGACGCAAAAACGGATCGGAGGTTCCCTCGTCATCGGACGCGAGGGGCGGCCCTCTCTGATCCTGTCGGTTACGCCGTTGGGAGCGAAAAGAGACCGGTACAACGATGCGCGAGCAGGCGCGGTCGTCCTCATTCGCGATCTGGAGCGGGCGACGAAGCCGTCCTTAACAAGCTTCGCGCGGCACTTCGGACTGACGCCGGCGCAGACGGCGCTGGCGCAGGAAATGATCAAGGCGGACGGCGTTGCCGCGGCTGCAAAACGCCTTGGAATTTCGTACGCCACCGCGCGCACGCATCTCGTGCAGATTTTTCAGAAGACGGGGACGCGCCGGCAAAGCGAGCTAGTCCGTTTGATGACGCAGTGGGCTGAAGGGCTGGCGCTTTCCGAAATTACTTCTGTGCGCGGCTACTCGCGGTCTCGAAACTGAGGCGTGTCTCATGCTCAGTAACGAGAAAATGTCGCAGCTTACTGACGATATCTATGACGCGGCGCTCGACGGCGGGCAATGGATACACGTGCTCGAGCAGCTCGCGCAAAGCTTCGGTGCTTCTTCCGCGCATCTTTCAGAAGAAGACTTTGCAATGACGCAAGGCAGGTTGGTTTCCTACGGGACGGATCCCGCGTACGCAAAAAGCTATGCCGACTACTACGTCAGCCGCAATGTGCTTTGGAAAGAGATGGTGCGACGCTCGCTCTATGAGGTGATGACCAATCGAATCGTCATGCCAATCGAAGATCTTCGGCGGACGGAATTCTACAATGATTTTTTGCGGCCACAGGACGGCGAGGAAATTCTGGTGGGCGTCGCGTTGCGGCAGTCGGATGCCGCGGTCAATCTCACTTTATGGCGGCCGGAGCGATTGGGCGCTTGGGAAGCTAAACACATGGAAGCCATTGCGGCGCTCACGCCGCATCTGCGACGCGCGCTTCAGGTTAGCCGCTATCTCGGCGATCTGAAGGTCGTCGGCGAACTCGCCAGCGAAGCGCTTCACCAGTTCGATCAAGGCATTGTGGTGGTCGGCGAGCGGACAAAGGTGCTGTTTGCAAACCGTGCCGCCGAAGCATTGTTTGCAGCCGGTGACGGATTGAGCGTTGAATTGCAGCGTTTGAGGGCGGCGCGCGCGGTCGACACCGCCGTGCTGCACGAACTGATCGGCAATGCGGCAGAAAAAGGCATTGGCGGCTCGCTCGTCATCTCACGCGAGGAGCGGCCCTCTTTGATCGCGAACGTGGTGCCCGTGAGAGCGGGACGAGACCGTCACAATGTTGCGCAGCCGAGCGCGATTATCCTCATTCGCGATCTTGAGCGGCCGACGAAGTTGTCCTTGACTGCCTTCGCGCGGCACTTCGGACTGACGCCGGCGCAGACGGCGCTGGCGCAGGAAATGATCAAGGCCGACGGCGTTGCCGCGGCCGCAAAACGCCTTGGAATTTCGTACGCCACCGCGCGCACGCATCTCGTGCAGATTTTCCAGAAGACGGGGACGTGCCGGCAAAGCGAGCTTGTCCGCCTGGCAATGCAGTGGGACGAGGGGCCGGCTATGGGCGCGAGCGATTCTCTGCCGCCGCGAAACTAAAAGTCCGCGTCGCTGCGCCGCCGGCGTTTGCGTATTTGGCAAGGCGCGAAGCACCGAGTGCATACACCCGCGATTGGACTGCGCCGTTAACGTCAAGCACGGGACTGTGAGTTGCTTCACATTTGTGCCACGCGGGGCGTGCTATATTGTCGCAGCCATAGGACATACGCGAGCAATACCATTTTACCGCAAGTGAATGGCTGATTTTTCATCTGCTGATTGACCGGGCGACGACTCATGTTCAGCAACAACCAAATCGCGCGCCTTACCGATGACATTTACGACGCGGGGCTCGATGCCGGGCAGTGGACACGCGTGCTCGGGCGACTTGCCGAAGATTTCGGCGCCTCATCGGCGCATCTTTCCGAAGAAGATTTTGCGATGACGCAAGGCAAGTTGATTTCTTATGGGACCGATCCTTTCTACGCCAAAAGCTATGCCGAGTATTACGTGACCCGCAATGTTCTGTGGGAACAGATGGTGCAACGGCCGCTCGATCAAATCATGACGGATCGGACGGTTTTGCCGAAAGACGTGTTTAAGCGATCCGAATTCTATAGCGACTGGCTTCAGCCTCAGGACGGCGAGGAAATTCTGATCTCTTGCGTTTGGCAACAGCCGGAGCGGGCCAGCACGATCACGCTGTGGCGGCCGGAACGGTTGGGCGCCTGGGAATCGAAGCACATGGAAGCCATTGCGGCGCTTACGCCGCATTTGCGCCGCGCACTTCAGACCAACCGGTATGTCGGCGATGTGCAGGTCGCAAACGAGCTTGCCGGCGACGTGCTTCATCGGCTCGATCACGGCGTCGTTTTGATCGGCGGGCAACAGCAGGTGCTGTTCGCCAATCGCGCCGCCGAGTCGCTTTTCGCGCGCGGCGCGGGCCTGGACGTCGAACAGCGCCGGCTGATGGCATCGAGAGCGGCGGACAATGCGGTGCTGGAGCGGCTGATCGCGGATGCGATAACGAACGGCGCCGGCGGCTCGATGGTCATTGCGCGCGAGGAGCGCCCCTCACTGATCGTTCTGGTGACGCCACTCGCAGCGAAAAACGGCGCGTTCGGGAACGGCCGCGCAAGTGCCGTCGTGTTCATCAAAGATTTGGAGCGGACGAGCAATCCGTCGCTCTCTATCTTCGCCCGGCACTTCGGGCTGACGCGCGCGCAAATCGCGCTTGCGCAGGAAATGATCAAGGCCGATGGCGTGGCCTCGGCCGCGCGGCGCCTCGGCATCTCCTATGCGACGGCACGCACCCATCTCGTGCAGATTTTCCAGAAGACGGAGACGAGCCGACAGGCTGAGCTCGTGAGGCTTATGTTGTCCTGGGATGAAGCCTCTTGCTTTTCGCAGGATGCAAAAGGCTGAAGGCTTGTCCTGACAAGTGGCATCCAAGTCCCAATCCTGAGCTTTTGCCGTTATCGGCCGCATTCGATCGGCGATGCCGTCATCGCGTTCGCTGAACGAACGCACGGCCGATACTCTACCGCCGATGTACTCCGAAATTTTTTGCATCGCTAAACCGTTTGGTTGACGCGCCCGCTTCGCGTTGCCGTTAGCGTTCGTGCCATGACGCGCCCCCATGCCGCCGAGCCGGTGGTAGCGGCCGTCGATGCTGTCAAACCGTGGAGAGGAAATGAGAAGCCAGATCGAGCGGCTATTGCACGGCAGAGCACGAAAGCGACGTCCGGCCATTCTTCCGACGTGGCTGCGCGCCGCACCTGAATTCGCCCTCTGGGCCGTCGTGCTGGCCACGGCCGTCGTTGCGATCGATTTCATTCAACTCGCCTCTGCTGCGCAGAGCGAGAGCGAATTGCGCAACACCCAAAAGCTCGCCTTCGAAAACAGCGATCTATGCGCACGCCGCGGCCTGCGTGCGGGCACGCACGAGCACCTTCTCTGCACGATGGATCTTAATGCAATACGCGCCCGTGAAACCGCCCTTTTTGGGAAATCGATGGAGTTGCCATGATGGTTATGCGCATGATCGAGCAAAACAGCCAGCCGGTTCGGTGGAATGGTTGGAGGCTGCTCCGCCGCCGGTATATCGCTCAAGCGATCGCACGACTGTGGAAGTGCGACGGTGATCTTCTCACGCAATGGGTATTGATTGTCGGGCTTTTTGGCGCGGTGATCGGCGTAGAGAAAATGTTTGGCCATTCCCCCGCGAACTGCTGGGTCAATTCGGCTGCTCCATTGGCGAACGCCGACTGGAGTGTGCGCATGACCGTCAAGCAGGGCACGGCGTGCCCTGTGTGGGCAAAGACCGGGGCGGCCACCATCGATGAACTGAAAATTGTCTCTCCGCCGCGGAAGGGAACTGTCGTTCTACGCGGCCGAACCGGCGTGACCTACCATCCCGGCCGCGCCGTTCGTGGTGAGGATTTTTTTGCCTTCGAGCTGCGCGGAAGATCACACGCGCGCGCGATCGACAGCATCGTCAAAGTTGCCGTGATGGTGCAATAGGCGCAAGGGACCTTGTGCGCGGACGATCGACGCAGCCGCCGCGTTGAGGCGGCGAGAACCTTATCGGCCACCCGCGGGAATCCATCCGCAGCCAAAGCTGGGGCACCCCCCGATTGTCGCTCGCGCGCAAAAGCGTCATCATTATCGCGCGAGGAGGCGACAACCATAAGGGGGAAAAGATGCAGGTCCGAAAGCTCGTGCTGCTATCGCTTGGTGCCGCTGCGCTTGCAGCCGCCGGCGTCAAATCGGCTTCCGCCGCGCCGTTCCTGATCGTCGGCAACGACGAAAAGGTCCTGTGGGACGATAAAGGCAAAGCGGTTTTGCACCCGGCGGGCAACGACACCGTGGTCATTCTCGATCTTGCCGATCCGGAAAATCCGAAAACCATCGCGAAGCTGCCGCTGAAAAATTCAGTTATCGGTCCGCCGGTCAATGTGGCGATCGATCCGACCAACTCGATCGCGCTGGTGGCCGATTCAATCAACCTAGCCAAAACCGATGACGGCAAGCTCAAGAATTCGCCCGACGACAAGGTTTACGTCATAGACATGAAGGCCAATCCGCCGAAGCTTGCCAACACGCTCACCCTCGGCAAGCAGCCTTCGGGCTTGTGTTTCAACAAGACCGGCAGCGTGGCGCTGGTGACCAACCGTGCCGACAAGACCGTAAGCGTGCTGTCGATCAAGGGTACCGACCTCACGACGACCGATACAATCGATCTGGGTGGCGTCGCTACCAGCTGCGCCTTCACGCCGGACGGCAAGCATGCGCTGGTGACCAAGTTCAACGAGGGCAAGGTCGCCGTGCTCGACGTCAATGGCGACAAGGTCACCTACAGCAAGCTCGACCTGCCGACCGGCCCGTGGCCGTATAACGTTGTGACTTCGCAGGGCGCGAGCATTGCGCTCACTTCGGATAACGGCGACGCCGGCTCGTCCGACGGCAGCGTCGACACCGCAAGCGTGATCGATCTCGACGCCAAGCCGATGCGCATTATCGACCGTGTGGTGGTCGGCGACGGCCCGGAGGGTCTGGCGATCTCGCCCAAGGGCAACATCGCGGTGTCGGTGATCCTTGCCGGCTCCAACAACAAATCGGCCTACTTCTATCATCGCAACGGCTATCTCGCGGTGCTGCGCATCAAGGGCAAAAAGGTGCGCAAGATTGGCGAGGTCGAGGTTGGCGGCCTGCCGGAAGGCGCGGCCTTCACGCCGGACGGCAAATATCTTTACGTCGGCAACTATCTCGACTCCGATCTATCCATCCTGCGCGTGAGGCGCGGCAAGATCACGCCGGTCACGCGCTTCAAGCTGCCGGGCCATCCGGCCTCCGTTCGGATGAGCGAGAAGTAACGTTTGCAAGGCACGCAATCCGAACCGGGACCCTGTGGCCCCGGTTTTTTGAGTGCGCTACGCTGGAGTTTGATTCATTTGCGTTGAATCGATCAGTCATCCGCTCACCCCTGCGAAAGCGGGGGTCCAGACTTCATATACGCTGGATTCCCGCTTACGGGGAATGAGCGGAGAAAAGAGCCGTTTCAATCTCAGTTGATCGCACTTTAAAACGCCGCGGCGAGATCGCGCGCGCCCGCCGCCTGCGCGCCGCGTTGCATAGTCGCTTCCATTTCAGCGATCAAATGGGCGACGACTTTGGTGCGCCGGGCCACCGGGTTGCGATAATAGCCTTCGGGCTGAAAGAAATTCGCGGTCGGCACGCGCTCGCGCAGCGACTGCGGCATCGATACCATGTCGAATCCGTTGCCGTCGCCTGTCAGATTCATCAGCTCGAGCTCGGGGGCGGAGAGCGGCGTCGAGTAGCCTTTGGCGCGCGCGAAGCGCACGGAATCGAGCAGCTTTTCCACCTGCAACAACGGCCCGATGTCGATATCGAGGACCGCAGCGTGCATGCCGAAGCCTTTCGGCGTCTGTTTGGCTACCCGGTCGTACTCGCTCCAGCGCGGCGGAATTGATTGCGCATAGGCGACCATGCGCTTGAGCGCCTCGATCTTGCGCTCCATCGCCCAGCGGGCATCGGCGGCCCGCGACTGCGCCTTGTGCCGCAGGACGGCGAGGAAATGCTGCCCATGCTCGGCCAGCAGCGAAACGGTATTCGTGCTCAGCAACTGGTTGTAACCCACGGCAGGCGAAATCGCCCGTGAACGGGTCGGCGTCACGCCGGCTTGCGTGTCGTAGCCGCCGTTGCCGCCCGTCTCGAAGGCGTAGACGTTCACGACCTGCTCCTTCGTCAATCCGGCCGCGAGCGCCGCCCGTGCGTAGGCGTGCTTGAACTCGACCTCGCTTTTGCGTTCCGGCATGAAGTCGAAATATTCGCGGGCTGCCTGCAGGAAGTCGGAAACGACCGGGATTTCCGGCCGCTTGCGCGGCGGGGCTGGCGGCGCGAAAGGATTCACCGGCATGGGCGGACCGCTGTAGACGGGCGGCTGCGCGAGCACGTAATCGCTCAATTGGATTGCCTGATGCTCCCGCCGCTTCGCATTGCGGATGTGGCGCTTGGCGGCAACTTGGTTCCAATAGGCGTCGGCTTGCGCCTGATAAAGGCCGTGCACGCGCAGATACAGCGCGAGCCTGGCTTCATAGTCCGCGGTTATGTCCAGCGAATTTTGCGCACGCGCGCCGGCGGCGACGCTGAGCGCGGCGGCGATCACCGGAAATAGCAATTTGCGAAGGGGATGAGAGCTTCTGTCGAGCACTTGCCGCCGTGGCGAAAATCGCTGCATCGCTCGCGTTTTGCAGGATTGTCTGCAACCGGTCAATGAGGCTGAGACGATTGGGCTAAGCTTTGGAGCGTACAAAAAAATTGTGCGCCATGGCGGCGCACAGTGTGGGAGGGAACTCTAGGTAAAATCAACGAATGAGCGATGTGTCGCGACTTGTCCAAACCTTGAGGTTGTCCGGCTTCACCACCGTCGGATTTTGCGCGGTGAGAATGTCGGTGCCGAGATCGAGGCCGCGAATGGCGATGCCGAAGCCCGCGATCAGCGTCGCAGCAAGCAGCGCCACGGCCACGATTTTCACGTGGGTGGCGCGGTCTGCGGTGTAGAGCGACCAGTTCACAGCATCCTCCGAGCCTTCACTTCTTCGTCTCGTGCTTTGACGAAAAGGTTCAAGCGACGAAAAGGTTCAAGCTTATTCAGAGCTACAACTTGGGAATCGCAGGCCAGTTCCACAGGGCCGCTCACGGAACATTGAAAACAGGTGATCAATGCCGCGATGCAGCGACGCACGGGCGCAGGTCTTTTCAGATCGTGCCGACGGTCTTCAGGCGCACGCGGGGATGAATTTCGGATTGCGATATCACCGGCGTCTGCGCACGGAAGCGCTCCACGATGCCCCGCACGAACGGCCGGATCGCGGCTGACGTGATCAGCACGGGAGCTTCGCCCTCGCGCGCCGCGCCTTCGAAACGCTCGCGCACCAAGCCGATGAATTCGGATAGCTTCGACGGCTGCATGGCGAGAGTGCGGTCGTCACCCTGTCCAACAATCGATTCGGCAAAGGCCTGCTCCCAATGAGCCGACAGGGCGATCAGCGGCAGGAAGCCGCCGGTGCTGTACTGGGCGCAGATTTGGCGCGACAACCGCGCTCGCACATGCTCGGCAAGCGTGATCGGATTGCGCGTCGCGCCGATCGCCTCGGCGATGCCTTCCAGGATGGTCGAAAGATCGCGGATCGAGACTCGCTCGGCGAGCAGGATTTGCAGGACACGCTGGATGCCGGTGACGTTGATCTGCGACGGCACAAGGTCCTTGACCAATTCCGCCTGCTCTTTCGGCATTTCCTTAAGCAGCTTCTGCACTTCGCCATAGGAGAGCAATTCGGACATGTTGCTCTTGAGCAATTCGGTGAGATGCGTCGACAGGACCGTCGCTGCATCGACGACCGTATAGCCCTTCAGCGAAGCTTCTTCTTTGAGGCCGGCTTCGATCCAGGTTGCCGGCAGCCCGAAGGTCGGCTCGGTAACGTGCGTGCCCGGCACATTCACCTGACCGCCGGTCGGGTCCATGACCATGTACTGGTTGGGCCAGATCTTGCCGCTGCCGGCCTCCACGTCCTTGATCTTGATGACGTAGGCATTGGCGTCGAGTTGGACGTTATCGAGGATGCGCACGGCGGGCATGACGAAGCCCATCTCGGCAGCAAGCGAGCGGCGCAGGGCCTTGATCTGCTCCGTCAGCCGGTCGGTGCCGTCAGGACCATTGACCAGGGGCAGCAGCGCATAGCCGATCTCGATCTTGAGGTCGTCGATCCTGAGCGCGCTGGTGATCGGCTCTTCCTTGGTTTCGGCCTTGGCCGCGGCATCCGCTTTCCTGGCGTCCGCGGCGGCGGCGAGCCTGGTGCGCTTGTCGATGATGTAGGCGAGCGCGCCAGCGCCGGAGCCAAGCGCCAGGAAGGGGATTATCGGAATGCCCGGCAGAAGCGCCATGACCACCATGACGGCTCCCGACATTCCAAGCGCTTTCGGATAGCCGGAAAGCTGCTTGAGCAACGCCTTGTCGGCGGCGCCGGAGACGCCGGCCTTGGCAACGAGCAAACCGGCGGCGGTCGAGACGATCAGCGCCGGCACTTGCGTCACGAGGCCGTCGCCGACGGTGAGGATCGTGTAGGAGTGCGCGGCGTCGGAAAAGCTCAAGCCCTGCTGCGCAATGCCGATGATCATGCCGCCGATGACGTTGATGAACACGACAAGCAGGCCGGCAATCGCATCGCCGCGCACGAATTTGGAGGCGCCGTCCATCGCGCCGAAGAAGCCGCCTTCGTCCTCGAGCTTTTGACGCCGCCGGCGCGCCTCCTTTTCGTCGATCAGTCCGGCGGAAAGATCGGCGTCGATCGCCATCTGCTTGCCGGGCATGGCGTCCAAGTGGAAGCGCGCGGCGACTTCCGCGATGCGGCCGGAGCCTTTGGTGATGACGACGAAGTTCACGATGATGAGGATCGTGAACACGATGATGCCGATCACGAAATTGCCGCTCATCACGAAATTGCCGAACGCCTGGATGACGTGCCCGGCCGCGTCGGTGCCTTCATGACCGTGGGCCAGGATCAGGCGCGTGGAGGCGAGATTGAGCGCGAGCCGCAACATCGTCGCGATCAGGAGCACAGTGGGAAACGAGGAGAATTCGAGCGGCGTATGGATGAACAGCGCCGTCATTAGGATCAGCACCGAGAAGATGATCGAGATCGCAAGCGAAAAGTCGAGCAGCAGCGGCGGCAGCGGCAGGATCAGCACGACGAGAATCGTGAGAACGCCGACCGCGAGCGCGATATCGCCGCGTTTGATGAAGGTGCCGAGCTCGGCGAGCGAGGGCAGCCGGAAGCTGCGGGTTGGCTGGGCTGCGGAAATGTCGCTCATGGGCTTGGGTGCGGGTCGTCCGCCCGGACTGGCGGTTTCACCCGGCAATATTTGCCCATTTTATGGTTAGCGGCCGGTTAACGGCGCCGCGCGCGCACCAGATGCAACTCGCCGCAGGCGACGCAGCGCAGTCTGGCGCGGCCGCCTCTCAGCGCGGAGAGCGTTTCTTCGTCGGTCAGCAGCACGAAGCTTCCCGTCTCGGGGCAGCGAAAGCGAAACGCATCGTTCGCAATGGCCTTGGCCGGCGTCCAGCGCGGCGCGCTGTTCACCTGGCGGTAGATGGACGGATGGATGCGCGGCCACTTCAACTCCGGAACGGCCGAAGCCGCAGCGCCGGCAACACCATCGTCCATGGAACCTGCTCCGGGATAATCGCCCGCCCGGCACGGACAACCGGGCGACGGCTCATCCGTTCCCGCGCGCTTCAATTGAATTTTGCAAGTTGCGTGGGCAGCGGCTCGACATGCGTAACGGCCGAAAGCGCGAGTTCGCCATAGAGGTGGGGAAAGAGCGCACGGCCGCGCGACGGCTCCCATTTGAGCGCGCCGCCGAGTTGCGCGGCATCGACATGCACCAGGAGGAGGTCGTTCTGGCCCGCGAAATGCTTCTTCGCGGTTTCGGCAAGTTGCTCGGCGGTCGAAAAGTGGATGAAGCCGTCGCGCCGGTCGGCATCCGAGCCGCGGAAGGCGCCGTCGCGCTCAGCCTCGCGCCAGAGCGAGGCAGGGCAGATCTTGTAGATGGTGGTCATAACCATTCGGGGCGCGAGTCATAAGCGCGGTTCACGCGCGTCCTCGACGCGCTATGGCGAGCGAACCCGGAATCCATAAATACAGACCGGCGCTATGGATTCCGGTTCCGCGCCTTTCGGCGCGTCCCGGAATGACCATGTGGCGAGTTACGCCGCGCCGCGAAGCTCGCCGCCGTTCGGCGGGGGGATCGGCGCGCCTTCGGCGGCATATTCGTTGAGCTTGTTGCGCAGCGTGCGGATCGAGATGCCAAGGATGTTGGCTGCGTGCGTGCGGTTGCCGAGGCAATGCTTCAGGGTCTCCAGGATGAGATCGCGCTCGACCTCGGCCACGGTGCGGCCGACGAGATTGCGCGTGACCTGCTCCGCGGCCATCGCGGCCTGCGTGGCAACGCTTGCGCCCCGCACGGAATCGATGCGCGAACCATCCGGCGTGAGGATCGCCTCCACGCCGATTTCCGGACCGGTTGAAAGCAGCACGGCGCGGTGCATGGTGTTTTCCAGCTCGCGCACGTTGCCCGGCCAGCGGTTCACGTTCAGCGCGCGTCGCGCCTCCGCTGAGAGCGGACGCACGGGCACGGCGTTCGCGTCGGCGTATTTTTTTACGAAATACTGGGCGAGTTCGCCGACGTCGGCCGGCCGCTCACGCAGCGGCGGGATCTTGAGGTTCACCACGTTGAGGCGGAACAACAGGTCCTCGCGGAATTTTCCCTCGCGCACCGCTTCGGCAAGATTGCGGTTGGAGGTCGCGATGATGCGGATGTTGATCGGCACCGGCCGCGCGCCGCCGACGCGATCGATCACGCGCTCTTGAATGGCGCGCAGCAGCTTGGCTTGCAGGCGCACCTCCATCTCGGAAATTTCGTCGAGCAGCAGCGTGCCGCCGTTCGCCTCCTCGAACTTGCCGATGCGGCGTCCGAGCGCGCCGGTAAACGCGCCTTTTTCGTGCCCGAACAATTCGGACTCGAGCAGGTGTTCCGGAATGGCGGCGCAATTGATGCTGATGAAGGGCTTGCGCGCGCGGGGCGAACGGCTGTGCACATAGCGCGCCAGCACCTCCTTGCCGGTGCCGCTTTCGCCGGTGATCAGCACGGAAGCTTCCGAGCCGGCGATCTGCTGCGCGAGCTTGACGACCTGCGCCATCGCTTCGTCGCGCCAGATCAGGTCGCGTGTATCGTCGGTGACGGCGGCAAGCACCGCCGCGATCAACTCCGGATCGGGCGGCAGCGGGATGTACTCCTTGGCGCCGGCATGGATGGCCGCCACGGCTGCGCGCGCGTCGTTCGTTACGCCGCAGGCGACGATTGGGACATGAATGCGCTCGGCTTCGAGCCGCGAGACCAGGTCGCGGATATTGACAACGACATCGACCATCAGAAGATCGGCGCCGCGGCCGGAACGCAGCACGGCGAGCGCCTGCTCGACGTTTTCGGCATGCGTGACGCTCGCGCCTTTGTCCATCGCAAGTTTGGTCGCGGTGGTCAGCTGGCCTTCCAGCGTTCCGATGATGAGAAGGCGCATGGCTTGAGCTCCGATCAGTTTCTGTCCGCCGTAATGATTTCCGTCATGGTCACGCCGAGCTTTTCCTCGACCAGGACCACTTCGCCGCGCGCGACCAGCCGGTTGTTAACGTAGATATCGATCGCCTCGCCGACCTTGCGGTCGAGCTCGAGCACGGCGCCGGGTCCGAGCTTGAGCAGGTCGCCGACTTCCATGCGGGCGCGGCCGAGCACGGCCGATACCTGCACGGGTACGTCGAAGACGGCCTCGAGATCGGCGGCGCCGCGCATAATGTTGCCGGAGTCCGTTTCCGGCGCCAGCGTGCTGGCATCAGGAGCCGGAATCTCGCCGCGCTCCAGATCGGGAAGCGGCACTTTGCTGTCGTTGTCACTCATCGCTTCGGTCTCCGCGAATTCTATGATCCGGCCGGCGTGCGGGCCGCCACGTAGCGGCC
>JAICMO010000119.1 GCA_025929185.1 Pseudolabrys sp.
CCATGGTCCCAATCGGAATTAACTGGGGTCCTCGTCCCCGGAAAACAACCCGAACTGGCTGGGATCGCGCGCGGGCTCGGGCAGGCCGAGATGCCTGAATGCGTGGCCGGTGAGGAGGCGTCCGCGCGGGGTGCGTTGCACGAAGCCTTTCTGGATCAAAAACGGCTCGATGATGTCCTCGATGGCATCGCGCGGCTCGCTCAAGGCGGCGGCGAGCGTATCGACACCGACCGGCCCGCCGCCGTAACTCACCGCAACGGTCGTCAGGTAACGGCGATCCATCGCGTCGAGACCGGCGGCATCGACTTCCAGTTCGCCGAGCGCGCGGTCCGCCGTCTTGCGGTCAACGGCTTTCGCGCCGTCGACATGCGCGAAGTCGCGCACGCGGCGCAGCAGCCGCCCGGCAATGCGCGGTGTGCCGCGCGCGCGACGCGCGATCTCGTTGGCACCGTCGCTCGTCATTGCAAGCCCAAGCACGCGCGCGCCGCGGTTGACGATCTCTTCCAGTTCGGCTTCAGAATAAAAATTGAGCCGCACCGGAATGCCGAAGCGGTCGCGCAGCGGATTGGTGAGCAAGCCGGCGCGCGTCGTCGCGCCGACCAGCGTGAACGGCGCCAGATCGATTTTCACCGAACGCGCCGCCGGCCCCTCGCCGATGATGAGATCGAGCTGGAAGTCCTCCATCGCCGGATAAAGAATTTCCTCGACCGCCGGATTGAGCCGGTGGATTTCGTCGATGAACAGAACGTCGCGCGCCTCGAGATTGGTGAGGAGCGCCGCGAGGTCGCCGGCTTTCGCGATCACCGGGCCGGAGGTCGCGCGGAAATTGACGCCGAGCTCGCGCGCGACGATCTGCGCCAGCGTCGTCTTGCCGAGGCCGGGCGGGCCGACGAACAGCACGTGATCGAGCGCTTCCTTGCGCGCGCGCGCGGCCTCCATGAACACGGCAAGGTTGGCGCGCGCCTTTTCCTGGCCGATGAATTCGGCCAGCCGTTGCGGCCGCAACGACGCATCCGTGTCGTCGTCGCGGCGTTCGGCAGTGACAAGGCGTCGGGGCGCGTTGCTCATGTAGTTTCGACGTTGCCGGGCGTAGCGACTGCTCGGTGCGGCTCGTGCACTTTCTTGATCATCGCGGAGCAGATCAAGGTCGCTACGACGACAGTAAAGGTGTCCCACGAATAACGGAAAGGTGCGCTTCCCCTAGGGCCGCCCCCCATGAGCGTGTAGTTTTCGTAGTAATAGGAAAATGGAAGCGCAACACAAAGACCAACGCCAAGCACGACCAGCCAAGGCACGCGATTCATGAACAGGTAGAAAAGACCAATCGAAATTCCTGCCACCGCGGCCGGGATCAGACCGTACATAAAGGCTGTCGGAATGCCGATTACGGCGAGAATAATCATGCCCAGAAGGGCCTTGGCGGCCAAGAGAATATCGAGGCGAAGGAGGGCGAGAATACTGCCAAAAATGCCGGCGCTGAGGAAGTAAACGACGTTGCCGACGATCGGCCCAAAAAACGAAAAGAAGAGTGCCGTCAACAAAAGTCGATCGGTACGGTGCCACCAGCGCTGATCGATCTGCGCGTTCACTTCGCCAATTCCTTCAGCCCCTGACGAATGAGTGTCGCGGTATCGGCGCTCTCGCCCGCGCTGCGCGCGGCGGCGGCAATCGCTGCCGCAGCCTGCGGCTGGCCGTAACCGAGATTGACCAGCGCAGAGACCGCATCGCTCACCGGCTTCGGCGCGCGCTTCTCGTCGAGCGCGCCGGCAAGATGCACGATCGCCGGATCGACGCTCGCGAACGCCGGCGCCTTGTCCTTTAATTCCGTGACGATGCGCTCGGCAACCTTGTTGCCGACGCCTTGCGAGCGCGCGACCATCGCCTTGTCGCGCATGGCGACGGCGGAGGCGAGCTCGGAAACCTTCAGCGTGCCGAGCACGGAGAGCGCAACCTTCGCGCCGACGCCCTGCACGGTCTGCAACAGGCGGAACCATTCGCGCTCGATATCGCTCGCAAAGCCGAACAGCTTGATCTGGTCCTCGCGCACATGCGTCTCAATCGACAGCGTCGCCGGCGCACCGGGCGAAGGCAGCGCCTGCATCGTGCGCGCAGAGCAATGCACCTGATAGCCGACGCCGTTCACGTCGAGGATGACGAAATCCTCGCCGTAAGAATCGATGATGCCCTTGAGCTTGCCGATCATCGCACGGCGACCCTTCCATCGTCATTCCGGGGCGCGGTCGTAAGGCGGCGAACCCGGAGTCCATAACCCGCAGCGCGGCGGAGTATGGATTCCGGGCCCGGCCCTTCGGGCCGTCCCGGAATGACAGAAAGAGAAAGCTTGCCGATCATCGACGGCCTCTCCGCTGTCGTCCCCTTCCCCGCTTGCGGGGGGAGGGACAGGGAAGGGAAAAGCAAAACATGCCTCTGCCCCCTCCCCAACCCTCTCCCGCACGCGGAGAGGGAGGCGCTGTGCTCGCGGCAATTCATCGCGCGGCGGCCTTCAGCACGGCGCTCTGCCGATGATGCGCATGGCACACGGCGATGGCGAGCGCGTCGGCGGCGTCGTCCGACTGCGGATCGGCCTTTGGCAGCAGCACGCCAATCATCATGCGGATTTGCGTCTTTTCGCCATGACCCGCGCCGACGATCGTCTTCTTCACCAGATTGGGCGCGTATTCCGCAATCACGATGCCCGCCTTCGCGGGCACCAGCATGGCAATGCCGCGCGCCTGTCCGAGCTTGAGCGTCGCCGCGCCGTTGACGTTGACGAAGGTCGCCTCCACTGCGGCCTCATCCGGCTGGAACTCGTCGACGATGCGCGTCAACCCATCGTGGATCGCAAGCAGCCGGTCGCCGAGGCCGAGCCGCTCGCCGGTCTCGAGCGAGCCACAGGCGACGTAAATCAGGCGGTTGCCGTCGGATTCGATCAGACCCCAGCCCGTGCGCCGGAGCCCGGGGTCGATGCCGAGGATGCGAATCGGTCGCCTCATCTTGCCGCATTGATAACCCTGCGGCATGGCCGCGCCTAGGCGGTGGGTCTCTAGGCGCTCATCTTCTGCATGAGCGCGTCGGAAACCTCGAAGTTCGCGTAGACGTTTTGCACGTCGTCGTTGTCGTCGAGCGACTCGATGAGGCTGAGCATTTTCTCGCCGGCCGCGTCGTCGAGCGCCACCGTATTTTGCGGCTTCCACAACAGCGCGGACTTTCGCGGCTCGCCGAATTTCGTTTCCAGCGCCTTCGCCACCTCGCGCAAGGTTTCGGGCGTGGTGATGATTTGATGCCCGTCCTCGTTTGAAATCACGTCTTCCGCGCCCGCCTCGATCGCCGCCTCGAGCATCGCATCCGCGCCCGCAGCGCTCGCGTCGTATTCTACGGCGCCGACATGACTGAACATGAAGGATACGGCACCGGTCTCCGCCAGATTGCCGCCGTTCTTGGTGAAGATTGCGCGCACCTCGCCGGCCGTGCGGTTGCGATTATCCGTGAGCGCCTCGACGATTACGGCGACGCCACCAGGACCGTAGCCTTCGTAGCGAATCTCGTCGTAACTCTCGGAATCGCTGCCTTGCGATTTCTTGATCGCGCGCTCGATGTTGTCCTTCGGCATGTTCTCCGCGCGCGCGGCGAGGATCGCGCCGCGCAGCCGCGGATTGAATGCGGGATCCGGCATTCCAAGCTTGGCGGCCACCGTGATTTCGCGCGCAAGCTTGCTGAACAGCTTGGAGCGCGCCTTATCCGCGCGCCCCTTCTTGTGCATGATATTCTTGAATTGTGAATGACCCGCCATGGCCTTCGCCCACCTGACAATCGTCCGCGCCCGCTTCGCCCGCAGGACCCGCAATCCCTGAATGACCTGATAAGGGCGCCTTATAAGGCCCGCCCGCGACAAAATCCAGAAAGCCGCAATGGACGCTGAGCCGGAACGGAGCCGGATTAAGCGCTTTCGCCGGACGCCTGCCGCACCTGATAGAAGCGGATCACCCGCTTTGCGGTCGAGGCTTGCAGCCGCGCGTAATTGCGACCCGCATCGGCGGCGCTCTGCGTCGGAACGCCGACGGACCCGCGGCGCATGCCGAGAATGAGCTTGGCCGTGGGCCATTCGATATCGGCCGCTTTCAGCAGGAGCAGAAGCGCGTCGATATCCGCGTTGCGGTCGCAAAGCGTGCGCTCGACCATCTCGGTCGGCACGCTGCAAAGGGCGGCGATCGCGTAGATGGTCTCTTCGAACTTGCCGTTGACGGCGAATTGCTGCATCGCCTGTTCAATGGGCTTGCCGGCGTGCTGGAGCCGCTCGAATTCTTTCTTTGCCTGCGTGTAGTCCCGCTTGATCTCCGGCTGCACCCTGCGGCCGGTCAGATCGAACAGCACACGGTTGACCTCTTCCGCGTTCTCGGGGTTGGCCGCCGCGAGCTTCTTGAAGACGGCCTCCGAGGCTCTGGCGACCAGCGCGTGGAAATGCTCCTTTGAAATGTCCTTGCGCAGGCCGACGCTGACCGCGAGCTCTTCGTCGTCGATGGATTTCTCCACCAGCCTGCCGTAGCTCGCGCGGGAAAACCGCGCGCCCTCGTTGCGCGCGACCGACCGCAGCACCTTGTAATCGCCGTGAGCGACCAGCAAATCGGAAATCGCTTCGCTGATGGTCGCTCGCTTGGAAATGGCAAGAAGCCGGTCCTGCCCTTTGCTTTCGGCGGCCTCGATGAGGTCTTGCTCGGTCAGGCGCGGCGACTGGCTGAGTACGGGGCCGGCAACCTCGATCGAGGGATCGTGCGCGAGAGCGCGAACCACGGAAACCGGTGCATTGGTCACCGGCGCTAGCCGGTTTGCGAGTTCTGCGCGGGCCTTCAACTCGATCTGCTCGGCCAGACGTCCGATGACGTCGCCAAAAATCTCGACTTGCAGCTCGGAATACTTGTCGGGACCGACCATGAAGAGATCGGTGACGCGCCTGAGAATGTTGACGCGCTGGTCGGCGGAACCCGCCGCCATGACGCGTTCGACTTCATCGATGAGTGAGCGCTGAGCGTCCAAGGTGCACTGCCGCCACGGTGATCATGCAATCTCCCATAGGAGGTAACTCTTGCCATCCGGTAAAATCGCCGTTGGAGAATTTGCATTTTGCGCTTGTGAATAGGACATTTTTCTCGGCAGAGACGCGCCTTCGGCGTGCATCGTCTTCGCGCGATGGTTTGCAAAATCCTAAATCAGGCCCAGAACGGCGGACAGGCCTCTTCCAGAATCCCGCCGAGACGAACCGCAGCGACGCGCGTCGCAAGTCCGCTGTTGTCATTCGTCTCCACCGCAAGCCCGCACAGCGTGGCGGCGCCTTCGGCCGGACCAAACCTTCCGGTCGAAATTTTGCGCAAGAAGCGGCCGAGCGGCTCGTCCTTGGTCATGCCAATGATCGAATCGTAGTCGCCGGTCATGCCGACGTCCGTGACAAACGCGGTGCCGCCAGGCAGCACACGATGGTCCGCGGTCGGTGCATGGGTGTGCGTGCCGACCACGAGCGACGCACGGCCGTCCACGAAAAAGCCCATCGATTGCTTTTCACTTGTTGCTTCACAATGAATATCGATGACGACGGCATCGGCGCCCGAACCGAGCGAGCAGGCGCCGATCTCGCGCTCGACGGCGGCGAACGGATCGTCCAGCGGGTCCATGAACACGCGCCCCATCGCATTGATGACGAGTGCTCGTTTGCCCTTCTTGGTATCGATCAGCGCGGCGCCACGTCCGGGTGTGCCCGCGGGGAAATTCACCGGGCGGATGAGGCGCGGGGCGCGCTCGATGAACACGAGCGCCTCGCGCTGATCCCAGGCATGATTGCCGAGCGTGATCGCGTCGGCGCCGGCGTCGATCAATTCGTTGTAGATCGTCTCGGTGATGCCAAATCCGCCGGCCGCATTCTCGCCGTTGACGACAACGAGATCGAGCTTCCAGTCGGCGATCAGGCTGGGCAGCCGCTCGTAGACAATCGTCCGCCCCGAACGGCCAACCACGTCGCCGATGAAGAGAATCCGCATACAGGCTAGCGTCCGCGCAAATCGATCACTTCGCGCTCCGTCAGCACGAGGTCGAGTTGCTCATCCCGCTCGGTGGCGGGAACGGCGGGAATTTCCTGCACTGCGAACGCAAAGCCGATCGCGACGATTTTCTTCATCGACCGCATCCTGCGAATGGTCATGTCGTAGTAGCCCGCACCATAGCCGATGCGATGGCCTTTGCGATCGAAGCAGGCCAGCGGCACGATCATGATATCCGGGAAAACCTCGGGCCGGTCCGGCTTCGGCTCACGGATGCCCCATTGACCGCGCGCGAATTCGTCGCCGAACGCATAAGCGCGCATGACGAGCGGCTTACCGCGCCCGGCGATCGCCGGCAGTGCGAGTTTGGCGCCGGCATCGGCGAGCTTGCGCAGCAGCGGCAGCGGATTGATCTCGGTCTTCAGTGGCATGAAGCCGGAAACGATCGCTCCAGCGAGCACCGGAACGGGAAATGCGCGCGCGGCGATTATTTCCGCCGCGGCCGCGCGCTCCTCGGGCGACAATGCATCGCGTCGTGCGAGGGCTTCGGTGCGTAATAGAGTCTTTTGACGTTCAATTTCCGAGGCGTCCGGCATGCAACCCGTCATGCCCGGCCTTGTGCCGGGCATCCACGTTTTTTCTTTCTGCCAACAAACAAGACGTGGATGGCCGGGACAAGCCCGGCCACGACGACGCCGGCGAGAATTCAGTGCGGAGCCGCGCTGGCCGTTGGAGCGCTCGATCCCGGGTTCCCTACGAAAGTAGGTGGGCACCATATGGCCGAGCCCACGAGCCCGGTCAGGGACAGCTCCCTTAAGGATCGATAAGGCCCCGGGGATTAGTCTCCTGACGCACCCCGCAGCCCCGCGCGCGCAATGTAGTTGTTATGCCGATGCCGCGCTACATGCCCGCTATCCCGGCCGGGCGAGCGCGCCCCCATAGGATCATTCGCGCGAGCGACAGAAATCCGCTAGCCGATGGCCACGCCGTCGCTCAGCGTCTCATTCAATCTTCTCGTAATTCCCTCGAGCCGCTCGGCCGCGGAGTTGAATGCGCCGATGACCGCTTCCTGAGCGGCGTGCGCGCGCTCCGCGGCGAGCGCTCGCGCGTCGTGCATTTGACGTAAATCTTCCTGCAAGCGACGGATCTGCTGCTTCGCGTCGGCAAGATCGTCGCCGATCTGGATCGCGGCCATAACGGTGAGCCGCGTGTCGCCGATCTCACCGAACTTCGCACGCAGTGCGTTGATGCGGTCATCGAGATTTTTCGCAAGCGCTTCGAGATTTTCTTCCTGTCCGTCGTCGCAGGCGACGCGGAACTGGCGGCCATTGATGACGACATTGATCTGCGCCATGGCGTCAGGGCCCTTTGCCGTCGATCACGCCGCGGATGCTTTCCATCGCGGCGTCGATCCGGCCGGCGATCTCGCGGTTCGCGTCCTCGAGCCTTCGCAACCGCGCTGCTTCTTTGTCGAGGGCTTCCGCAAGCCGGGTGCGATCGACGCCCAGCGCTTGCAACTGATTGGCAAGCCCTTCCTCGCTGCGGTCGGCCTCCTGGCGCCGCTCGACGGCAGCGTCCAAAGCGTCGAGCGCCAGCGCCAGGCGCTTGACCGCCAAATCCAGCGCGCTCGGCTCCGTCATCGCCTTCTCCGCGAGAAAAAAATGTTGCGACGGCAGACGCTTAGGCAAAGAAGCTTACGTGCTGCGCGACCCTTGCGTCAACGTCTGCATGATCTTTTGCCCCGATGTTTTCGCAGCCCTGTGCATGGCGGGGCGATCGGGGGGTGGTCACATTGACTCAAGGGGCTCACGTGCTATCCAGCCGGCGCAAAAGGCTTTTTCCATGCCAGCAAACGCCTCGCCGAAGCTCGCCATGGCGCCCGCAGAGCGCCTTGAGCGACCGGACGCCGCACCTTCCGTCACGCACGAGCGCATGGCGAACGTCATCCGTGCGCTGGCGATGGATGCCGTCGAGCAGGCGAAATCCGGCCACCCCGGCCTGCCGATGGGCGCGGCGGATGTCGCGACGGTTCTCTTCACGCGCTTTCTGAAATTCGATCCGGCCGATCCGGCGTGGGCCGACCGCGACCGATTCGTCCTGTCGGCCGGTCATGGCTCGATGCTGATCTATGCGTTGCTTTATCTCACCGGCTACGAGTCGGTGACGATCGAGGAGATCAAAAAATTCCGGCAACTCGGCTCCGCGACGCCCGGTCACCCGGAGAATTTCGTCACCAAGGGAATCGAGACGACGACCGGGCCGCTCGGGCAAGGCATCGCCAATGCTGTCGGAATGGCGATCGCCGAGCGGCACCTTGCCGCCGAGTTCGGCAATATCGTCGATCATAAGACATACGTGCTCGCCTCCGACGGCGACCTGATGGAAGGGATTTCGCAGGAAGCGATCGCGCTTGCCGGGCACCTGAAACTTTCCAAACTCATCGTGTTGTTCGACGATAACGGCATTTCGATCGACGGCGCGCTGTCGCTGTCCGACAGTGTCGATCAGGTGAAGCGCTTCGAAGCCGCGGGATGGAATGCCTCGCGCATCGACGGCCACGACGCCAATGCCATCGCCGCAGCAATCGAGAAGGCGCAGAAATCCGAAAAGCCGACGCTGATCGCGTGCAAAACGAAAATTGGCTACGGCGCGCCGACCAAGCAAGGCTCGGAGAAATCGCACGGCTCGCCGCTCGGCGCGGAAGAGATCGCCGGCGCGCGCAAGGCCCTCGGCTGGACGCATGCGCCGTTCGACGTGCCGAATGATGTTTTCTCCGCCTGGCGCGCAGCCGGGCAACGCTCGAAGAGCGCGCATACCGAGTGGAAGAAGAAGCTCGCCTCATTCGACAGGCGCGCCGAATTCGAGCGCCGCATGCGCGGCGACCTGCCGCAGCAGGCGCTTGCCGATGCCGTGAAGAGCGTCAAGCAATCGCTCGCCACCGCGCCCAAGGAAATCGCTACGCGCGCGGCATCGGAGTTTGCGCTCGAGAGACTCGTGCTCGCCGTGCCGGAAATGGTCGGCGGCTCGGCCGACCTCACCGGCTCCAACAACACGCGCACCAAGTCGATGAAGGCGATGAGCGCCTTGGATTTCTCCGGCCGCTTTATCCACTACGGCATCCGCGAGCACGGCATGGCGGCCGCGATGAACGGCATGGTGCTGCACGGGGGCATCATCCCGTACTCCGGCACGTTTCTCGTTTTTTCGGACTATTGCCGTCCGGCCATACGGCTTGCGGCGCTCATGGGCGAGCGCGTGATCCACGTCATGACGCACGACTCGATCGGTCTCGGCGAAGACGGGCCGACGCATCAGCCGGTCGAGCATCTCGCCGCGCTGCGCGCGATTCCGAACTTGCTTGTTTTCCGCCCCTGCGACGCGGTCGAGACGATCGAATGCTGGCAGCTTGCGCTCGAGCACAAGGATCGTCCGAGCGTGATTGCGCTGACCCGCCAGAACGTGCCGCAACTGCGCAAGACTTTCGATGACCACAACCGCTGCGCCGCCGGCGCTTATGAAATCGCGCCGTCAAACGGCAAAGCCGAGGTATCGATTTTCGCCACCGGCTCGGAAGTGTCGATCGCGATCGAGGCCCAAAAGCTGCTCGCGGCAAAAGGCGTACCGGCGCGCGTGGTGTCGGTGCCGAGCTTCGAATTGCTTTTCGAGACGCCGGAAGCCGCCCGTCGGGCGGTGATCGGCGTCGTCAAAGTTAACGTCGCGGTGGAGGCCGCCGTCCGGCAGGGATGGGACGCGATCATCGGCACCGACGGCGCTTTTGTCGGCATGAGCACGTTCGGCGCCAGCGCGCCCTACAAAGACCTTTATCGGCATTTCGGAATTACGCCCGAGGCCGTCGCGGATGCGGCGCTGGGCAAATTGCGTTAAATGGTCATTGCCGGGCCTGACCCGGCAATCCATCTATACTGCCAAGATGGATGGATGCATCGGAAGTCGGGCCTGCCCGACTTCCGAAAAGGGTTTGAGTTTCACAAGTCGGGTATACCCGACTTGTGATGTCGAGCCCGGGCATAACAATGTAGAGGCGGGAGCGACGAATGACAGTGCGAGTAGCCATCAACGGATTCGGGCGGATCGGCCGCAATATTCTGCGCGCCGTCGCGGAGTCCGGCCGCAGGGATATCGAAGTCGTTGCGCTAAACGACCTCGGGCCGGTGGAGACCAATGCTCACCTGCTGCGCTACGACAGCGTGCACGGCCGCTTCCCCGGCAACGTCACCGTCAAAGGCGACACCATTAGCCTCGGCAACGGCGCGATCAAGGTGACCGCCGAGCGTGATCCGTCGAAGCTGCCGTGGAAAGAGCTCGGCGTCGACATCGCCCTGGAATGCACCGGCATCTTCACCGCAAAGGAAAAGGCATCCGCGCACTTGACCGCCGGCGCCAAGCGCGTCCTGATCTCCGCCCCCGCCGACGGCGCCGATATGACCGTCGTTTACGGCGTCAACCACGACAAGCTAACCAAGGACCACAGAGTGGTCTCGAACGGCTCCTGCACGACCAACTGCCTCGCGCCGGTCGCCAAGGTCATCAACGACGCAGTCGGCATCGAGACCGGCTTCATGACGACAATCCACGCCTATACCGGCGACCAGCCGACCCTCGACACCATGCACAAGGATCTCTATCGCGCGCGCGCCGCGGCGCTCTCGATGATCCCCACGTCGACCGGCGCGGCCAAGGCGATCGGCCTCGTGCTGCCGGAGCTCAAGGGCAAGCTCGACGGCGTCGCCATCCGCGTGCCGACGCCGAATGTCTCGGTGATCGATCTCAAGGTGGTCGCAAAGAGAGAGACGACAAAGGAAGAAATCAACGAGGCGGTGAAACGCGCGTCCGAGCAGCAGCTCAAGGGCATCCTCGCTTACACCAACGACCCCAACGTCTCGATCGATTTCAACCACGACCCGCATTCGTCCACCTTCCACATGGATCACACCAAGGTCATGAACGGCACGTTCGTGCGCGTGATGTCGTGGTACGACAATGAATGGGGTTTCTCCAATCGTATGGCCGATACGGCCGTGGCGATGGGAAAGTTGATCTGATCTCAATCCGTCATCCTGAGGTGCGCGCCGCACGGCGCGCCTCGAAGGATGACGGGCACGGGCCGTCGCCTTCGAGGCTCGCGGCTTCGCCGCTCGCACCTCAGCGTGACGGAGAGAGTTCTTCCAAATGGGCGAATTCCGCACTCTCGATCATGTCGACGTAAAGGGCCAGCGCGTCCTTATGCGCGTCGATCTGAACGTCCCGGTCGAGAACGGCGTCGTCACCGATGCGACGCGCATCGAGCG
>JAICMO010000259.1 GCA_025929185.1 Pseudolabrys sp.
AGCGCTGTTCTCTCCCGCTCGTCCCCGCGGAAGCGGGGACCCAGTGCGAAAGTTTCTCTGGATTCCCGCTTGCGCGGGAATGAGCGGAGGCTTTGTTGGAGGCTGAAATCTTTCCGACGCGCAGCACCGGATCGACCAGCACGACCGCCGCTACGCGATCGCTTGCGACGCGCGCGACCTCCAGCGCAATCGAGCAGGCGAACGAATGCCCCATGACGACGTAGCGTGCCGGCAAAAGCTTCGCCGTCAGCGTAATCGCGTCCGATGCGAATTCGGCGCAACGGTCGCCGCCGGGATCGTCGCTTAGTCCGAAGCCGCGCTGGTCGGGGCACAGCATGCGGATCGTTTGCATCGCTTCGGCGAGTGCGATCCACGAGCCGCTTTGCGTGAGCGAGCCGTGCAGCGCCAGCACCGGCAGCGTCGATTTATCGCGCGGCCGCCATTCTCGATAAAAGAGCGAGAAACCGTCGATCGTTTCGCGACCTGTGTGCCAACCCATGACGCGATCAACTTTGCAGCATCGCCACGCTGCCGAGCCCGCCGTCGGCGCAGATGCTCACGATGGCGCGGCTGCCCTTCGGCATCGTCGCCAATTCCTTGATCGACTGGCTCATGATGCGCGCGCCGGTCGCCGCAAACGGATGCCCGAGCGCGACGCTGCCGCCGTTCGGATTCATGCGCTCGCGCGGGAACGTCCCGAACGTATGCTCGACGCCCGCCTTCTCGCGCACGAAGGCCTTGTCGTCGAGCCCTTTGAGATGACATGCCACCTGCGCCGAAAACGCCTCGTGAATTTCCCACAGCGCGATGTCGCCGTACGTCAATCCATTGCGCGCGAGCAGCCGCGGAATGGCCGACACCGGCGCCATCAGGAAACCTTCCCTGAACACATCGACGGCGGCGAGCTCGAAATCGACGAGCCGCGCGCGCGGCGTTTCCGCCGGCAGTCGCGACAATCCCTCTTCCGTCGCAACCCAGATCGCAGCCGCGCCGTCGGTCAGCGGCGACGAATTGCCGGCGGTGATCGTCCCCTTTCCGCTCTTGCGGTCGAACGCCGGCTTGAGCGTCCCAAGCTTTTCCAGCGAGGTATCGCGGCGCGGGAAATGGTCTTTGGAAACGCCGTCGAACGGCACGATGAGATCGTCGAAGAAACCGCGATCCTCCGCCGCGACCGCGCGCTGATGGCTCTGCAAGGCCAGCTCGTCCTGCTCGCGCCGCGTGATGCCCCAAGTCTTCGCCATGTCTTCGGTGTGCTCACCCATGCTTTTTCCGGTCACGCGGTTCTTGATCTCCGGAATGTAGAGCCGCACATCCTTGAGCCGCAGCTGGCCGACCGCCGACATGCGCCTGGAGAAGCCGCGCGCCTGCACCACGCGGCGCAGCCACACCGACAATTTCTGGCCGAGCGCGAACTGCGCGCCGCTCATGCTCTCGACGCCGCCGGCGATCGCAAGCTGCGCGCGCTCGCCCAGCATCCCGGCCACCTCGAACACGCCGACCATGCCGGTCGAGCATTGCATCACTGTGGTGAACGACGGCACGTGCGGATCGAGCTTGGCGTCGAACCAGATCTCGCGCGCGAGATTGGCGTAGTTCAGGTTCTGCACCACCCAGCCCCACACCGCGAGATCGATCTTGCCTTTGACGCGCGCGGCCATCGCCTGCGCCACCGGCACAGAAAGCGCCACCGCGTCGCGGTTGGCGAAACCGCCGTCGACGTTGAGAAACGGCGTACGTACGCCCGCGGCCAGCCATATCGCGCGATCGGTCATTGCCATGCCCTCCCCGATTCCGTCACGCATCATAAGGAGAACGAACGATGCTGTCAGTCTAACTGGCGGCGGCTCGCCCGCGCAGCGTGAGCCGAATGCGGGGATCGCCGTTGAGAAAGAATGTAAACGCCAGATCGTCGGGCGCCTTTTCGCCATCGCGGACCTGAAGCCGCTCAACCACTTCAGCATCGATCCGCGCGCCTTCGGCGAGCAGCCGCGCAACATTGGCAACACGCGGGATGTAACCCAACATCAGGCCGTCCGCATGATGCACGGCGACTGCATTGGCGTCGTATGGGTTGTGCGGCTCGGCCCGCAATAGCAATCGCTCGCC
Organism: Pseudolabrys sp.; assembly: GCA_025929185.1. Classification (GTDB taxonomy): domain Bacteria; phylum Pseudomonadota; class Alphaproteobacteria; order Rhizobiales; family Xanthobacteraceae; genus Pseudolabrys. The sequence goes on from JAICMO010000259.1 coordinate 2,107, forward strand.
GAGCGCGAGGACATCCCGCATCCGATCTCGATACAAACCGTGGTGGCTGCCGCCGGCGATCGCAAAGTCGAACAGCGGCGTGTCGGCGTCCGCCGCCATTAGGCGGCCGCCGGGCGTCAGAAGCGCAAAAGCGGTGACGAGCAGCGCCCGATTGACTTCGCGGCGGGAGAATTCATCAGGCATCGTTATCGTGCGCCGCGCTCAGCCGGATTTGCCGGTCGTGCGTTTCTCCGGCGCAATGGTCACCGCACCGTCGGGAAACCGCGCAATGATCTCGACTTCGCCGCCGAGCGCCTCGACGTAGCGCCGTAAATTGCTCACGTACATGTCGCTGCGGCGTTCGAGCTTGGCAACGGCCGGCTGGCCGATGGCGAGCTTGCGGGCAAGAGCGTCTTGCGAAACGGTTCGCTTCTTGCGCAGCTCGTGCAGCGTCAATGCTGTGTTCAGTGCCGCGGCCTTTTCTTCGATCCGTGCTTTGCGCGCGGTCGGCAGCCGCTTGATAAGTTCACCGAATGGCCGATGGCCGCTCATGGAATCAATCCTTCGCCTCTGATCTCGTCCAGATAATCATCGTACAGCCGGTCCGC
>JAICMO010000111.1 GCA_025929185.1 Pseudolabrys sp.
ACAATCGGCGAGAGGGTGTGATGCCCAAGATTGACATCGAGCAAACACCGATTGACACGTCGACCGGCTATCCGGCGCCCTTCAATAAGGCGGTCGAAGGCCGCTCGCGCAAGCGTCTCGGCCGGGCGGCCGGACTTAGGCACTTCGGCGTCAATATCTGCACGCTGAAACCCGGCGCAGCGTCTTCACAACGCCATTGGCACGAAAAGGAAGACGAGCTTGTTTATGTCCTGCAAGGCGAAGTGGTGCTGTGCGAGGACGAAGGCGAGACGATTTTAAGGCCCGGTGACGCGGCTGCGTGGCGCGCCGGAATGCCGAACGGACATTGCCTCATTAATCGCTCGGATCGTGACGCCGTCTTTATCGAGGTCGGCACGCGCGCGCCCGCCGAAAGGGCGCACTACTCCGATATCGACATGGTGGTCGTGCGCGACGGAAAAGGCGCGCGCTACACGCGGAAGAACGGCGAGCCGTATTGAGCAACCCAATGCCCAACTTCACCCTCGACATCGACGCCGACGGCATCGCGCTCGTCACTTGGGACATGGCCGGGCGCACCATGAACGTCATCAACGTCGAGGTGATCGAGGAACTGTCCGCGCTGGTGGAAAAGGTCGCAACGGATGCGGCCATCAAAGGCGCCGTCGTCACATCCGCCAAGGCGACGTTCTGCGCGGGCGCCGATCTCACGCTGCTCGAGCGACTGATGGACGTGTTCAATGCTATGGCGGAAACGCAAGGCGGAGAAGCTGCCGCCGCGATGCTGTTTGAGGAAAGCCGCAAGCTATCGCAAGTTTACCGGCGGCTTGAAACGTGGGGCAAGCCGTGGGTGGCGGCGATCAACGGCACGGCGCTCGGCGGCGGCTTCGAGCTTTGCCTGGCCTGTCATTATCGCATCGCCGCCGAGAATGCGCGCACGCGCGTCGGCCTGCCGGAGATCAAGATCGGGCTTTTCCCGGGCGCCGGCGGCACGCAGCGCATTGCGCGCATGCTACCGCCCGCTGATGCGCTGCAGATGCTGCTCAAGGGCGATCAACTGCGGCTCGATCGCGCAAAAGCCATGAAGCTCATCGACGCAATCGTGCCGGCTGCCGATCTCATCAGGGCGACGAAAGACTGGATTCTCAACGGGGGCAAGGCAAAAGCGCCGTGGGATGCGGAAGGATTCAGATTGTCAGGTGGCCCCGTCTATTCCAAAGCCGGCATGATGATTTTTCCGCCGGCGAACGCGATTTACCGGCGCGAGACTTACGACAATTATCCGGCTGCGCGCGCGATCATGCAGGTCGTCTACGAGGGCTTGCAGTTGCCGATGGATCAGGCGCTGCGCGTCGAGTCGCGCTGGTTCGCCAAGATTCTGCGCTCGCCGGAAGCGGCGGCGATGATCCGCACGCTGTTCATTTCGATGCAAGAACTGAACAAGGGCGCCCGCCGTCCTGCCGATGTGCCGGCGACGAAGATCGCGAAAGTCGGCATCCTCGGCGCCGGATTCATGGGCATGGCGATTGCGCAGGTCACGGCGCAAGCCGGCATTCACGTCCTTGTTGTCGATCGCGATCAGGAAACTGCCGACAAGGGCAAAGCGGCGCTGCACAAAGCGATCAGCGAACGTATCGCCAAGAGCCGCGCCACGGCGGCCGAACGCGAGGCGCTGATGAACGCGATCACCGCGACGGCAGACTATTCGATGCTGAAGGACTGCGATCTCATCATCGAGGCGGTTTTTGAGGACCGCAAGGTTAAGGCAGAGGTCATCGGCAAGGTGCAGGCCGTCATCGGCAAGGACGCCGTTTTCGCCTCCAATACATCGACCTTGCCGATCACGTCGCTTGCCGCTGAATTCGGCGATCCCGCGCGCTTCATCGGCATCCACTTCTTCTCGCCGGTCGACCGCATGATGCTGGTCGAGATTATTCTCGGCAAGCAGACCGGGTCCAAAGCACTCGCCGCCGCGCTCGATTACGTGCGCACGATCCGCAAGACGCCGATCGTCGTCAACGACTCGCGCGGCTTCTATACCTCGCGCGTGGTCGGCACCTACATTCGAGAAGGCCACCTGATGCTGGCCGAAGGTATCCCCGCGGCGATGATCGAGAATGTCGGCCGCATGGCCGGCATGCCGGTCGGGCCGCTCGCGCTGAACGATGAGGTCGCGGTCGATCTCGCCTGGAAAATTTTGAAAGCGACCGAAGCCGATCTCGGCTCCGACGCCGTCGATCCCCGGCAGAAGGCCTTGCTCGAGGAAATGGTCGAAAAGCGCGGCCGCTTCGGGCGCAAGAACGGGAAGGGTTTCTACGACTACCTGCAAGGCCAGCCAAAAAAGATATGGCCCGGCCTTGCCGAATTGCAGCCCACGAAATTGAACCCGGACGACGTCAGCGTGGTCGTGTTGAAAAACCGGCTTCTGGCCATGCAGGCGCTGGAGACCGCGCGCTGTTTCGAGGAGGGCGTGCTCACGGACGTGCGCGAGGCGGATGTCGGCTCGATTCTCGGCTTCGGTTTTGCGCCTTATTCCGGCGGCACACTGTCGTGGATCGACATGATCGGCACGCGGAAGTTTGTCGATCTTTGCAAGCTGCTGGAGTCGAAATATGGGCCGCGTTTTGCGCCGCCGAAGCTGCTCGTCGACATGGCCGCGCGCGACGAACGCTTCTACCAGCGCTTCGCGCCTGCGCGGCCCAAGCAGGCGGCATAAGACCGCATGTAACTCAACATCTTCGTCACAACTTGACGTCATCGTCCGCGCGGTTGGCACGGCATCAAATCCGTCATCCTGAGGTGGCGGCCGAAGGCCGCCCTCGAAGGATGAACGGCCCCGAAATCTGTTGCCGTCACCCTTCGAGGCTCGCCCACGCAAGTCGGCTAAAAGCCGACTTGCGCACAAGTAGTGCTGATCTCGGATAAACCCGAGATCGGTGGGCGAGCACCTCAGGGTGACGAAGACGGAGCGAGCTCGCTGGATCACCCTTCGCGGGTGATGACGGCATGTCTCGACGTCCCAAAATTATACCACCACGGTCAGCTTCTTCGCCGCGCGCGTGATGCCGGTGTAGAGCCAACGCGCGCGGCTGTCGGGAAACGCGAACGACTCATCGAACAGCACGACGTCGTTCCATTGCGAGCCCTGCGCTTTGTGCACGGTCAGCACGTAGCCATAGTCGAACTCGTCGTAGGGTTTGCGGCGCGACCAATCGATCTGCTCGATGCCGCCCGAGAAACACTCCGGCCGCACCGAAACCTTCACGCCGCGCGTCGCGGTTTCGTCGTCGGGCAACAGCCGCATGGTCATGATGCCCGTCTTGCGCGCCCCGCGTTCCTTCACGCTCCACAGCGAGCCGTTAAACAAGCCTTTCTTGCGATTGTTGCGCAGGCAGACGAGCTTGTCGCCTGCATCCGGCAATGCATCGGTAAAGCCGCGCCGCTCGCGCATGCGCGCATTATAGTTGCGCCGCGTCACGTTGCGCCCGACCAGCACCTGATCGGCTTCGAGCACGCGCTGCGGATCGAAATCGTTGCGGCGCACCACTTCGGTTTCGCCGTAGCGGCCGGGCTCAATGGGCTCACCCGCGCGAACATCCATCGAGAGCCGCACGATCGGATCGTCCTGCGCCTGCCGGTGAACTTCGGTCAGCATCACGTCCGGTGCGTGCTCGGTGAAAAAGCCGCCGGCGTTTGCGCCATTCTGCACCGGCGGCAATTGCGCCGGATCGCCTAACACCAGCACAGGAACGCCGAAGGACAGCAGATCCCGGCCGAGTTCGGCGTCGACCATCGAGCACTCGTCGATGATGATGAGATCGGCTTTCGAGGCCGGCGCCTCCTCCCACAGATCGAAGCTCGGAATTTCTTCGCCGCTTTCGCGCGCCCGGTAGATCAAGCTGTGAATGGTGGAGGCGCCTTTGCAGCCCTTGCCGCGCATCACAGAGGCCGCCTTGCCGGTGAACGCCGCAAATTTCACCTCGCCGTCCATGTCGTCGGCGATGTGCCTGGCGAGCGTCGTCTTGCCGGTACCGGCATAGCCGAACAGGCGGAAGATCTGAGACGCACCGTTGCGGCCGGGCTTGGCCTTGAGCCATTCCGAAACGGCGGAAAGCGCGGCCTCCTGATGAGGGGAAAAGTCAGCCATTGCGCCCCCTTCATACCCCAGCACGGCCGAATCAAAAAGAACGAAAAAAGAACATGCAAATTTCTATACAATATCAAGGCGCTCAGCTTGTCATTTCCAGAGGTATACCGGCTGGCGCATTGCCCTTTCGGCATCCCCATGTTTAAGGTCGCGCCCCCTTTTGCCGGACCCGACCGCGTCCTCGCATGGCCCGCGACCAAATCGACATGACTCCGATCGAGACGCGTGACGAACTCGTCGCGTGGCTCGAAGCAGGCTGCAAGCCGAAGACGCAATTTCGGGTCGGCACCGAGCACGAGAAATTTGCGTTTACCGTCGAGGGTCACCGGCCGGTGCCTTATGCGGGACCGCGCGGGATCCGTTCGCTGCTCGAAGGCATGCAGCATCATCTCGGCTGGGAGCCGATCCTCGAAGGCGAGAGCATCATCGGCATGTTCGACGTGACCGGCGGCGGCGCGATCTCGCTGGAGCCCGGCGGTCAGTTCGAATTATCGGGCGCTCCAGTCGAGAACGTACACCAGACCGCGTCGGAATTGTTCGCGCATCTTGCGCAACTGCGCGAAGTCGCCCGCCCGCTCGGCATCGGCTTTCTCGGCATGGGCATGACGCCGAGCTGGTCGCGCGCCGACATGCCGATGATGCCAAAGGGCCGTTACCGCATCATGACGAATTACATGCCCAAGGTCGGCAAGCTCGGCCTCGACATGATGTACCGCACCTGCACGGTACAGGCGAACCTCGACTTCTCGTCGGAAGCTGACATGGTGCGCAAGCTGCGCGTGACGCTTGCGTTGCAGCCCGTCGCAACCGCGCTGTTCGCCAACTCGCCGTTCACAGAAGGCAAGCCGAATGGTTTTTTATCGTTCCGCTCCGAAATCTGGCGCGACACCGACGGCGACCGCTCGGGCATGCTGCCGTGGGCGTTCGCACCCGGCATGGGATTCGAGAAATGGGTCGATTATGCGCTCGATGTGCCGATGTATTTCATCAAGCGAGGCGATAAGTACATCGATGTCTCGGGCAAATCGTTCCGGGATTTCTTCGCGGGCAAGCTTGCCGAATTGCCCGGCGAGCGCCCGACGATTTCCGATTGGGCCAATCACCTGAGCACGATCTTTCCCGAGGTGCGGCTCAAGCGCTATCTCGAAATGCGCGGCGCCGACGGCGGACCGTGGAGAAGATTGCCGTCGCTGACGGCTTATTGGGTCGGCCTTCTTTACGACGACGATTCGCTTTCCGCCGCTTGGGACATCGTCAAGGGCTGGAGCGCAGCAGAGCGGCAGCAGTTGCGTGATGACGTGCCGAAGCTCGGCTTCAAGGCTGAGATCGGCGGCCGCAATTTGCTCGCGCTCGCCAAGGAAACGTTGCAGCTTTCTGCGCAGGGCCTCGTTCGCCGAAGGCGGCTCGATCGCAACGGCCGAGACGAGACGCGCTATTTGCGGCCGCTGGAAGAATTGGTCGCGCGTGGCATTACGCCGGCGGAAGAATTACTGGCCAAATTCAACAACGAATGGCGCGGCTCGGTCGAGCCGATTTTTGACGAATATTCGTATTGAGATTTTTCACGCTGCATCTCTTTCGCCCATAGCGGGATCGAACCTGCCATCGTCGTGTCGCGGCAAGCAGTCTGTGGCGTGTGCGGGCCGAAAATAGACTCAATTCAGTTTGTAAGTCGCTGTCGGGAGTTATGACAATGAACATTCCGGAAAAATCGGTCACGACCGTCGACGCGCTTCTTGCGGCAACCAAGGACAGGAATGTCCGGCATATCGCCGTCGATGGACATTTGGCCAACGCGCCATCAATCGGTCTTTTGCCCGGACAGACGCTGCGCGGCGCTGGCGAGAGCTCCAGCATTACCTTCGCCGCTGCGACAGATGGCGTCCAGCTTTCTTCGGATAATCGGATCCACAATCTTCGTCTCAATGCTTCTGCGGAAAAGCGCGCGATATTCAACGATACCGCCGTCGCAAGTTTAGGCCGAATTGAATTGCGTAGCGTAACTACGACCGGCCGCGTTCAAATTCTTGCTCGGGACAAAGTACGGGCGGGGCATGTCGATGTTGACCGCCTCGACATTATTGCGGCCGATGCGCGGGCTGAGATCGAACGTCCGCACGGGTATGGCGTTTACGTGCTTCACGGCGCATTCACCCTCTGGAATATGCAGCCCGACGACACTGTCGCCATCAGCGCAGATCTTGTCGGCCTGTCCGCCGGCCGCGACGGTGCGCCGGTTCGAGGAAGCGGCATCTTCGTCAGCGGCGGCGGCGATAAAGGCGGCAGGCTGATTGTCCGGCGTTTGGAAACCGAGGCGGTCTACAGCGACGGCGGAATTGCGCCGGGCACGCCGGACCAGATCACCGGCGGCGTGTTCACGGTCTACGGCGCCCATGTCGACAGCGTGAGAAACCGCGGCCCTGTTACGACCTATGGCGTCAACGACATGGTGCTCGACAATTGGGGTGTCGTCGATCGCTGGACCGCCGAGGAGAAGATCACGTCTTATGGCCCGAGTGGCATCGGGTTTGTGAATTTCGGGATCGTGCATGAATTGAAGGTCAATAAGCTGATCGAAACGTTCGGCAAAGGTGCGCGCGGGTTCAATGTTTACACCGGCACCGTGAACCTAGCGGAGTTTGATCGTGTTGTGACACACGCGGATGGCGCGGTTGGTATTCAGATCAGCCAGCCGATCGGCCGGCTTGTCGTGCACCGCGGCATAGAGACGTTCGGCGGCACAGGTGAATCGCTGGTCAAAGGAGTCGTAGTGAACCTGTCGGCCATCGCCTTGAGTATTAAACCCAACGGCTCCGCGCGCGAAATCGAGATCGCCGGCGGCATTAAGACCAACGGCGCCGGCGTTGCGCCAATCGAGCAACACGGCGCAATCGAATCGCTGCGCATTACTGGAGGATTTCAAACGATAGGCGGCGGCTTTGACAAGATTTAACGCCGCGCCCTAAGGACTACTCCGCCGCCTGCTGCTCCGACAGATTGTCGAGAGACGAAATGATGTGCCCCGCGAGCGCGTCGGCGAGCGCCGAGCTTTCGTGCGCGCTGCGCACGAGGCCGATGCGGCACGTCGGCAACTCAGGAAACCCGTCCGCCGCGCTCAGCACGCGCATGCCGGGGCGCAAGCCGGATTCCGGCAGCACCGATACCGCAAGCCCGGCGAGCACAGCCGCGGCAACGGCTCCGGCGCTCGAACTCGAATAAAGGATATGATGAGGACGCCCGATTGCCTCCAGCCGTTCAATTGCGGTCCGCCGCCAGCTGCAGGTCGGGCGCCCGAGCGCGAGCGGCAGCCGTTCTTCGAGATGCATCGAATGCCGGTTTGATGTCACCCATAACAGGCGCTCGCGCCGGAACGTTTCCGACGCGCGCTTCAATTCGCAATTCGTGATGATCGCAAGATCGAGCTCGTTCGCGTCGATGCGCTCGAGCAAGTCGACAGACGGCTCGCAGATGACGGTAAGCTCCACGCTCGGATAAGCGCGCGAGAAGCGCGCCATGATCTCGGGCAAATACCGGTCCGCGTAATCGTCGGGGACGCCGAGCCGCACGCGTCCGGAAAGTCCCGTTTCAGAGAATGCCGCGAGCGTCTCGATGTTGAGCTTGACGATGCGTCGTGCGTAATCGAGCAGCCGGGCGCCATCGTCGGTGAGCTTTGAGGCGCGGCCGTCGCGCGCGAAGATCGGCCGCTCAAGCCGCTCCTCCAGCCGCTTCATCTGCATCGATACGGCCGACTGGGTCTTGTTCACCACCTCGGCCGCTTTGGTGAAGCTGCCGGTCTCGGCAATGGCGATAAAGGTACGAAGCTGATCGATGTCGATGAGCGCGGTCATAAGCGGCATCCTTAAAACGGGGCCTGTCGGCGTCTGACGGAATATCATAATTAATGATCGATCAGATTACAAACATTCGTTTTACTAATCAATTGGCTTCATCCAGAGTGGTTGCGCTCCTGAGAATTCGGGTGGGCAATTCGGGTGGTTTCAGGGGCTGTCCGGAGCGATTTAGGCCCAGGACATGCAATTGGAACGGAGACTGCCATGCCCGCGAATATTCCGGTCGTGCCGATCGCGTTGGGTGCTTTGGCCCGCGCCCTCGCCGCAGCGCTCACCAATGCGGCGCGCCGAATTAGAGTGCTGCTCCGTGCACGCCGTAACCGCCGCGATGCGATCACGCTTGTCAGTCTGGATCAGCACATGCTGCGCGATCTCGGCCTCACGGAGGCAGACCTGCACGATGCGTTTGCCTCGCGGTTCTGGGAAGACCCGACCGCATTGCTGACCGAGCGGTTGAACGAGCGGCGCACGAATCGCGCGCGCAACGTCGCGGTGCTCAAGTGGCGAGGCCGCGAGCCGGAGCGGAGCCCGGATGGCGTCAAGCGTCCGCGCACCGACCGGCCTGCGCGCCAAGCCATGTGACGACACGGATTTGGTAACGACACAAATTTGAAAACGGCCGATCCCTCTCGTCGGCCGCCCGATCCGCAAACCGCGATCATCCCCTCTCGCGGCCGGATCCCGCGCCCGCCGGCAACTCCGGCGGGCGCTGTCGTTTTAATGGTGGCTTGCGAGCTTCGGCATCACCAGGGAGCGACGGTCCTTCACCACCCCGATCGGCGCACCGAGACGTTGAATCGTTGCGATCACTTTGCCATCAAGCGCGCGGTCGCAATTCATGTGCGTCGGTGCGATGAAGAAGTCTGCCTTGCGCCAGTCCTCGACCCATTCCAGCCGCGAATCGGCGCGCTTTTCGAACGGCAGACGCTCGCCGCAAACAGCAACTGTATACCGGCGGCCGCGGCCTCCGTTTTTGTCCAATCTGGTGACGAAGGCTTCGAGGTCCTTGACAGCCTCCGGCATGATGTTGACCCAGTAATCAGTCGCGTAGAGTCGTGCCGCGCCTTTGAGACCGCCGACGAGTGGATTGTAGTAGAGGTACTCATCCGGATGCAGCTGCACCAATGTCAGCGCGTTCCAAGCCAGCGCCGCCCACAAAGCGGCAAATGCGCCGGCTGCGAGCGCGCGCCATCGTCCTTCGAGCCAATTCAGAACCACGTCAGATCCAATGCCGGTGAGCGCGGCCACGACCGGAACAACAAACAGAAAATGTCGCATGCCGGTAAAGGCAGGACCACGATCGACGACTTCGCAGATCACCGGGAAAAGCGCGATAAAGACGAGGAGGGCGATTTCGCTCCGGCGAGCGCGCTCTTCACTACTGCGTACCCACGGTAATACGGTGACCAGCGCAGCTATGCCGGTCCCAAAGAGCATCACAAGCGGCAGCTTGATCGCGAGATAGACCGGCACGTACCAGCGCGGCACGTCACCCATCTCGTAAACCTTGCCGTCGAGCACCGTCTGGATTTGATAGTGGAAATGACCGAAGTCGATCAGGCCGCGAATTGGATTAAGCGGTGAAAGCGCCGACCACGGCCACGCGACGACCATGATGAGATAGCCGACGGCAAACGCCGGCGCGAATGAAATCGCCGATTGCGCAAAAAAGCGCAAACCTTCGCGTCGCGCGCCCCGCGCCAAATAGCCATTTCGTGCAACTCCCATCGCGATAACGACGGCGGCGTAGCCGATAAGCAGCAAGCCCAAAACGCGAATGCCAAGCGCAGCGCCGAGCAGCAAGCCGAAACCAACGATGTGACGCCGCTGCGGTCGGGGCAGATCGCGCGCGGCACGCACCAGAAAATACGTCGCGCCCATCATCGCTGCCGCGAAAGGAATGTCCTTGGTGTGATTGAACATCGCGCCGTACCATGGTCCGCATATTGCGAGCGCAACCGCAGCAATTGCTCCCGCGCGCGGGCCGCCGATCATCCGCGCCGTCGCCGATGTCGCGGCGACGCCGGCGATGCCGGTTAATGCGCAGAGGATGTGACGAAGGTCGTACGCGTCGACGAAGGTCACGACGTGCTGCAACAACACGGCGACGATGTCGAACAAGCCGCCGTACAAATAGAGGTTCACATAGTGGAAGACCGCCTGATCGACAAAACCGCTGCGATAGTACGCGATGATCAACTCGCCGTAGTGCTGCTGCACCTCTTCATCGTTTGAAATCGCGTAAGAATGGAATGTCGTCAGCGCGAGCACGACGAGAATGGCAAGGAGAACGACGGCCGCGAGGTCATAACCGTCGCAGCGTTCAAGCCGGAGGCGCAATCTACGAAAGACAATGCGCATGCTAAGCTCGGCAGCTTTGCCTCATCTCATGCTGCACCGCAGGCACCGAGCGCACACGCGTAAACGCGAAGGCAAAGCTTCCTCCCCACCCGAGAGGTATAATGGCGCGCCGGACCGGCCCTTGTCATGCCGCATCTGCACATTTCCTGCCGGCTGCGTTAACATCCGCCGGCATAGGCAATCGGGGCCGCAAGGCACGAAATGCGTTATTTTATGGTATTTTTCGGAGCGTTAACGCTCGCAACGCTGTCCTGTAACCTTGCGGCGGCTCAAAACGGCTTCGACCGGCGGGGCGGCGACTACGCCAATTTCTCCATCCGCTCAGGCGATCCGGCAGTTTGTGCCGCCCGCTGCGAGCGCGACCAGAAGTGCAAGGCGTGGAGTTTTTCGTACCCACGCACGGCGCATGCCAGCGCGACATGCTGGCTCAAGAATCAGGTGCCGCCGCGGATTGAGGATAAATGCTGCGTTTCCGGAGTGCGTGGCGCCGGCGTGATCGAGCCGCGACTGGGCGCGGTCGAATATTCCATCGATCGGCCCGGTGGCGATCTGCGTAATTTCGAAACGCCTGCTGACCCCGCCGGATCAGCTTGCAAGACTGCCTGCGAGTCGGAAGCCCACTGCCGAGCGTGGACCTATCGGCGGCCGGGATACGGAACGGCGACGGCGCGTTGTTATCTCAAGAGCAGGATCAAGCGCCCGCGGCGGGCGCCATGCTGCCTCTCAGGCGTGGTGAGATAGAACTTCAATGCACCGCGGTGAAAAACCGCGAGAACCGCAATCCTGAGGGCCAGGTCCAGATCGGCTTGTGCATCATGCCGAGATCCCACGAGCCGACGATCGCCTCGACGCGGCCGACCAGATCGTCGACCGGCAGCATTCCGACGCCGCCGGCCCTAACCGGCACGCGGCTGTCGGCGGAATTATCCCGGTTGTCGCCCATGACGAACAAATGGCCGGGCGGCACGACCACCTCGGGCACGTTGTCGAGCGGATCGATGCCGGAAAGCTTGAAGATCGTATGTTGGCGGTTGCCCGGCAACGTTTCGATGAAACGCGCGGCCGGCATCAGCGCGCCGTTTTCGTTTTCCGCTTGGCCTCTGCCATCCGCCTTGATACCGACAGGCGTGCCGTTGATCGAGACGCGGCCGTCAGTCAGCGAAATCCGATCGCCCGGAAGCCCGATGACGCGCTTCACCCAGATTTGCGAGCGATCGCCCGGCCAGCGGAACACGACAACGTCTCCGCGCTTCGGCAGCGAGCCCAAAAAGCGCGGTGTGTTCGGCAGCACGATGAAATTCGGCAGCGACGCCGAGCCGTAGCCGTAAGGATATTTCGTCGCCAACAATTCGTCGCCGATCATCAAGGTTGGCTCCATAGAGCCGGACGGCACGTAATAGGGCTCGGCGATTGCCGTTTTCGCGACGATCACCACCAGCACGATGACCACGATATCGGCAATGGATTTCGCCCAGCTTTGCGTCCGCGCCTTGGTCGGATGCATGACCTTATCGTCCGGAGCTTTCATGCCGTTCCTCCAACGGTGATGCGGTCCATGCGCAGCGACGGCTGGCCGACGCCGACCGGCACGCCCTGACCATTCTTGCCGCAGGTGCCGATGCCGGGATCAAGCGTAAAGTCGTTGCCGATCATCGTGATGCGGTGCAGGTCAGTCGGGCCGTTGCCGATCAACATAGCGCCTTTGACCGGCGCGCCGACTTTCCCGTTCTCGATTTTATAGGCCTCGGTGCATTGAAACACGTATTTGCCGGATGTGATGTCCACCTGGCCGCCACCGAAGCTGACCGCGTAAAGACCGTTCTTCACCGAGCCGATGATCTCCTGTGGATCATGCGATCCGGCAAGCATGTAAGTGTTGGTCATGCGCGGCATCGGAACGTGCGCATGGCTTTCCCGCCTCCCGTTGCCAGTCGGTTTCATTTTCATCAGCCGCGCATTCTGACGGTCCTGCATATAGCCGACGAGTATTCCATCTTCTATCAGCACGGTCCGATTGCTAGGCGTGCCTTCATCGTCGATGGAAAGCGAACCGCGACGCTGCTGCATGGTACCGTCGTCCACGACAGTCACGCCTTTGGCCGCGACTCGTTGACCCATCAGCCCGGCAAAAGCGGACGTCTTCTTCCGATTAAAGTCCCCCTCCAGACCGTGGCCGACCGCTTCGTGCAGCATCACGCCGGGCCAGCCAGAGCCGAGCACGACATCCATCTCGCCCGCGGGGGCGAGGACTGCTTCAAGGTTGACCAGCGCCTGGCGGACCGCTTCGTCCACCGCGCCTTGCCACGCGCTCGTC
>JAICMO010000042.1 GCA_025929185.1 Pseudolabrys sp.
AGCGTATCCGTCAATCCCGCGGCAAGACGCTCCGCGCCGGCCCACGCAATCATCGCGCCGTTATCGGTGCACAATTCAAGCGGCGGTGCCACCAGCACGGTGCCGGATTCAAGGGCGACGTGATGCAATACTTTCCGAATGGCCTGATTGGCCGCGACGCCACCGGCGGCAACCAGCGCCGTCGGTGCGCCATAGCGTTCGCGAAAGATTTTCAGCCCCGCGTGCAACCGATCGAGCACGACATCGACGACCGCCTGCTGGAAGGATGCGCACAAGTCGGCGACATCCTCATCGGAAAGTGGAGCGATCTTCTCCGCTTCCAGCCGCAACGCGGTCTTTAGCCCTGACAATGAGAAGTCGGCATCCTTGCGCCCTTGCATCGGCCGTGGCAGCGCAAAGCGTTCCGGATTGCCGCGCGTTGCTTCGTTCTCGACTTGCGGGCCGCCGGGATAGCCGAGGCCGAGAAGCTTCGCCGTTTTGTCGAATGCTTCGCCAATGGCGTCATCCATTGTCGTGCCGAGCCGCACGTAATCGCCAACATCGCGCACCGCGACGATCTGGGTGTGGCCGCCGGAAGCGAGGAAAAGGCAGTATGGAAATGGAGTCGAGTCGGTCAGCCGCGCTGTGAGCGCGTGCGCTTCGAGATGGTTGACCGCGATGAGCGGCTTCCGATTGACCAAAGCGATCGCCTTGGCGGTTGTCAGGCCGACGATGACGCCGCCGATCAGGCCCGGCCCGGCGGCTGCCGCCACGCCATCGATATCGCCGTACGTCAACTCTGCCTGGGTCATGGCGTTATCAATGATGATGTCGAGCGCTTCCACGTGCGCTCGCGCGGCGATTTCGGGCACGACGCCGCCGAAAGCGGCGTGCTCGCTGACCTGGCTGAGCACGACGTTGGACAGGATTTTGCCGCAACCTTCGGCGTTGCGTTCCACGACGGCAGCCGCGGTTTCATCGCAAGTCGTCTCGATTCCGAGGACAACCATTCGCTTTCCTCAATCGGGCGGCGCCTCTATATCATTCGATGGCCCTTAAATCGCGTATCATCGTGAGGTCATATGGCGCAATCCTCTGCCGCGGCAGGCTTTTTGCGGATCGGCACGCGCGGCAGCCCGCTGGCGCTCGCGCAGGCCGGCGAAGTGCGCGCCCGGCTTGCAACCGCACTGGGGCGCGATCCGGCCGAGATCGAAGTCAAAATCATTCGCACGTCCGGCGACCTGATCCAGGACCGCCCGCTTACCGACGTAGGGGGGAAAGGGCTGTTCACCAAGGAAATCGAGGAGGCGCTGCTCGCCGGCGCAATCGATATCGCGGTGCACTCGGCCAAGGATTTGCCGACGATTTTACCGGATGGACTCATGCTGGCCGCATGTTTGGAGCGCGAGGATCCGCGCGATGTTTTCATCAGCCGGCGCGCCAAAACGCTCGGTGAGCTGCCGCGCGGCGCAACGCTCGGCACGGCCTCGCTCCGGCGGCAGGCGATTGCCAAGCGCGCGCGGCCCGATCTCAATGTCGTCCCGTTGCGCGGCAATGTGGAAACCCGGCTGCGCAAGCTCGGCGATGCAAGCATGGCGGCGACGATCTTGGCGCTTGCCGGATTGAAACGACTCGGCATTGCCGATCGCGCAACCACCATCATGAGCGTGGAAGAATTTCTGCCCGCGGTCGGCCAAGGTGCGATTGCGCTCGAGACGCGTGAAAATGATGAGCGAACGCGCGCGGCGGTAGCGGCGGTCGACCATCCCGATACGTCGACTGCGCTCGTTGCGGAGCGCGCGTTCCTTGCCGTGCTCGACGGCTCGTGCAAGACGCCGATTGCGGGCCACGCGACCATTTCCGGCGACACGATCCAATTCCGCGGATTGATAGCCAAGCCGGACGGCAGCGCCGCCCACGACATTGCTGGAACGGGCGAGCGCGAGGACGCGATCAATATCGGCGCCGAGGCTGGCCGCGAGCTCAAGGCGCGCGGCGGTCCCGGATTTTTCGGCTAAGCTATGCGGATCGTCCTTACCCGACCGCAGCCGGATGGCGATCGCACGGCGGCGACGCTGCGCGAGCGCGGTCACGGGGTTCTAATCGCGCCGTTGATGCGTGTGGAAGCAGTCGACGCCGATCTGCGCGGAGAATTTTCCGCCGTCATTATTACCAGCGCCAATGCGCCACGCGTCATCGCCGGCCATCCGCAATTCGCCACGCTCAGGCGCCTGCCGCTCTTTGCAGTCGGACGGCGCAGCGCCGAAGCCGCGCGCGAATCCGGATTCAGCAATGTGACTTCGGCGGATGGCGATGCCGGCGAGCTCGTGCGCCTGATCGCCGCACGCTGCGCGACTGTCGCCAGGCCTTTGCTCTATCTGGCGGGAGAGGACCGCGCCGCCGACATCGAGGGAGCACTCGCAAAAATCCGCATCCCGGTAAAAACAACTATCGTCTACCGTGCCGTTACTACGTCTTTTCCGCTGGCTTTGCGCGAAGCGCTCGGGGCGCGCGAAGTGGATGCCGTGCTGCACTTTTCCGCCCGCAGCGCTGAAAGCTACATTACAGGCGCGAAGGTCGCGGACTTACTTGCAGCCGCTCTTGCGCCGCGCCATTTCTGCCTGTCGCCACAAATAGCCGCGCCTTTGCGCGCGGCGGGGGCCACCAAGATCGAGACGGCGGCGAGGCCCGACGAGCCAGCATTGCTTGCGCTCGTCGAGCGGGCACAAGCTTGACGTTGGCGCATTGTGATCAGGTACGTTATGCCCCTCCTGGGACGGCCGAATCGTCGGAGAAACGCGCATGGCAGATAAGCCGGAAGCGCCGGGTACGGCCGAGGACGCAGGGCGCCGGAAGCGGCCTGCTCCGACAATCGACCTTACCGCTACGGAAGTGAAGTCCGAGTCCGACGCACAGGCGCGGGCGGAGCAAGCGCCCGATGCCGGTTCGTCAGCGGCCGATGCCCAATCATCGTCGGCCGGCGAGCCGCCTCGCGCGCCAGAGGCCGGCGTTGAGGAAACGAATACGCGTGGTGTCGCCTGGGCGATGGCTGCATCCGGCTTCATCGGCGGCGCCGTCGTTGCGGCAGTGGTCGTGGCGCTGTGGTTTGCCGATGTGTTGCCGATGCGCAATTCCGGCGGCAGCGGTGCAGATACACGTGTTGCGCAACTGGAAGCGCAGGTCCACAAACTTTCTGCCGCCGCAAACAAGAACGATGACAAAGCGATTGGCGATCTAGCTCAGCGCGTCGGCAAGATTGAAGGTACGCTGGCGAAATTGCCGGCGGCCGATCCGGCGCTCGGGGAGCGATTAACGGCCGCGGAAAACTCCCTCAAATCTCTCGGCGTGGCGCTGACCGCGCTCACGCACCGCAGCGACGATACCGCCGCGACCGCGAAAGCCGCACGTGAGCGCGCGGACGCGGCGGCAAATGCTGTGGCACAACTGCAAACCACGACTCAAAATGCATCGCCGGCTGCGAACAAGGATGAGATCGCCGCGCTGAACAAGCGCATCGCCGCTCTCGAACAGGCGGCGAAAGCGGCATCGGTTTCCAACAAGGCGGCGCGGTTGGCGTTGAGCGCCGCTTCGCTGCGCGACGCGGTTGCGCGCGGCGAACCGTTCGCGGCGCAGCTTGCGGAGGTCAAATCGCTTGGCGGCCATGCGAACGCGCTGGCGCCCCTTCAGGCTTTCGCCGCAGCGGGCGTTCCCTCCGCCGCAACACTTGCGCATGAGCTGACGGCGTTGATTCCCGCCATGCGGAAAGCGTCCCAGGCGGGCACGGCAAGCGGCGGCTTCCTCGCCCGGCTGCAAGCGAACGCCAGGAATCTTGTGCGCGTGCGGCCGGTCGATGCACCCGTGGGCGATGATCCGGACGATATCTTGACGCGCGTCGAAGTCGAGGCGTCGCACGATGAAGTCGCCGCCGCGCTCAAGGATCTCGCGAGGCTTCCGCCCGACACGCGAGCCCCTGCGGAAGCCTGGATCAAGAAGGCACGGGCGCGGCGGGCTGCAATCGATGCGTCGCGCAAGCTCGCGGCCGATGCGGCCGCCGCGCTTGCCAGGCGATGAGGCGGCGATGATCCGCGTCATCTGGTTTCTCATCGTGGTCGGCCTGCTGGCGCTTGGCGCCGTCTGGTTTGCCGATCGCCCCGGCGATGTCGCCGTGACGTGGATGGGCTACCAGATCGAAACGTCGGTGATGGTCGCGCTTGTCGGCGTGCTGATCGTCGTCGTCGCCGCCATGTTGTTGTGGACAGTCGTGCGCGCGATCGTGCGCTCGCCCGACCGGTTGTCGCTGTTCATGCGGCACCGCCGCGCCATGCGCGGCCATCTCGCGGTCACGCGTGGATTGATCGCGATCGGCGCGGGCGATGCGCGCCTTGCGCAAAGGTCCGCGGCGGAGGCGAAACGGCTGTCGCCGGAAGAGCCGCTCGCCTTGCTGCTGTCGGCGCAATCGGCCCAAATGACCGGCGACCGGCCCGGCGCCGAGCGCGCGTTTCGTGCAATGGTCGAGCGCCCGGAGACCAAGCTGCTCGGGTTGCGCGGGCTTTACATCGAGGCAAAGCGCCGCGCCGATGCCAACGCGGCGCGGCTTTTTGCGGAGGAAGCCGTCAAGGTCGAGCCGAAGCTCGGCTGGGCCGGCCAGGCTGTGCTTGACGACCGTTGCGCCGCTGCGGACTGGGCCGGCGCGCTGACGGCGCTCGACAACATGAAGCCTGCGCTCGACAAGGCGACATATCGCCGCCATCGCGCCGTGCTGCTCACGGCGGAAGCCCTTGCGCTCGCCGACAAGGACCGCGCGTCGGCGCGCGATCTCGCTCTCGCGGCGCTCAAGCTTGCGCCCGATCTGGTGCCCGCGTCCGCCCTTGCGGGACGGCTGCTTGCCGAAGGCAACGAGCTGCGCAAGGCGGGGCGAATTCTCGAAGCGGCGTGGAAGATGAGCCCGCATCCTGACCTCGCGGAGACTTACGCCAACGTTCGCTTCGGCGCGTCCGCGCGCGACCGCCTGGCGCGCGTGCAAAAACTTGTCGCAAAGGAATCCGGCGGGATCGAAGGGGCGCTCGCGATGGCGCGTGCGGCGCTCGACGCGCGTGAGTTCGCGGCCGCGCGCAACGCGCTCGCGCCTTATGTCGCCGCGCCGACGCAGCGCGTTGCCGCGCTCATGGCCGAGATCGAGCAGACCGAGCACGGCGACGAAGGCCGCGCGCGCGAATGGATGGCGCGCGCGGTGCGCGCCGCGCCCGATCCGGCGTGGACGGCGGACGGGGTCGTTTCGGAGTACTGGATGCCGGTCTCGCCGAGCGGACGGCTCGACGCCTTCCAATGGAAAGTGCCGCTGGCGGAGATCGGATTTACACGGCCGATGATCGATATCGCCGAGCCACCCGCCCCGGCGCCGTCAGTCGACGAGGCTCTGCCTGCTGCCGAAACGGAAACCGCGGCAAGGCAGGAAACCGCCGCGGCTGAGCCTGCAAAACCGGCACAAGCCTCGGTTAAACCGACGGTTAAACCGGCGACAATCAAGCCGGTCGAGACCGTCATCCCGCTCGTGCATGCGCCCGACGATCCGGGGCCTGAATCCACGCTCGAACCCGATCCCGTGTCCGTGCCGCCCGCGCCGCCCGATCCCTGGCGGCGGTTGCGCGAGCTGTTCCGTTAGCGAGAATTGGCGGCGTGGAGCGTCTTGCTTGCCAAGATCGAGCCGCGCAGATATCAGGAGCGCGGCTTCAGCCGGCGTAGCTCAGCGGTAGAGCATCCGCTTCGTAAGCGGGTGGTCGGGGGTTCAAATCCCTCCGCCGGCACCACTCGCCTTCGCTAAAGTTTCGGCGAGCAAGACCTTCGCGTGGCGGGTGCCCGCCGCAGCTTCAGCGAAGGCGGCCTCTAGCTCATCGTCCACTCCTCGACGCTCACACCCGCAAGCGACTGCACGCGTGCTTCATCGGCGGCGAGTTCTTTAGCCGGCCCCGAATAGACCATCGCGCCGTCGTCGATCACGTAGGCATAGTCGGCAATCTCGAGGCTCACGCGCGCGTTCTGCTCGACGAGCAGCACAGAAATTCCTTCGCTGCGCATCTGCGCCACGATGCGGAACACGTCGCGCACGATCAGCGGCGCCAGCCCCTGCGATGGTTCATCGAGAATGAGCAGCTTGGGATTAAGCAATAGAGCGCGGCCGATCGACAGCATCTCTTGTTCTCCGCCGGAGAGTTGACGGCCACGATTGGTCTTGCGTTCGGCGAGGCGTGGGAACAGCTGATAGATGCGTTCCGACGTCCACGCCCCGGTACGCTCGAGCGGCACTTTCAGATTTTCGTCGACAGTAAGATTGGGAAAAATGCGCCGGCCTTCGGGCACGTAGCCGACGCCGAGTGCCGCGACACGATATGTCGGCCAATTCACGGTATCGGTGCCGAAAATCGTCACGCGTCCTTCGCGTGGCGGCGTGAGACCCATGAGGCTGCGCAGCGTGGTGGTTTTGCCGGCGCCGTTGCGGCCAAGCAACGCGGTAATTTTCCCTTCCGCCACTTCGAGGCCGACGCCGTGCAGGATGTGGCTCTTGCCGTAATAGGTGTGCAGCCCTTCGGCCACGAGTGCGGCGGTCATGCGGCTTTGCCCAGGTAAGCGGCTTGAACGGCCTCATTGGCGGCAATTTCTTTTGGCGTGCCTTCGGCCAGCAACTTGCCTTGGTCGAGCACGGTGATGCGGTCGGCGAGATTGAACACGACACGCATGTCGTGTTCGATGAGCACGATGGTGAGTTTGCTGTCGCGGTGCAGGCGGCGGATCAGGCGCGTGATTTCGTAGGTTTCCTGGTCGCCCATCCCGGCCGTCGGCTCGTCGAGCAGCAACAGGCGAGGTTTTAGCGTCAACGCCATGGCGATTTCCGCAGCGCGCTGGTCGCCGTGCGAAAGCTCGCCAACCAGGCGATCCGCCTTGGATTCGATGCCGGCCAATTTCAAGATTTCGCCGACACGGTCATGGACGGTTTTCTGGTCGGCGGCGTTTATCCACGGCCGCAAACCGAAACCCGCGGTGACTTCGGCTCCAATCCGGACATTTTCGAACACGGTCAATTCTGGAAAAATCTCGGTGATCTGAAACGTGCGCGCCATGCCGAGCGCCACCCGCTTATGCGGAGCGAGCCTGGTGATATCGCGTCCGTCGAATTCGATCGTGCCCGCACTCGGTTCGAAGAAGCCGCTGATGAGGTTGAAGAAGGTTGTCTTTCCGGCGCCGTTCGGCCCGATGATGGCGTGCAATTCGCCTTTCTCGACGGCGAGCGAAACATCGCTAACGGCGACGAGGCTGCCGAAACGCTTGCTGACCTTGTTGACCCGAAGGACGCTCATGCTGCCTTCCGCTGCCGCAGCAGGCCGAGAAGGCCGCGCGGGAAGAACAGCACGATGGCGACGATCATCAAGCCGATGAACGACATCCAGTTCACGGTGATGCTGGAGATGTAGTCCTGCAACACGACGAACACGACGGCGCCGAGCAGTGGGCCCCAGAAGGTACGCATGCCGCCCATTACCGCCATGATGACGAAATCGCCCGACAGGCTGTAATGCAGCATCCGCGGATCGGCAAAGTTGTTGACCATTGCGTAAAGCGCGCCGGAGAAGGCCATGAAGAAACAGGACAGCGTGAAAGCGATCCAGATATGCAACTCGACCGCAATGCCGAGGAAGCGCGCGCGGCGC
The DNA here is from genome assembly GCA_025929185.1 of Pseudolabrys sp. GTDB lineage: Bacteria > Pseudomonadota > Alphaproteobacteria > Rhizobiales > Xanthobacteraceae > Pseudolabrys. The sequence continues at coordinate 7,683 of JAICMO010000042.1, forward strand.
TCGTTTTCGCGGATCGCGATCATCGTGTGGCCGAAGGGCGAGCGCAGGATGAAGCCCATGATTCCAACGACGATCGCGAAGCACAGCAGAGCGAAATAGTAGAAGGCGGTCGCGTCGTTGAGAATGTTGATCGTGGCAAAGCCGAGATGAAGGGGCTGGCGCGCAAAGCCGCGCAGGCCGTCGTCTCCACCCGTAAGCGAACTCCACTGGAACGCGATGTAGTAAAAAACCTGTCCGAAGGCGATCGTCACCATCGCGAAATAGATGCCGCGGCGGCGCACCAAAAGCGCGCCCAACAGGCCGCCGGCGATCCCGCCGAGCAGCGTTCCGGCCAGCAGGCCGAGCGGGGTGCTCGCGGCAATCCATTTGAGGCACAGCCCGGCGCCGTAGGCGCCGAGACCGAACCAGGCCGCGTGGCCGAACGACAGCACGCCGGTAAAGCCGAGCAGGAAATTCACCGACATGGCGCCGAGACCGATCGCCAGCACGCGCGTGCCCAGCGCGGTGTAGCCGCCGAACAGCGGCATCCAGTAAGGAGCGAAAATCAGCGCCGCCCAGATCGCCGCGAGAATGGCTCCTTGTCTCATGCGTCCGGACGTCACGTCAGCATGCCTTCTTCGCCGAGCAGGCCGCGCGGGCGCACCAGCAAGACGATCGCCATGATGACGTACATGATCGCATCGCTGGCGGAGGGGAACACCACCGCCGTCAAGCCGGCAGCAACCCCGATCATCAGCCCGCCCAGCAAAGTGCCGTTCAAAGAGCCGACGCCGCCGACGATGATGGCGATGAAGCTCGGCATCAAAAGCCCGTCGCCCATCGTCGGCTCGAGCCCAAGCTGGCCGCTGGCGAGAACGCCGGCGAGGCCCGCCAGAAAGATGCCGATGGCGAAATTAAGCGAGCGCAGTGTGCGGATGTTTATGCCAAGAGCTGCGACGGTCTCGAGGTCGAGCGTGCCGGCGCGCACGCGGATGCCGGCGCGCGTATAGCGCAGCAACACGAACAGCACCGCGATCGCAAGCACGACGATGGCCACCATGAACAGCCGGTACCCGGTAATAAAAAAGAACTGATAGCTGAGCGGCTTTGAAAGGAACGCCGGAATACTCGTTGGTTTGCCGAGGGCGCCCCATATCTGGCGTGTGCCGTCTTCGATGATGAACGCGAGGCCGAAGGTCAGCAGCAGGCTGTAGAGCGGATCGCGGCCGTAGACGCGGCGTATCAACAGCCGCTCGACAAGGAAGCCGATCGCAGCCGTGAGAAAAGGCGCAACGATGAGCGCTCCCCAAAATCCGAGATAGGGTGTCAGCGAGTAGGAGAGATATGCGCCGATAACCAGAAATCCGCCGTGCGCGAAATTGATGACGTTCGACAGATTGAGGATGAGCGACAGCCCAATGGCCATCAGCGCGTAGAACGCGCCGATTATCAGGCCGTTGGTGGCGTTGAAAAGAAGAAGGTCGATCATTGCATGGCGCTAACAAGGAAGCCCCGCATTTGCGATCGCGCGAACGATCGAAATGAGGGGCATCCGTTGAAGGCAAGGCTTAGGCCGGCATCTGCATTTTGCAGCCGGTGTCGGCGATCGAAGGCGCAATGCTTTCGCCGGCGACGACGCTGTTCACCTTGAACAGGTTCTCCGGATCGCCGTCGCCCTTGCTGTTGAGTTGCCCGATGAAGGCCGACAGCATCAACTGGTGGTCGCCGCCGCGGAAGAAAACCTTGTTGGGCTGTAGCTTCACTTCGGGCGGCAGCTCCATGTCGCTCAGTGCCTTGGCGACGGTCTTGGCCTCGATCGATTTCGCCTTGGCGCAAGCCAGCGCGTAAGAATGAATGGTGACATAACCGAACCACGTGCGCGCAGTCGGCACTTTGCCCCCGCTCTTCTTGCGGATCTCCGCGATGAATTGGTCGAGGCCGGGCTGGCTCGCTGCCTGTTTCCAATACCACTCGAACATCCACACGCCGACGCGTGCTTCGGGCGGCATTGCTTCGACAGCTTCCAACTCCTGCTGGGTGCCAGCGATGTGAATCTGCTTGTCGATGCCGAACTGCGAAATCTGCTTGAGGCAGTTCACCATGTCGTTGCCCTGCACCAGCACGACCAGCACGTCGGGATTGGCTGCGCGCGCCTTGATCAGGTAGGCCGAAAAGTCGGTGATGCCGAGCGGCGTCAACTCGTTGCCCGTCACGGTGCCGCCGAGCTTTTTCAGGTTGGCTTCGCAGCCCTGATAAAGCGTGTGGCCGAAGGCATAGTCAGGCGTGATGAAGTGCCATTTCTTGCCATAGGTCTTGAACAGCAGGGTAGACACAGCGTTCGCTTCCATGCGCGTCGTGTTGCAGACGCGGAAGACGTTCCACTTGCAGTCCTTGCCGGTAATCGGGTCGGTATGACCGCCGGGCACGATATGGAGCACGCCCTTTTCGTTGGACACCTGCGCCATCGCTTGCGCCAGCGCCGAGTTCACGTTGCCGACCAGGAAATTGACACGATCGCGCTCGATCAGCTTGCGGGTCTTCTGCACGGCGGTGCCTGCGTCGCCGCTGGTCGAATCCTCGAACAGAAGTTCAACTTTGCGGCCGAGAATTCCGCCCTTGGCATTGATTTGCTCGGCGGCAAGCTGCATTCCGATTTGCTCGTTTTTGCCCGTCGCGGCGTAGGTGCCAGTCAAGGGATTGGCGATACCGATCTTGACGGCATCTGCCGCCCAGACCGGGATGACAAACGGTGAGGCGATCTGGAGAGCGCCGACCGCGGCGGCGCCTTTGAGTATCGTGCGGCGATCGGGCGTCAAGGAATGGATGGATTTCTTCATGGAGGTCCTCCCCGGACTCGTTGGATTGTTGCTCATAGCCGGACCGGTTCGACGGCGGCGCAAGTCCTTAAGATCATCGTCCGGCTGCAATTTTGGTCATAGCGGCAAAAATTACGCAAGAGCCCAAGGGTATTAATAAGCGGGCCGAAAGCTTCTTTTGCTGCTATAGGGAAAAGCCCGCTCCGTCCAAATGCGAATGCTCATGCGGCCGCTGCTTTTGACGCCACGGTTTGCGCCACTGTTCTGGTGCCAGTTCTTTTCGGCCTTCAACGACAATTTTCTGAAGACTTCACTGGTGTTTCTGATTTTGTTTCGGCCGGGCGGAGGGGATTCCGGCGCGCTGATTACGCTCGCCAGTGCGATCTTTATTGCACCGTATTTTTTTCTGTCCGCGCTCGGTGGCGAAATTGCCGATCGCTATGACAAAGCGCGTATCGCGCAGCGGCTGAAGCTTGCCGAAATTGTCATCGCCTTCATCGCCGTTGCCGGATTTCTTTTGCACTCGGTGCCGGTGTTGTTCGTTGCACTGGCCGGCTTCGGGATCATTGCCGCGCTGTTCGGGCCGATTAAATACGGCATCCTGCCCGATCATCTTCCGCGCGCGCGGCTGCCGGGCGCCAATGCACTTGTCGAGGGCGCAACGTTCATCGCGATCCTTACCGGCACGATCACTGGGGGCCTGGCTGCAAAGGATGGCGGCGATGCCTGGGCGTTTTCAGCGCTGGTGATGAGCTTTGCGCTCGCCTGCTGGATCGCGAGCCTGTTCATCCCGCCGACCGGCGAAGGCGCGCCGCATCTGAAAGTCACGGCCAACATCGCAACCTCGACCGCGGCCATGCTGCGTCACCTGCGCGCCGACGCGCGACTGTGGTGGGGCGCGATGGTGACGAGTTGGTTCTGGCTCGTCGGCATTGTCGTGATGGCGCTGTTGCCGACGTTGATCAAGGCATTGATCGGAGGCGACGAGGAAACGGTCACGGTTTATCTTGCTTTATTTTCGATTGCGGTGGGTGTCGGTTCTGCATTGGCTGCGTTGATCGCGCGCGGCCGCATCGTCCTCAACACGACACTTGCCGGCGCTGTGCTGATCGGCATCTTTTCGCTCGACATTGGTTTGGCGACGTTCGGCGTTAGGCCTGTTCAGACTCCAATGCCGGCATCCCAGATATTTTCGTCGCCGCTTGGCGTTCGATCTGCGGTCGACTTTGCCGGTCTCGCGATCGCGGGCGGCCTGTTCATCGTGCCGGCCTTTGCGGCCGTGCAAGCGTGGGCCGGCGCGGATTATCGCGCGCGCACCGTGGCCGCGGTCAATGTGCTCAATGCCGCTTTCATGACGGTGGGCACCATTGCGGTCGCGATCCTGCAAAAGCTCGGCGTCACGGTGCCGGCCCTCTTCCTTGCCATCGGCGTTGCGACTTTTCTGGTTGCGCTGGCAATCTGGCGCACCATGCCGAAGGCCGATTAGCCGTCATCACCTGCGTAAGCGGGTGATCCAGTATCCTCGTCGCGTCAATTCGCCATCGGCCTTCGCGATTACTAGATGCCCCGCTTTCGCGGGGCAGGACAGCTTTATTGCTTCCGCATCTTCAGCACGCGATCGACCATCTCGCCGGCGACGCCAAGATAGTTCGCCGGATCGATCATCTTCTCCAGCGCCTTACGGTCAGCGTATTTCCGAATTTCCTTGTCCTCGGCGAGGAGATCGATCAACGGTCGTCCGCTTTTCACCACCTCGCGGCAGAGATCGTAGACGTGGTCATGCGCCTTGTTGCGGCCCATCTTGGGTCCGAGGCCCATCATCACCGCTTCCGACATGATCAGGCCTTTGGTGATATCGAGGTTCTCCAGCATCTTCTTTTCGTTCACCTGCAAGCCGCTTACGAGAAAGCGCGTCTGCGCCAGCGCGCCGGCGGCAAGCAGGAAGATTTCCGGCAGCACGATCCATTCGATTTCCCATGGGCCGGTGGCGCGCTCGTGGTCCTCGACCTGAGCTTCCAGCAGCGCGGCGACGTATTGCTTCACCACCGCCGTTTGCGCCGTGATGTAAACGCACGAAACCGGATTGCGCTTCTGCGGCATGGTCGAGGACGAGCCGCGGCCCTCGTGAAACGGCTCGTAGGCCTCCTCGACCTCAGTCTGCATCATCAGTTTCACGTCGAACGCGATCTTGCTGCATGAGCCGGTGACGAGGCCGAGGAAGCAGCCGACCTCCGCGATGCGGTCGCGCACGGTGTGCCAGGAGATTTCCGGCTGGCCGAGCTTCAATTCCTTCATCAGTTCTTTCTGGACTTTCAGCCCATCCTTGCCGAGCGAAGACAGCGTGCCGGCTGCGCCGCCGAACTCGCCGACGAGCACGCGCGCGCGCAATTCCTTCAGGCGCTGCTTGTGCCGCTCGAAAGCGGCGAGCATGGTCGCCATCTTGTAGCCGAAGGTGATCGGCACGGCCTGCTGCAGATTGCTGCGGCCAACCATCGGCGTGTCGCGATATTTTTTTGCGAGCTTGGCGAGTGCGTCGGAAATTCCGTCGATTTCTTTTTCCAGAAGATCGAGCGCGTCGCGGATTTGCAGGATGGTCGCCGTGTCGGTGACGTCCTGCGTGGTCGCGCCCCAATGGCACCACTCGCCCAGCCCGTTCTTGCAGAGATTGACGAGTTGCTGCACGACGGGCAGCACCGGATAGCCGATCTTCTCCGTAGCGGTCTTCAGCTTCTGCATATCGATGTTTTTTGCGTCGCAATGGCGCACGATCTCGGCCGCGGCGTTTTTCGGAACGATGCCGAGCCTGCCTTGCGCGCGCGCCAGCGCGGCCTCGAAGTCGAGATATTTCTGGACGCGCGTTTCGTCGGAAAAGACATTGCGCATCGACGCGGTGGTGAATATGTCGCGAAAGACCGCAGAATCGAGAATGGTTGCGGGCATTCAAATTCTCCTGTCGGCGCCCAAGAAGGCATACTAGGCGAGTTGCAATCCGGTTTCGCGGTCAGATTGCGCGACCGCACAATTTCTCCCGTCCAAGGCACGTTAGCCCTTCGCCCCATCCGATCAAGCACATGTCGGCCATGCGCGCCTCCATGCGTCGCGCCGTTGCCGCTGCCAGGCGGTGTTGCTACGCTTCCTGCAAGAACGACAACAACGCATGTTGGGAGGAAATAATGCAGATCGCGTTGGATCGCCGCCGTCTATTAAGTGGAAGCGCCGCTCTCGGGCTCGCCAGCACATTTCCGCGCCGTGGCCGCGCGCAGGAGCCGCGCACGAAAATCCGCATCGGCCTGGTCCGGCTCATTTCGTCGGGGCCGATCTTCATTGCGGAAGCCAAAAAGTTTTTTGACAAGGTCAATCTCGATGTGGAGTTGAAGTATTTCGCCGACGGCGCGCTGGCGATGCCGGCGCTGATCGCGGGCGAGCTTGACCTCACCGCATCCACGCTCAATGCCGGTTTGTTCAATGCCGTTGCAAAGGGTGCGCCTTACAAGCTCATTCTCGACCGCGGCATCGAAAAGCCGGGCTCCGGCTCGATGACGATCGTCGCCAGCAACAAGATGATCGAGGCCGGCTATACCTCGGTCGACAAAGCCAAGCTGCTCAAAGGCAAGAAGATCGCCATTCAGGCGCCGGGCAGCATCGACCAATTCCTGTTCGGGCGCGCGGCGGAAAAGGCGGGCCTCGATCCGATGCGCGACCTCAATTGGTCGAGCGGCATGCCTTATCCGGACATGATCAAGCTGATGGGCGTCGGGCAGGCGGATGCCGCGAACATCCCGGTGCCGCTCGCGTTCCTCGCCGAGAAGAACAAGGTCGGCAAGATCATCGGCGCCGGCTCCGACATCGAGCCGAATGCGCAGCTCGCCTGCTGGGTGATGTCGTCGAAATTCCTGTCGGCAAACAAATCGGCCGCCGTCCGGTTTGCCATGGTTCATACCTACGCCGGGCGCCTCTTCAACAAGGCGGCGGCGGCCAAGGACCCGGAGACGATCAAGATCATTTCGCAAGCGACCAAGGTGCCCGAAGCGCTCGTCAAGCTCGCCGCGCCGCGCTGGACCTGGTTTGACGAAAGAGGCATGCCGAACGTCGACTCCTGTCTCGCGCAAGGAAAGTTCTGGAACAAGATCAGGCTGGTGAACGCCACGGTCGGCAAGGATCAGCTTTTCGATCTGTCGCCCGCAATCGAGGCCGACGCGCGATTGAGCAAGAGCAATCCGTTCGCCTGAGCGCGGGTGGCGGAATGCCGGCGGTTGCGATCGAGTTTGACGATATCGGGCTGACGTTCGCGGCGGCTTCGCGCGCGCCGACGGTCGCCCTGGATGCGGTGACCTGCCGGTTTGAGTCCGGCAAGGTCACCGCGCTGATCGGGCCGAGCGGCTGCGGCAAAAGCACGCTGTTGCAGATTGCGCGCGGCTTTCTCGACCCGACGCAGGGGCGCCTGCGCTTCGTCGAAGGCGCGGGCGGCAATACCTTTCGCCCGGCCATGTCGACGGTTTGGCAGGCGTTCAATTTATTTCCATGGCTGACCGTTATCGAAAACGTTGCATTCGGTCTCGATCTCGCCGGCGTGCCGCGAGCCGAGCGCGAGGAGCGCGCGCGTCGCGCGATTGCCGCGGTCGACCTCACCGGCTTCGAAGATCGTTATCCACGTCAGCTCTCCGGCGGCATGCGCCAACGGGTCGGCATCGCCCGCGCGCTGGTGATGGAGCCGGAGGTGCTGTTGCTCGACGAGCCGTTCGGCGCGCTCGACGCCCAAACGCGCCTCGTCTTGCAGGAGCAATTGGCGCGCCTGGTGGAAACGAGCGGGACGACGGCCATTCTGGTGACGCATTCGATCGAAGAGGCGATCCTGTTGGCCGACACCATTCTGGTGATGACGGCGCGCCCGGGGCGAGTGGCGGCGCGGATCGATGTCGATTTGCCGAGGCCGCGCAGCATTGCAACCACCCGCGATCCCGGCTTTTCGGCCTTGTTCGACCGTATCTACGAATTGCTGCGAGACGAAGTGATGCGCGCGATGGTCGTTGGCGGCGGGGACAACTGAGGCATGAGGACCGGCGAAGCAGCCAAGGAGATGACCGTGAAGCCGGGCGGCGCCGTCCGCGCATTGCTCGATAACCGCCGCGTGCTGGGGTGGGGCTCGATCGTTCTGGTTTTGCTGGTCTGGGAGTTAGTCGCGCGCATTTCGGGCGTATCGGCGCTTTATCTGCCGCGCCCCTCGCAAATCCTCGTCACGCTGATTTCGATGTTCAGCGGCGGCGGTCTCGCCCTCGACCTCGGAGTCACGTTGTGGCGCATTTTCGCCGGCTTTGCGATCGCGCTCGTCGCCGGCACGCTGCTCGGGCTTTGGATCGCGACGTCGTGGCGCATCCAGGCGGTCGCCGACATGTTCATCGCGGCGCTCTATCCCCTGCCGAAGGTGACGTTGATCCCGCTGCTGATCATCTGGCTCGGCACCGGCGGGCCGTTCATGCTGTCGATCAGCTTTCTCGGCGCGATTTTCCCGATCGTCATCAACACGGTGCTGGGCGTGAGCCAATGCGATCCGGGCCTGGTGCTGGCCGCCCGCGACCTCGGCGCAACGCCGCAGCAGATCATGCGCCGCGTCCTGCTGCCGAGCGCCATTCCGTCGATCTTCGCCGGCATCCGGCTCGGGCTTGGCGTCTCCATCATTCTTGTCGTTGCCGCCGAAATGGTGGTGGGGAAGGTCGGCCTTGGTGCGCGGCTTTATCTCGCCGGCCAGATTCTCGAAACCGAGCAGGTTTTCGCCGTGCTGATCGTGCTCGCTGCGCTCGGCATCATCGTGACCAAGGCGCAGGACGCGATCGACGCTTCGCTCGGCAACTGGCGTATCGACTGAACAACGGACGAAAGGGAGTGCTTGTTATGACCGTGATGACCAAGCCGCAAAGCAGCTTCAAACTCGAAGCGGTGCATCCCAAGCCGGAAGAGGCGCATACGATGCCTTATGCGCCGGCGATCCATATCGTCGGCGCGTGCGACCTGATGTTCATCTCGGGCGCGACTGCGTCGCCACTCTACCATAAGCATCCGCACGTCGACGAAGAACATGTGCAGCCGCACGCCATCGAAGAGCAGACGCGGCGCGCGATGGAATCGATCGAGTCCATCCTCGACATGAAGGGCGCAACCTGGCGCGATGTCGTGAAGATTACGAAGTATCTCACCGACTTTCGCGACGCCGACAAAATGCATGCGACCATGAACAAATATTTCGGCGACTGGCGGCCGGCGAGCACGACCGTGTGCATCAATCAGCTGTCGTCGCCCGGCGCGCGCGTCGAGCTCGATATGATCGTGGCGCTGCCGAAGCAACAGATGTGACCGTCATGCCCGCGAAGGCGGGCGTGACAATGGGGTAGACGCGATAGCTACCTCAACTGCTTCGCCATCCAGTCGGCGCTTTGCGAGCGCCAGCGATAGCCGCGATTGTTTGCGATGTGATTGCCGTCCTCGATCATCATCAGCTCGACCGGGCCTTTCACCTCGCGCGCCAGCCGCTCGGCATCGGCTGCCGGCACGATGCGGTCGTGCCGGCCGTTCACGATGAAAATCGGACACGTGATCTTCTGCGCGACGCCTTCGAGTGACAACGTCGCAGCATTCTTGCGCGCCTCGTCTTGCGTCTTGCAATGGCTGCGCACGCGGAAGGCTTCGCGGGTGAGATCGGGCAGGCCGTCCCATGCGGCGCCGAAATTGAACGGGCCGCCGAGCGCGATGCACGCCTTGATTCGCTTGTCGTGCGCGGCGGCGCGCGGCGCGTAATAGCCGCCGAGGCTCACGCCCCACATGCCGATGCGCGCGGTGTCGAGATCGCGCCGCGTCTCGATGTAGTCGATAACCGCGCCGACGGGCGCTTCATAGTCGCCGCGGATGGCGAAATCGTATTGCGCTTCGCCCTGGCCGGGCCCTTCGAAGACGAGCGTCGCAATGCCGCGGTCGAGAAACGGCCGCTCGTAGGCCTCGGTTTCTTCTTTTGTGGAATCGAGTCCGACCGCCATCATCATGACCGGCGGCTTATCGGCGCCGGCCGGCTTGCGCAGAATGCCGGCAAGCGTCTTGCCTTGGTATGAAATCGTGACTCGTTCGCCGGGTGGACGCAAATGCGGCAGTGCAGCCTGCCGGCAGGCGACGCCCTTCATGTGCGCGACCTTCATTTGCGGCACGTCATGCACGAACAGGAACGCGGCGAAGTGATAGTAGACGCCCGCGCGCTGGAGGCATTCGCCGGCGGTGAGCCATTTCTTCCGCTCCAGCGCCTCGCGGCCGATCTGCTCATGCTGCGCCGCGCGCGCCGACCATGCCCGGCACCAGTCGTCGTAGCTTTCGAGCGAGCGGGTCACGTCCTCGAAATCGGCGAGCGCGACGCCGTTGGCGACAAAGCGCGCCGCCCAATGCGACGTGGCGGCCTTCACCCTCGGATCGGATGACATGGACCGTTCCTTTTCGTGAGTTTGCGAGATCAGTTCGTCTGCTCGTCGCGGCGATACCAGGGCATGAAATAACGCGTCGACCAGTTGACCAGGAAATCGATGCCGATGCCGAAAGCGGCCAGCAACACGACGCCGACAAAGGCCTCGTTGTGGTGGTAGGAGCGCGAATTATAGAGAATGTAATAGCCGAGACCGCCGACCGACAGGAAGAATTCGGCAACCACGGCGCCGATTAGCGCGCGCCCGGCGGCAAGGCGGGCGCCGGCAAGCAGGTAAGGCATCGACGAAGGCAGCACGATTTCCGTCAGCATGCGCAGGCGATCGGAGCGGAATGAGCGCGCCACTTCTAGGAAATCGCGCGGCACCGCACGGGCGCCGTCGGACACGTTGACGATAATGGAAAAGATCGCCGCAAAAATAATTGTCGCGATGCGGGTGGCTCCCGAATAGCCGAACCACAGCGAAAACAGCGGCAGCACGATGATCATCGGCATGGCATAGAAGCCGTTGACGTAATGCCGGATCGCGCGATCGAACGCCGCGCTGCGGCCGATCAGCAGGCCGATGATCGTGCCGAAGATCAACGCGATGACGAGGCCCTCGGCGACCGCGGCCAGCGTGACGCCGGTCGCGGTCAGAAATTTGGGATCGGTGATGACGTGCGGGATCGCAAGCACCACGGTCGTCGGCTTGGCTACGAAAGCCGGCGCGAACGAGCGCACCACGACTTCCCATACGATCAGCAGCACGATGCCCGTGATTGCGCGCGGGATGAACGTGCCGGTGAAACGGCCGGCCCAGCGCGAGGGCTTCGGCGCAAGCACGGCCGGCGCAGAAACGCCGATGCTAGAATTCGCCATCGCCTATTGTCTCCAGCGCGCAAAGTGACGCTCGATTTTCAATCCGAGCCGCATCAGCCCCACGCCGATCAATCCGATCACGAAAATCGAGGCGAACACGCCGGCGGTATCGAAATTCTGCGAGGCGCCCATGATGAACTGGCCGACGCCCGTGGAACTCAAGAAAAATTCCGCCGCGATCATGCCGACCAGCGCGCGGCCGATCGCCTGGCGGACGCCGGTCATGGAATAGGGCAGCGTGTAAGGCAGCATCACTTCGCGCCATAGCGCCCACTCATTCGAGCGGAACGATTGCGCGACCTCGATCAATTCCGGCTTGATGCTGCGCGCGCCTTCGACGGTGTTGTAAATCACCGGAAAAATCGCGAACAGAAAAACCACCAGCACCTTGGGCGCGAAGCCGAAGCCCATGATGGAGAGGATGAAGGGGATCAACGCCACGAGCGGCGTGGCGTAGATGATCATGATGTAAGGCTCGATGCCCACGCGCAGCACGCGCACGCGCGCGAGCAGCATGCCGAGCGGCAGCCCGACCACGAGCGCAAGCACAAAGCCGGCCAGGAACAGTTGGCCCGAATCGATCAACTGAGCGATGAAGTCGCCGTGCACCGTGACTTGCCAGAGTCGTACCAGCGTTTCCGAGAACGGCACCATGAACGCGGCGCTGGTGTTGCGCCCGGCGATCTCCCACAGCGCGATGCCGACTGCGATGCTGACCCAGAACGGCGCCCGGCGGCGGAGGTAGTTGGTGAGCACTGAACTAATCCAGTGGAAAGAGTGACAACCTGTCACCGTCATCCTGAGGCGCGCGCCAAAGGCGCGCCTCGAAGGATGAACGGCCCCAGCCGCCGCCCTTCGAGGGCCGCCTTGGCGGCCACCTCAGGGTGACGGCTCTAAGCTTATACGCGTGACAACGATGTTCTTACTTCACCATCGCGTTGGCGTCTTTCCAGACGGTCGGATCGACGAGTTGCTCAAACGTCACCGGCTGCTTGTCGGGCTTGATCGCGCCGATCTTCTTCATCACCTTGGCGGTCGCCTCGAGCTTCTTGCGCGGCAAGCCGTCGTCTTTCTGCGCCCAGAAATCGATGGCGAGAAACTGCTTCAGCGCTGCCTTGCAGACGTCCTTGTTATGGCCGGTGATGGTCGCGGTTTGGGCGACGGTATCGGCGTTTTTCGGATCGTTCATGAAATGCGCCGCATCGATCATCCCGGCCAGGGCGCGCACGAAGGCGTCGCGATTTTTGGCCAGATTGTCCTTGCGCACCACCAGCATCAGATAGTGGCTGGTCGGGTTTGTGTTCTTCATCGCGAGCAGGACATGGAGCTTCTTGCCCTGGTTCTCGATCGCGGCGAGATCGTCGAGATGCAGCACCGCGTAATGCAATCGCCCGGCGATCATCGCGGTGCCGGAGCTCGAGCCGAGCGCGACCTGCTTGACATCGCTGACCTTGACGCCCGGGCAACCGGTCAGCATCGAGCGCAGCGCGATCGAGCGCGCACCGTTGATTGAATCCACGCCGACATCCTGCCCAACGACGTCCTTGCAGGTCTTGCCTTCGTCGGTCGTGCCCAGCACCCAATCCGGGTTCGGCATGCCGTAGATCGCCACCAGCGGCACGCCGGCATTGGAAATCTGATTGATGACCGGCGGGGTCGGCGACCATGACATGTCGACGTCGCCAGCGATCACCGCGCGCGCGGCGGCCGTGCCGTTGTCGAACGGCCGGATTTCGACGTTGGCGCTATATTTCTTGAAGAAGCCCTGCTTCTCGGCGACATAGCCGATCATCACCGAAAAGATCGGCGGAATGCCGGGCAGCGCGAGCACGAGCTTCTTGCCCTGCGCGGCGGCGGGGCTGCCGCCTGCGGCGGCCATCAGCATTGTGATGGCGGCACCCATCAAAAGTCTTGCGAACTTGCCGGACATTGAATCCTCCCTTCGTCTATGGCTTTATCTATCGTTCTATCGTTCGAGGTGGAATTCGGCCTCGCGCGCTTCGCGCATCAGCGTGCTCCAGACGCGCTCGCGGAATTCCGCGAACCGCGGCTCGCGCAGCGTCGCTCTTGTGCGCGGCTCCGGCAGGTCGATATCGATCGTCTCGTGGATGCTCGACGGCCTGCCTTTGAGCACGATCACGCGATGGCCGAGCAGGACCGCTTCTTCGATCGAGTGCGTGACGAAGATCATGGCGGTCGGGCGCTCTTCCCAGATGCGCAGCAACTCGAATTGCAGAATCTCGCGCGTCTGCGCGTCGACGGCTGCAAACGGCTCATCCATCAGCAGAACGTTGGGCTCAACCGCGAGCGCGCGCGCCAGGCCGCAGCGCTGCTGCATGCCGCCGGACATCTGATAGGGGAAGGCCTTCTCGAATCCGGAGAGGCCGACGAGCTTGATGAACTCCGGCACCTTGCGCTCGATTTCGGCTTTCGGCGCACCGGCCATGCGCAGTCCGTAAGCCACGTTGTCGAACACCGTCTTCCAGGGGAAAAGACCGAAATGCTGGAAGACCATGGCGACGCCGGCCGTCGGCTCGGTCACGCGTTCTTGCCCGACCCAAATCTCGCCCGCGTCGACCGGAATGAGACCGTCCACGCAGCGCAGCAATGTTGTCTTGCCGCAGCCGGAAGGGCCGACAATGGCGACAATTTCTCGCGCGCCGACGTCGAAGTCGATATTGCGGAATACTTCGAGCGAGCCGTAGCGCTTGCCGAGACCTTGGATGCGAATCCGCGGCTCACCCAAGACTGCCGGCCGGCCGGCTTGCGTGCGAAGGGCGGCCGCCGCTTGCTGCGTACTCACGCGACGACCTGCGAAATAGGCGCTGCAAGGCAAGACGCGGCCAAAGGCATCATTTTCACGCCGGTTCTCGGGCCCACGTACATAAAGCGTGGATTCGACATCGGTTAAATCTCCTGGGAATCGTTCGGCCTGCCGGTTGGCAAGGCCAAATCCGTAGGTCGGGTGTCGACGTATGTTGCCGCAACGGCAAGAGGTCGGCAATGTTGGGCGCACGCTTGTTTACGGATCGGCACCCTCATCAGCCTGCCCACGGCAGCGGCTCGTACCCTCGTCGCGGTGATCGTCCTTTATCTTCAGAGGGTGGCGAAACATTAGGCTGAATCCTTCCTTACGATGCGGTACAATTGAGTTAAGTATTACAGAATGCGGTTATGGTTATCTTAAAGTTTATCCGATCCCACACACCAATCATAAACAATAGGAATTCAGCGGTTTTTCAGCATACAAAGAGAGGCGTCCAGTATTTCACGAATTGAATACTCCCCAAGTCCATATACTCGCCGCACGAATTTGGACCGCGTCAAACGGAAAAATGCCCGTGCGTGCAAGCACCATCGTGATGATTGGCTTCGCTCTCGTTTTCGGCCTGCTCGCCGTGTTCATCGCGCAGGTGTGGTTGAACAACCAGGCCGATATGCGGGCGAAGAGCCTGGAAGCGAATCAAAAGCAGGTCGCGACGCAAACCATCGTCGTTGCCAAAAAGCCGCTGCGCTTCGGCGCCGAACTCAATCCGTCGCTGCTCAAGGAAATACCATGGCCCGGCAATGCGTTGCCCTCCGGTGCTTTCGCGAAGATTTCCGACCTGATGCAGGGCGGGCGCCGAGTCGTGCTCGCGGCCATCGAGCCGAACGAGCCGGTGCTTGCGCTTAAAATTACCGGACCCGGCCAGCGCGCGACGCTCTCCGCTCTGGTGCGACCGGGCATGCGGGCGGTCACCATTCGCGTCAACGACGTCGAGGGCGTCGGCGGCTTCGTCCTTCCCGGCGACCGCGTGGATGTTGTGCTGACCCGTCAAATCGACAAAGGCCAGGCGAGCACCGAGGTCGTGCTGCAAAACGCGCGCGTGCTGGCGGTCGACCAGAGCGCCGATGAGCGCGCCGCCAAAGCGGCGGTCGCCAAGTCGGTGACACTCGAAGTCGACACCGTCGATGCGCAGAAGGTGTGGCTTGCGTCGTCGGTCGGCAGCCTGTCGCTGCTGCTGCGCAAGGCGGGCGAATCCAAGGAAGAAAAGACCCACAAGATCACGCTCAAGGATTTGACCATCGGCGATCTGTTCGGGTCGGGCAAAAGTGAAACGACGACCGTGACAGTCACGCGGCCATCGTCGAAGCAGCAATACAGCGTTCCCGTCGAACGGCCGAATGGGGAATCGGCTTTGACAGAGCAAAGGCAAGCGGCCCGCTGATCGCGGCCTTAAGACAAGCAGGGTGGGGAGGGACTTGTGATTACCAACGATGAATTTGCCGCAGGCTTTTCGGTGCGGCGTGCTGACGTGACCGCAAAAGCGGGCAACTGGCTGCGCGACCTGGCGATCTCGATGGCCGTGGCGCTCGCGGCCACGTTGTTGTGCTTGCTCGGTGATGCGCATGCGCAGCAGCGAGCCATTCAAATAGCCGGCGCCGAAAGAACCGTGATGGTGTCGGTCACTATCGGCAAGTCGCAGGATGTGCGCACCGACACCAGCTTCGTCGACGTCACGGTCGGCGATCCGACCGTTGCCGACGTCAATCCGCTCACCGACCATAGCCTGTCGATCCTCGGCAAGAAGATCGGCACGACGCGCGTTTCGGTTTATTCCGATAATAAGAGGCTCGTCGGCATTTTCGACATCGAAGTCACCTACGACATCACCCGGCTCACGAACGAACTGAGCCGGCGCTTTCCCGGTTCGCACATGAAGGCGTCCACTGTGAACGGCCGGATTATGCTCTCGGGGGAAGTGCCCGATGCCGTAACGCTCGACAAAGCGGTGACTATCGCGCGCCAGTTCGGCCCGGAGATCATCAACACGGTGTCGGTGCTTCAGCCTCAGCAGGTGATGCTCGAGGTGCGCTTCATCGAGTTGTCGCGCAACGCCGGCCGCGACCTGGGCTTTCAGTGGAATCGCTTCGGCGGCAACAGCATCATCAATATCGGCAATCAGACGCCGATCCTGCCGGTTACCCCTGCAACCGAAGCCGCGGCAGGCGTTCTCTCCGGGGCGTCTCCGTTCGGCTTCGCGATTGCGAGGCTGGTGGGCGGCGGCGCGACCACCGACATGCTGATCAACGCGCTTGAGCAGAAGGGCGTCGCGCGCAGCCTCGCCGAACCCAACCTCGTCGCGCTCTCGGGCGATACGGCGAGCTTCCTCGCAGGCGGCGAATATCCGATCCCGGTCTCAGGCTCATTCGGGCAAATCTCCGTCGATTACAAGAAGTACGGTGTCGGTCTGGCGTTTACGCCAACCGTCCTCAACGGCGGCGTCATCAATCTCAAGATCGAGCCGGAAGTGAGCCAGATCGACAAGACGCATTCGGTGACCGTCGCCGGCGGCATCAACGTGCCCGCGCTGACGGTGCGCCGCGCCTCGACCACCATAGAGCTGCGCGACGGCCAGAGCTTCGCAATCGGCGGCTTGTTGCAAAACAACACCCAAAACGACATCGATCAACTGCCGTGGATCGGCAGCGTGCCGGTGCTCGGGGCCCTGTTCTCGAGCAAATCTTACCAGAAGAACGAGACCGACCTCGTCATCATCGTGACGCCGCACCTTATCCGGCCGGCGCGGCCCGGCGACGTGATCGCTACGCCGTCGGACAATACGTTGCCGCCGAACGACGTGGACTTCTTCCTCCTCGG